>JAJUGS010000013.1 GCA_029265875.1 Prolixibacteraceae bacterium
ACTGAGCCTCGATGACCGAGATTTTGGGGAATGATTGAAAAGCTGAATTTACTAAAACTTGAAAAAGCCCCGGCTAAGAACACCGCCTGCTAAAGGAAGTGCAACCTTGACAATTAGTTTTTTGAAGATGAATATTTTTTTATGTTCCAAATCAAAAGGGGCAATTTACCTTTAAACGTATTGCCCCTTTTCTATTCCCTGATAATCACCTCCAAAGTATCGGAACTCCAGGCTGAAAAATACCCCAAGGCACCATTTGAAAAGTTGGTATTCGGGTTGGCAGGTGCTGCCGAGCCCGGGTTCGTATTGATCAATTCACCCAGGGTATTAAAATAATCGTAAGCATTTTTATCGAGTGAAATTAGTTGCACAAGAACAGTATCATTCAGATAATAAGGGTCATTAAACAACGAAATGTTGACCTTATTCCCGTCAACATACCGGTCGTTAAAAACAATCAGGTCATCCATACTTCTTTTAAGCAGGCCGTTCCTGTAAACCTGTATCCGGTAATAATTTTGAATGGAAGGCGGATCGAAAAACCAAACATTCAGGTAATAACCGGCATCAAAAAACGATTTTCCTTCGTCGTACTCCCAGGTAACCGAATCAATCTTTACCGGAGGGTTTAAAACCGATTCGGCCTGATAAATTTTATCTTTTGTTTCAACAGTAAGCCGGTATTTTATATTGTAAACCGGCCTAAGGCCAAATGCCGCGTAAACTCCCTTGAGCGTTTCATTCAGGGTTATTTTGTTCCCGTCATTATCCTCGAGTGAAACCTTTGCCCCCGATACTTTTTCCGGCGACAAAGTATCGAAATAGCTGGTGGTCGTTGTAAGTTTCACCTCTGCCACTTTCTGGTCGCTGCTGAGGTTTCCCTGTATAACCAGCGCAGGAGAAGCTTCGTTTAAATCAACATCAATCACCTTTTCACACCCCGGTAAAAACCATCCTGTTAGCATCAGTATTAAAAGGAAATTCACGGTGAATTTCAAATTTAAGTTTTCTGATGTTTTTTCCTTGCTTATTTTGTTCATGGTTTAAAATTTAAACTTATAACTGACAGAAGGAATGGCTTTAAAAATAGCAAACTGAACCGCCTCCGTAACATCCGGGTTTTCTTCATTTTGCCTGAATTGAATAAAATAGGCATTCTCGCGGGCATAAGCATTGTACACCGAAATATTCCAGCTCGATTCAAATTTTCGGGTCTTTTTGCGTTGCCAGGTCAGCGACAAATCGAGCCTGTGGTAGGGTGGCATTCTGTAACCATTTCTTTCGGTATAATACGCTACAGTCAATCCATCAATCTCATATTTTCCGCTGGGAAATGTAACCGCGTTCCCGGTGTAATAAACCCAGGTTGCAGAGAAATCGAGTTTCGGGGTAATGTTATAAATACCGACCAGTGCCAGATCGTGAATCCTGTCTTGCCGCGCCGGGAAAGGATTTCCGTCATTAATCTCCTCAAACTGCCTGAATGTTCGCGAAAGCGTGTAACTAACCCATCCGTTCAGTTTCCCGAAATTGCGTTTAAACATAAACTCAGCACCATAAGCCCAGCCCCGTCCAAAAACCAATTCAGCTTCAACAGTCGAGTTAAATACCAGTTCGGCGCCATTGCGGTAGTCGATCTGGTTTTTCAGGTCTTTGTAATAAATTTCAACCGACGACTCAAATTCGTTGTTTTTGAAGTTTCTGAAATAACCGGCAGAAACCTGGTCGGCAATCTGAGGTTTTACATTATTGCTGCTGGGCAGCCACAAATCGGTTGGTGTTGTGGTGGTTGAGTTTGAAAGCAGGTGCAAAAACTGATAAATTCGATTGTAGGATGTTTTTACCGAACTTTTTGAATTGATGATATAATTCAATCCCAAACGCGGTTCCAGGCCGCCTTGTGTTTTTACAAACTCAAAATCATCGATATTAGTTGTTTTTGAGAGTTGCCCGGTTTCGCTAAATTCATAAAATTCGCCCGGACCGATGTTGCTGAACAATGCGAGCCTTAATCCATAATACAATTTCAGCTTTTCTGTCAGTTGTTGCGAATTCGACAAATAGGCAGCCCATTCAATGGCTTTTCTTTCTTTTATTGTTTCGGGGTTCACACCCGAGTTTTCTGACGCTTTTATTTCGCCAGGCAGAATATTATGGTAGATCACATTTCCGCCAAACTTCACCATATTCAGCGGATTTACATACCAGGTGAAATCCTGCTTCAGGTTTAAATCATCAATCCGTGACCCGATTGTGATACTTGCGTCGCCAAGAATATTCACATCGTAAGAATATTTACTGAAAATCAGGGAGGTATTTGAAAACAGCTTTTCACCAAAATTATGGTTCCAACGAACAGTACTGGTCATGTTTCCCCAATCGAAACCAAACTCGTTGTTAAACCCGAAATTATCACGGCCAAAATATCCCGAAAGATAAATCCGGTTATTTTCGTTAATCCGGTAATTGGTTTTCAGGTTCAGGTCGTAAAAATAAAGGCTGGTGTTTTTGAGTTCTTCTTTGCCTGAGAATGCCAGAAAAAGGTCGGCATAAGTCCGGCGGCCACTGATGATAAACGACCCGCGGTCTTTTTCAAAAGGCCCTTCCACTGCCACGTTCGATGAAATCAGCCCCACACTGCCTGTAACACCAAAATCTTTCAGGTTGCCCTCTTTCATTTTAATATCGAAAACCGACGATGCCCGTCCGCCATACTCAGCCGGAATGGAGCCTTTCAGCAGGTTAGCATCGCGGATTGCTTCGGAGTTGAAAATCGAAAAGAATCCCAAAAGGTGTGAAGCGTTGTAAACCGGTGCTTCGTCTAATAAAATCAGGTTCTGGTCGATACCACCGCCACGAACATAAAAACCTGAGTTCCCCTCCCCTGCCGATTTGATTCCGGGCGTCAGCTGCATGGTTTTCATAATATCCTGTTCGCCAAAAATCACCGGTATTTTTTCTATCTCTTTGGGAACCATTTTTACATTTCCCATGTCAACTGAAGTAATATTCCGGTCAGCTTTTTCACCGGTAACTGTAATATTTCCCAATTCGACTGATTTCTCCGATAACTCAATATCAATTTTCCGGTTTCCTGTTAATTCAACATCCATCTCTTTTGATTCGAACCCAAGGTACTGAAATCGAACCTTGTGCTTTCCGGCCGGCAGCGAAAGAGAATAAAAACCATAGCTGTTGGAAACTGTTCCAAGCCCTGCTTTATCGGGGACCAAAACCGAAGCACCCGGTAAATCTTCACCTGAAGCAGCATCACGAATGTGTCCGCTTATGACAAAATTCTGTTGTGCTTCCAATCTAAGGAAAAACATGATAAGAATTAAGAAAGAAAATGCAGATTTTTGTTTCATACATAGTTTTCAGGCAGACAAAAATAGAAATAATATCACCTGAAATGCCCCCCTTATAAGATGTAACAATTATGTAACCCTCAATTCATATATTTTAATAATAAAGCTGAAAAACTAAAGTTTAAAAAATTATTTTCGAAACACTCATTCATTTAAAATAGAGCAACTTACAGAAATATGAATTGATTTATTAAAAATTAATCCACTCATAAACACCAACTTGTAAAATTCTAATTTTCCTGCCTTTTCATTATACATTTTCAACAAAAGTGGTTGTTCTTGCGTGTTAATAAATTATTACTATTTTTGGTGGCCTTATCCGAAATTTGACAATCGGAGGAGACTAAAAACAAATCAAAAAAACAATAATATGAAAGTTTATAAAACTGATCAGATTCGGAACATTACGCTCACGGGAAACGCTGGCAGTGGGAAAACCACCCTTGCAGAAGCATTGCTTTTCGAGGGTGGAACCATCAATCGCCGCGGCGAAGTAACTGCCAAAAACACAGTATCGGATTATACTCAAATTGAACAAGACTACGGAAACTCGGTGTATTCAGCCCTGATGTGCACCGAATCAAACGGCAAAAAAATCAATATCATCGATGCTCCCGGAATGGACGACCTTTGTGGGGGAGTTGTTTCGTCGTTGTATGTTACCGACATGAATTTTATTGTTGTGAACGCATCAAACGGTGTTGAAGCCGGAACCGAAAGTGCATCACGACATGCTGACAATGCTCATATTCCGGTTGGTTTAATTTTCAACCAGCTCGACCATGATAATTCCAATTTTGAATCGACACTGGAACAGTGCAAAAACCTGTTTGGAAACAAAGTAACTGTAATTCAGTACCCGGTTGATGCCGGCCCAGGGTTCTCCTCAATTGTTGACGTATTGAAAATGAAATTGTATAAATACGGCAAAGATGGAGGGAAACCTGAAGTAACCGATATTCCGGCTTCGGAAATGGACAAAGCCACTGAGTTACATAACGAACTCGTGGAAATGGCCGCTGAAAACGAAGAATCGTTGATGGAACTCTACTTTGAGCAGGGTTCACTTTCAGAAGAGGACATGCGCAAAGGTATCCGCCTGGGTATTCTGAGCCGCAGCCTGTACCCGGTTGTTTGCACCTGTGCCAAAAAGAACATCGGCGTTGGCCGCTTACTTGAGTTTATTGGCAACAATGCACCATCGCCTGCTGAAAATATCAGGATTAAAGCGGTTGAAGGCAAATCATATAAAATGAGCGAAACTGAAAAACCCAGTTTGTTCGTTTTCAAAACTGCCGTTGAACCCCACGTTGGTGAAATTACCTATTTTAAGGTAATGACCGGTAAAATTATTGAAGGCCTCGACCTGATTAACAGCACGACTGCCAATAAAGAAAGATTATCACAGATTTTTGCACCGGTGGGTAAAAACCGCGAAAAAGTGGAAGAACTGGTGGCAGGCGATCTCGGGTGTACCGTTAAACTGAAGGACACAAAATACAATCAAACGCTTGGAACAAAAGAAGCTGACATTAAATACGAACCAATCATTTTCCCAGGTCCGAGAATTTCGGTGGCTATGAAAGCCAAAAACGAATCGGACGATGAAAAAGTGGGTGAAGTACTCAATAAAATCAGGTTTGAAGACCCAACGTTCCTTATAGAATATTCAAAAGAACTGAAACAATTGATCGTTCAGGGACAAGGCGAATACCACCTCAATATTTTAAAATGGTATTTCGACAACATTCACAAAATTGACGTAGAAATTTATCAACCCAAAATCCCTTATCGCGAAACCATCACAAAACCAGCTCAGGCCGATTACAGGCATAAAAAGCAATCAGGTGGTGCCGGACAGTTTGGCGAAGTACACCTGATTATCGAACCATACGAAGAAGGAGCTACTCCTAAATCGATGTTCAAATTTGGAGACAAAGAACAAAAAATCTCGGTGCGCGATACACAGGAACACAATTTACCCTGGGGTGGTAAGCTCATTTATAACAACTGCATTGTTGGTGGTTCAATTGATGCCCGGTTTATGCCGGCAATTCTGAAAGGAATTATGGAAAAAATGGAAGAAGGTCCGTTGACGGGTTCCTATGCCCGCGATATAATGGTTTACGTGTACGACGGCAAAATGCACCCTGTGGATTCAAACGAAATTTCTTTCAGGCTGGCTGGCAGAAATGCTTTCAGCAAAGCATTCAAAAATGCCGGTCCAAAAATTCTTGAGCCCATTTACAATTTAAATGTTTGGGTTCCTTCTGACAGAATGGGTGATACCATGAGTGACCTGCAGGGACGCCGCGCCATGATTATGGGCATGGGTTCTGAAAAAAACCTTGAAAAAATTACTGCAAAAGTACCGCTGAAGGAAATGTACAAATACACGACTTCGCTGAGTTCAATCACCGGCGGACGCGGTTTGTTCAGCATGGAATTCAGTGAATACGAAAAAGTACCATCAGATGTACAGGAAGAACTGCTCAAAGCATATGCTGAGGAGGCAGACGAAGAATAGAACATTTTCTAATCCATTTCACTATAAACCAATGAAAGACCCTGGTTCAACTGAGCCGGGGTTCTTTTTTTTATTTATTGTTCATTATTCCTGAAAAGATTGTTCAACAATTTTGTAAATTGCATCAACCTAAAATAAACGTCCATGAATATCAGCTACAGCGAGCCACTCGTAAAAGGCTTCAACCGAATGAAAAAATCACTTTTTCAACCTTTTCTTCTTTCGAAATGGATAAACGTAGGGTTTACCGCATTTTTGGCCGGATTGGCCGATTGTGGCGGAGGCAGCGGCGGAGGCGGAAACAGCAATATTGGGAATAAAGTGCAGCATTTTGACTGGAATGAATTTTACAACTTCCCCTCTCTCGCCCAGGATTGGCTGGTTGAACACCCATTTTGGTTCGCACTCATAATCGCCGCTTTGCTTTTCCTCGTTGTAATTGCTTTAATTATAACCTGGGTAAGTTCAAGAGGGAAGTTTATGTTTCTTCAAAATGTGGTTAAAAATGAAGAAGAAATTGTTAGACCCTGGAATGAATACCGAAAAGAAGGAAATTCCTTGTTCTGGTGGCAGTTTATTTATGGATGGATTGTACTGTTGATTTTTGTATTGTTGGCTGTTTACGGTTTTGGAGTGGCAAAAAACATTCACAATGGTGTGCTGCCCGAGGTATCAAAAGTCAGTTTTATTATTGGTTTTGTGGTTACTATTATTGCCTTGCTGATAGTTTTCGGATATATTTCGCTTTTTCTGAATGATTTCATCGTTCCGATCATGTTCAAATACAGGATCAGTACTACAAAAGCCTGGTCAAAGTTTTTATCGCTTACACTTTCAAATCCGGGAGCTTTTATTGTTTACGGCCTGTTCGTATTCATTTTGACAGTTGCCGTTGTGATACTGGTTCTGGTTGCAGCACTTGCCACCTGCTGTATCGGGTTAATTCTTCTGATGATACCATTTATAAATGCCGTGGTTTTATTACCCATTAGTTATACATACAGGGCATTTAGTGTTGAATTCCTGGCTCAGTTTGGCAACGACTTTGATTTGATTAACGATACAGGGGAAGTTCAGATTATTTAATAAATCCTATTATATATTGACAAACAGGCAGTTCTTAAAAAAAATGACTGAAAAGTATTATTTCTTTGCCGGCATAAGATATTGAAAAGTACTTAACAGGTAGTTAAAAATATCAGCCTGAAATATTTCCCACTTTCAACAATAAACCCTGACAAAATCTCAGATGGAAATCGTCGTTCCAACTATTGAAGCCTGAATGATTCAGTCTTTACCCCTGAACAGGTGAAAAAATCCATCCTTGTGGCGCTTTTCACCATCACGGCCAATACCGGTTACACTGTAAAAATAAACTCCCGGACTTGCCATTCGCCCTCCCATACCGCGACCATCCCATACGGTTTGTGCCCAGGTTTGTTCAAATCCTCTTACATCGCCACTTTCCCAATAATGTATTCGTTTTCCCCAGCGGTTAAAAATGTCGATTCTGACACTTTGCATCGACCAGAATTTCACCACAAACAAATCGTTGGTTCCATCTCCGTTTGGTGTGAACACATTCGGTACCGATATAAACGAAGTGTCAGCTTTGATATAATCTTCGAGATAAAAAGTATCAACACAGGTTATTCCGGAGGATATTTTCTTGGAAACGAGTTTTACCATGTAAGTTCCCGAGGCTTCGTAAGTATAAACCGGGCTGTCGTCATAAGCTACAATCATGATACTGTCAACCGGAGCTGACGAACCTCCTGACTCTTTCTTTATTTCATCCAGGTCGCGGAAAAAGAACCATTCATAGGCACCGGCAGTCCCGTTTTCAGAAGTATTCCTGAAAGAAACCGTAAGCGGGGCTTCACCTTCTGCATTGTCAATCGTGAAGGAAGCTTTGGTAACAATCGACTCATAATTGACCATCGCAGTTCCCTGGCATCCGTATTGGTCATAGACCCTGAAAGTATAATCAGTATTTTTTGCAGGAGGGTTGGTTACATTAAAGCCGGCAATAGTGGCCACAATATCATTTCCGCTGATCCATTGAACTTTCACCTGTTTATTCAGCAAAATTTCTGCATTGGTTGCCAGATCATAATATTTTAATTCGCCGGTTTCATGGTCCGAAACAAGCCTGAAACCATCGCAGGTCGAATTTTCAATAGCGGCAGTAGCTGTGTACCAGTTATTCAAAACCCAGGCACGGTAAATTTGCGTATTTCCGCCCTGTGTAATAGTTACCCTGTAGCAACCGTCGCTGAGATTGTTGATTTCGGAATTGGATGAACTTGTGCTTTCGGAAAAATAAAACTCAAATGCAGAAGATGACGGGTTGTATTTTTCCCAAAGGAATGTTTTCGTTTCAGAAAAAGTGGTTGTTGCCTTCAGCGAACCCATTGAAATTCCGGATTCCTGCGTACAAAAAATATAAATACTGTCGGTTTCGGTGAAAACAGGATATTGGGTTTTGTCGGAACCCGAAGCGCCTGGTGCGGTGATCTGCGCTTTCAAATCAACCGATAAAAAAATAATGAGCAATAAAATCAAATATTCTGGAAAGGCTTTATAATTCATTTCTTCAACCATTTGTGCTGCAATATTAACGTATAATTTTTATTAAATTGTTTGCCGGCGTGTAAAAAACTACCTGTAAAACCGCATCATCTGACAACTTGTTAATAAAACATTTCGAACAGCGAAAAAATTGCCCGGAACATCTTTTACTTTTGTGCAGAATAAAAACTCAGGCAGTGCCGGCAAATTATTTAAGTGAATTAAATCCATCGCAATACGAGGCGGTTGTAAGAACAGAAGGCCCATCGCTGATTATTGCGGGAGCAGGCTCGGGCAAAACCCGGGTTCTGACTTATCGAATTGCACATCTTTTAAAACTGGGAGTTCGCCCGTCAACTATTCTGGCGCTCACTTTTACCAACAAAGCTGCCCGCGAAATGAAAGAACGTATTTCGGCGGTGGTAGGCGAAAACACCGCACGTTTTCTGTGGATGGGAACTTTTCACAGCATTTTTTCACGCATTCTCAGAACCGAACACGAAATACTGGGCTACCCATCCAACTTTACAATTTACGACAGCGACGACAGCCGCAGCCTCATCCGTTCCATCATCAAGGATTTGGGACTGGATGATAAAACCTACAAACCCAACGTGGTGGCAGGAAGGATTTCGATGGCAAAAAATAACCTGTTGACACCGGTGGTTTATGCCAACACACCCGAAATAAGGCTGGCAGATAAAAATATGAGAATGAGTGCCATCGCCGAAATTTATAAAGAATACGCCAAAAGATTGTTTCTTTCAGGGGCGATGGATTTTGATGATTTGCTCCTGAAAACCAACATTTTGTTCCGCGATTACCCGGAGGTCCTGAATAAATACCTCGACCGGTTTGATTATATCCTGGTTGATGAGTACCAGGACACCAACTATGCACAGTACCTGATTATCAAAAAACTGGCATCGAAAAATCACAATATTTGCGTGGTGGGCGACGATGCCCAAAGTATTTATTCTTTCCGCGGGGCAAGAATTGAAAATATCCTGAATTTTAAATCCGATTATCCCGACCACAAAATTTTCAAGCTGGAACAAAATTACCGCTCGTCGCAAACCATAGTCAACGCTGCCAACAGCATCATTGCCAAAAATAAGCGCCAGATACCGAAAAACGTATTTTCAGAAAAGGAAGAGGGAAAACCCATCAAAGTTCTTTCGGCACTCACCGACAACGAAGAAGGATTTCTGGTGGTGCAGGAAATTGCCGAAACACAACTGCGCGACCATTACAAAAACGCCGACTATGCCATTCTTTACCGTACCAATGCGCAATCGCGAATTTTTGAGGAAGCGCTGCGGAAACGGAATATACCCTACAAAATTTATGGCGGCCTGAGTTTTTACCAGCGCAAAGAAATCAAAGACCTGCTTGCTTATTTCAGACTGACAACCAATCCGGCTGACAATGAAGCACTGAAAAGAATCATCAATTTTCCGGCACGCGGAATTGGCGACACAACACTCGAGAAACTGGAAACCGCGGCCATTTCTGCCGAAACCTCGGTTTGGAGCATTATCAGCCAATTAGAAGTAAAGAATGTTCCAACATTGAATAAAGGTACAATTACCAAGCTGCTTTCGTTTTATAACCTTATCCTGAGGTTTCAAAAAGCAGCACAGGAAAACGACGCGTTTTCGGCGGCAAAAATGATCGCCAACGAAACCGGTTTGCTGAAAGAATTTTACAACGACAAATCGCCCGAGGGTGTCAGCCGATACGAAAATACGCAGGAGTTGCTCAACGCCATCCAGGAATTCAGTTTGAATGCACTCGAAACCGGAGAACCCGGAAAACTGGAAAACTACCTGGCAGATGTGGCTTTACTCACCGACCAGGACAGCGACAAAGAGGAAGACCGCGATAAAGTAACCTTGATGACCATTCACTCGGCAAAAGGTCTTGAGTTTAAAAATGTTTTTGTGGTGGGGCTGGAAGAAAACCTGTTTCCCTCGTTACGCCAGGACCAGAAACAAACCGATGATTCGCTGGAAGAAGAGCGACGGTTATTTTATGTGGCACTCACACGGGCCAAGGAAAATGCCTGGCTCTCCTATGCAAGCCAGCGATATCGCTATGGGAACCTCGATTTCTGCAACCCCAGCCGTTTCCTTTCTGAAATCGATGAAAAATATATTTTGGTTCCGGGTTCTTCATTCAAATCAAAACTGCAAAAAGACAGGGATCCGGATGAAACTTCGTTTCATTTTAACCGGCCCGTTAAAAAGTCGCTTATCCCCAACCAGACTAACCAGTTTTTAAGAAAGTCTGTTCCTGAAAATCAGCAAAACAGCAGTTTCGAAGCCGATGCTCCTGAAAAAATTCTGCAGGGAATGACCGTTTTGCACCAGCGTTTCGGCGAAGGAAAAGTAATCAGTATTGAAGGAAAAATGCCGGATGCCAAAGCCACCGTTTTTTTCCCGGCTCATGGGCAAAAACAACTCTTGCTGAAATTTGCCAAACTGAAGATTATTGCCTGACAGCTAAAATAAAATTGCGTATTGTGCGGAATTAATTAGTTTTGCATCGTGTGTAACCCGCCTGAAACTCTTTATTCCTGACAAAGTAAAATATATAGAAAACAAATTGCAAAATGGATTATAATACACAACGTAAAAAGCTCCCGCTCCCCGAGTACGGCAGAAATATTCAGAATATGGTGGATTATCTGTTCACCATTGAAGACCGTGACAAACGGAATAAGTCTGCCCAGGTGGTGATTGATGTAATGGGAAATCTTTATCCTTACCTCCGCGATGTAGCCGAATTTAAACACAAACTTTGGGACCACCTTGCCATCATGTCGGATTTTAAACTCGATATTGATTATCCTTACAACCCGCCAACCCCCGATATTCTGACCGGGAAACCCAAACGGGTTCCCTACCCTGTTAACAATATCAAATACAGGCATTATGGCTACACAATCGAACTGATGATAGGCAAAATTGCAGAAATGGAAGGCGAAGAACGTGACATTCTGATTGAACAAATTGCCAACCAAATGAAAAAATCGTACCTCGCCTGGAATAAGGATGCCGTGGAAGACGAAAAAATCTTCAAAGATTTGCGGGAGCTTTCGAAGGGAGAAGTAAATATTGGTGCTGACACAATACAGCTTACCGATACAAAGTCGATTGTTGGCAAACCCAATAAAAAGAAAAAACAACAGCAACAACACAAAAAGAAATAACCCGGAAATATGGCAACGTTCACCATTGAAGGCGGTTGTAAACTAAAGGGAGAACTCGTGCCCCAGGGAGCAAAAAACGAAGCGTTGCAGGTAATTTGCGCCACGCTCCTCACCAGCCACGATGTGCTTATCAGTAATGTTCCGGAAATCAGCGACGTTTTAAAACTGATTGAAATTCTGGGCAATCTGGGTGTTGATGTGGTAAGGATTCAAAAAGGTATTTTTCGCTTTAATGCGGCAAATGTTAACCTCGATTTTATGAAAACCGAGGAGTATGCAAAAAAAGCAGCGAGTCTTCGCGGATCTATCATGATAGTTGGTCCGCTGCTGGCCCGATTTGGAAAAGGATTGATACCGCAACCAGGAGGTGACAAAATTGGCCGCAGAAGGGTTGATACACATTTTATCGGGTTACAAAAATTAGGGGCCAGCTTTACATTCGACAACGAAAAACACTGGTATTCGGTTACCGCGTCGAAACTGAAAGGTACCTATATGTTACTCGACGAAGCATCGGTTACCGGCACGGCCAATATTCTGATGGCGGCAGTACTTGCCGAAGGAACCACCACCATTTACAATGCCGCCTGTGAACCCTATTTGCAGCAGCTCAGTAAAATGCTGGTTTCAATGGGTGCAAAAATCTCCGGAATCGGGTCAAACCTGCTTACCGTTGAAGGAGTTACCTCGCTGAAAGGATGCTCACACTCGATTCTGCCCGATATGATTGAAGTAGGCAGTTTTATTGGCCTCGCAGCCATGACAGATTCAGACATTACCATCAAAAATGCAGGTGTCGAGCATCTGGGAATCATTCCATCGTCATTTCGCCAGCTTGGAATCAGGATGGAACATAAAAACGATGACCTGATGATCAGCGGAAACAAGCATTACGAAATTGAAAATTATATTGACGGGTCGATCATGACCATTGCCGATGCACCCTGGCCGGGATTAACCCCCGACCTTTTGAGCGTATTCCTGGTAGTGGCCACACAGGCTAAAGGAAGTGTACTGATTCACCAGAAAATGTTTGAAAGCAGGCTTTTCTTTGTTGATAAACTAATTGACATGGGTGCCCAGATAATTCTTTGCGACCCGCACAGGGCAACGGTCATCGGGTTGAACCGGGCACACAGCCTGCGCGGCACAAAAATGAGTTCGCCTGATATCAGGGCGGGTATTGCGTTGCTGATTGCAGCCATGTCGGCCAAGGGAAAAAGTGTGATCGAAAACATAGAGCAAATCGACCGGGGATACGAAAATATCGATTCGAGGCTGAATAATTTAGGGGCAAAAATTACGCGAGGCTCATGAGTGGATATAAACTTTCCATAAAAACAGACGTTATAAGAATATCAAAAAGTAAAAATTAATCGTAAGACGAATATGAAAAGAACAGGTTTAACAATTTTACTGGCGCTGGTAACAGTTGTTTTTGCGATGGCGCAAACAATCGGGACCAATATTGGCAATAAAGCTCCAGAACTCACCGGGACATCACCAGACGGTAAAACAATTAAATTGTCTGACACAAAAGGCCAACTGGTTTTACTCGATTTCTGGGCAGCCTGGTGTGGCCCCTGCCGCCGTGAAAATCCGAATGTTGTAAAAGCTTACAACAAATACAAAGACTCAAAATTTATCAATGCCAAAGGATTTACTGTGTTTGGAGCATCACTCGATAAAACTGCGGAGGCATGGAAACAGGCAATTGAACAGGATAAACTCGCATGGCCTTATCATATCAGCGACCTGCAAGGCTGGAATTCAAAACATGCGGCCATTTATGGTGTCCGCAGTATCCCGGCCAACTATCTGCTCGATGGAAACGGGGTGATTCTGGAGGTAAACCTCAGGGGGCCTGCATTGGAAGCTGCTCTTGAAAAATACCTGAAAAAATAGAACTGGTTCCTGTCAGATTCTGCACAAATTGACATTCATTCAACGGCAATGAATGTCAATTTGTCTTTTCAGGCCATATGGCAATATTTTTGTATAAGTCAGCCGTCATCTATTAACCAGTAATTAATTAACACTAAAAAATGTTTGGAATGACATCGAAAAAACAAAATAAGGAAAAACAGGTAAATAAGGAAGAACAAAATGTGCAGCCACAGGAAACTTCCGTGAATAACGAAACAATTCAAACTGAAAAGGAAGAAGTGCACGAAGAAACCAAATCTCATAAAAAAAGTCATCCGAAGAAAGATGCAAAGGACGAAGCAATTGAGGAACTGAATGCCAAACTTGCAGAATTAACCGATAAACACCTGAGATTGCAGGCTGAATTCGATAATTTCCGCAAACGTACGATAAAAGAAAAGGCTGAACTTATCAAATCAGGCGGTGAAGCGGTTTTGATGAATATTCTGCCGGTGATTGATGACTTTGAAAGAGCACTCAATTCATTGAAAGAAGTTCCGGAAACCGATGCAGGAAAACAGGGAACACAGCTTATTTACAACAAGTTCAACGAATTTCTGAAACAAAACAATGTAAAGGAAATTGAAGCTGTCAACCAGGAATTTAATGTCGATTTGCACGAGGCAATCACCAAAATTCCGGCACCTTCAGAAGAATTGAAAGGAAAAGTAGTGGCTGTGGTTGAAAAAGGTTATGTTTTAAATGATAAAGTAATCCGGTTCGCCAAAGTGGTGATTGGAGAATAAACAGGCTGAACAGAATGGCAAAAAGAGATTATTACGAAGTACTGGAGGTGAGTAAAAACGCCACGCCGGAGGAAATAAAAAAAGCCTACCGGAAAAAGGCCTTACAATATCACCCCGACAAAAATCCGAACAACAAGGAAGCGGAGGAAAAATTCAAGGAAGCTGCCGAAGCTTACGAAGTTTTAAGCAACCCGGAAAAGAAACAGCGGTACGACCAGTTTGGCCATGCAGGTGTTGGCGGCGCTGCTGGTGGCGGATTCAGCGGTGGCGGATTTCATGATATTGAAGATATTTTCGCTTCGTTTGGTGATATTTTTGGTGGCCATTTTGGAGGATTCGGAGGATTCGGTAGCAGTTCGCGGGGCGGTGGACGCCGGGTCAGCCGTGGATCTGATCTCAGGGTAAAAGTCAGTCTCACCCTGAAAGAAGTTATCGAAGGGGTCGAAAAGAAAATCAAAGTCAAAAAATATGTTGCCTGCGACCATTGTAACGGAACCGGCGCCAAAAGCGGCTCATCGTACACAACCTGTAACACCTGCCGCGGATCGGGACATGTTACACGGGTAACCAATACTTTGTTAGGCCAGATGCAAACTTCTTCAACCTGCCCCACTTGTCAGGGAGAAGGCAAAATTATTACCGATAAATGTTCACACTGCGCGGGCGAAGGAATTGTACGCGACGAAGAAGTGATCAGCATCCGCATCCCGGCAGGCGTGGGCGAAGGAATGCAACTCAACGTTTCAGGCCGTGGAAATGCCGGCCGCCGTGGTGGTATCAACGGAGACCTGCTTGTGGTTATCGCGGAAGAACCACACCCCGACCTGCAGCGCGACGGCAACAATCTTATTTACAACCTGTTTCTTTCGTTTCCCGAAATTACGTTGGGAACAACCGCTGAAATACCAACAGCCGATGGTAAAGTGAAGGTTAAGATTGATGCCGGAACACAACCCGAAAAAATTCTTCGTTTACGAGGAAAAGGTATTCCTGATGTCAATGGATATGGAAGAGGCGATTTATTGGTTCGGATCCATGTCTGGATCCCGAAAAAATTAAATAGCGAAGAACGCAAAATACTGGAAAGACTGATGAGCTCTCCGGGATTTTTAGATGGCCCGTCAGCAGAAGAGAAATCTTTCTTTCAGAAAATGAAAGATATGTTCGATTAAAACAGGATTTTTATTATCCTGTTTTTCCTGCTGAAGTTTTTACATGATGATATTTGTTTATTTTTAAAACCAAAAATTATTAACCAATAAAAAACTTCGGCCTATGAAAAAATTACTCATTCTTATTTTGGCATTAGTACTATCGTACCCATTATTTGCCCAGCCTGATTTTAAACCCATTATTGGCAAATGGAAATACGTTGTGGATACCGGCGGGCAGGGTGATATGACCGGGATACTAAGAATTACAGAAGTTGACGGAAAACTCACCGGTGATGCCACGGTTGAAAATTATACAATTCCGTTTACAAAAATTGAGTTTAAAGAGGGGAACAAACTGGTAATCGAAATGAAAACTGAAGCTGATCACTACAAGGTGGATGTTAAAGTAGAGGGGAATAAATTTTCAGGAATGGGTTCCTCTTACCAGGGCGAGGCTCCGATTAGCGGGGAAAAAATGCAGGAATAGTTACCAAAAATCCGGATAATCATAAAATTTCACAGTTGTGTTCATCATCAATTGAATGCAGGATTTCTACAAACAATATTACTTTCTTGAAAAGCCACTGCAGGAAGAAATCGTTTTAAACGGTACCTATAAAATATTTCAGCCCAATGAGGTACTAATTCGCGAGGGGCAGTTTATTTCAAGTTTCCCGTTGGTTTTGAACGGTTTAATTAAAGTAACAAGAAACAACAACGAGGGCAACGAACTGCTCCTTTATTTCCTGAAAAAAGATGAAGTATGCGCCATGTCGTTGACCTGCTGCATGACAAATCTGAAAAGTACAGTTAATGCGGTGGCTGAAGAAGAAACACACGTAATTTTATTACCGGTGCATTTACTTGATAACTGGTTGTGCAAATACCCTACGTGGAAAAATTTTGTGATGCTAACGTTCCAGAACCGTTTTCGCGAATTAATTGAAACCATTGATTCAGTGGCATTTTTAAATCTCGATGAACGACTTGTCCGCTATTTTACCGACCGGTTTAAAAAAACAGGGCAAACAACTTTAAACGAAACACATCAGGAGCTGGCACTAAAACTGAATACTTCAAGAGAAGTAATTTCAAGGTTACTGAAAAGGCTCGAAAATGACAAAAAGATAAAATTATCGCGGAATTTTATTGATTTTTCTCCACTTATGTGACTTAAATTACATTACACCTGAAAACATTCGTTTTTCTTTGTGCCAGATTATTCATGGTAAGTAGTTAAAAGCTACTACTTCATAATTTTTGGGTTATAAAATCGGTTAGTAGTTGAAGGTTATTAAGTCAGTCTCAGAAGGAGGCTGACTTTTCTTTTTTTTATAATAACCAATTCCGGCTTTGTAAAAACTGAAAATTCAATAACGTATTACTTTCTATGTTAATTTCAGTTTTTAAAACCGAATTTAATGTCTGATATTGATCATGTTTTTCGATAAAATCTTCATCTTTGCGGACAACAGTTACAAACAAATCTACCTTTTAAAAAGTAAACCAAATGTTCAAGATTCAAACGTTAAATAAAATCGACACAGAGGGATTAAGTCTCTTTCCGTTAAGCAAATACGAAATTGCCAGCGAGTTGCCAAACCCAGATGCCATTGTTCTGCGGAGTTTTGAAATGCATGGAATGGAACTTCCTGCATCATTAAAAGCAGTGGCCCGTGCCGGTGCCGGGGTAAATAACATCCCGATTGACAAATGCACTGAAAAAGGCATCGTGGTATTTAACACACCCGGGGCAAATGCTAATGGTGTAAAAGAACTTGTACTGGCCGGTTTACTATTGGCATCGCGCGATATTGTTGGCGGAGTTGAGTGGGCAAAAACCCTGGCTGTACATGGAGATCAGGTTTCTGCACTTGTTGAAAAAGGGAAAAACAATTTTGCCGGTTGTGAAATTCAGGGAAAAACCCTGGCTGTTATCGGGCTTGGTGCAATTGGTGTATTGGTTGCCAATGCTGCAACAGCACTCGGTATGAAAGTAGTGGGTTACGACCCCTACATGTCGGTAAAACAGGCTCTCAAACTCAGTCGCGAAGTAAACTGGGTGGAAGGTATTCAGCCTTTACTTTCGCAAGCCGATTATGTAACCATTAATATACCACAAACACCCGAAACAAAAGGATATCTCAACAAAGAGAAATTCAAAATGATGAAGAATGGCGTTAAAATCCTGAATTTTGCCCGTGGCGGACTTGTAAATAATGCCGACCTGGCCGAAGCCATCGCTGAAGGAAAAGTGGCCCGCTATGTCACCGATTTCCCGGATGAAACCACCCTGAAAATGGACAAAGTAATCAACATTCCACATCTGGGTGCATCAACCGTTGAATCAGAAACCAACTGTGCCATCATGGCGGTTAACCAGGTGAAAGAATACCTTGAATGTGGAAACATAATCAATTCTGTAAACTTCCCTGAAGCCCAAATGGAAATGCATAACGAAGCCCGGATACTGGTGGCCAACCAGAATATTCCGAATATGGTGAGCCAGATTTCTGCTGTACTTGCAGCCGATGGAATTAATATCGACCAGATGCTGAATAAAAAACGTGATAACATTGCCTACAACATCATCGACGTTGACAAAAAAGTGATTGACGAATCGATCAGGGAAAAACTACTCGCTATCGAGGGAATTTTTATGGTACGAATTATTCAGGCTGAATAAAAAACCACAAATTTATATCCAAAATAACTGAATTAATGACAAAGAATATCGAAACAAAGGCTGCCGATAATATCCGTATTCTGGCAGCTTCAATGGTTGAAAAAGCAAAATCAGGTCACCCGGGCGGTGCGATGGGCGGTGCTGATTTTGTAAACATACTTTATTCTGAATTTCTGAATTACGATCCTTCTGACATGAAGTGGATCAACCGCGACAGGTTTTTCCTCGACCCGGGACACATGTCGCCCATGTTGTATGCCGTGCTTTCGCTGGCCGGGTTTTATTCGCTCGAAGATTTGAAAAATTTCCGTCAGTGGGGAAGCATTACACCCGGTCACCCCGAAGTGGATGTGCTCCGGGGTGTTGAAAACACTTCCGGTCCGCTCGGTCAGGGTCATACAATGGCGGTGGGTGCTGCCATTGCAGAAAGATTTCTGGTACAACGTTTTGGCGAATGGATGAGCCATAAAACCTACGCTTTCATTTCCGATGGTGGTGTTCAGGAAGAAATTTCACAGGGAGCAGGCCGTATTGCAGGTTATCTCGGGTTGAGCAACCTCATCATGTTTTACGATTCAAACGACATTCAGCTCTCGACTACCACCAATGAAGTTACGGCTGAAGACACAGCAAAAAAATACGAAGCGTGGGGCTGGAGCGTTATCACAATCGATGGTAATAATCCTGACCAGATCAGGGCGGCATTGAAAAAAGCCAATGCTGAAACCGAAAAACCAACGCTCATCATTGGTAAAACAATCATGGGTAAAGGTGCAGTAGCACCCGATGGTTCGAGTTACGAACGCAAAACCGCCACACACGGGATGCCGCTGGGAGAAGCAGGGGCTTCATTTGAAAAATCAATTGAAAACCTCGGTGGAAATCCGGAAAATCCGTTTGTGATTTTTGACGATGTGCAGGCTTTGTACGAAAAACGCAGGGCAGAACTGGTAAAAGCCGCAGCTGCAAAGAAAGATGAACAGAAAAAATGGGAAGCTGCCAACCCTGAACTGGCTGCCAAACTGAAAAAATTCTTCTCGGAAGAAGCACCTGAATTTGATTACAAGGCAGTGGAACAAAAAGCCAACTCTGCCACAAGGGCTGCATCAAGCACAGTTCTTGCAGCATTTGCCGGAAAAGTTGAAAACATGATTGTTTCATCTGCCGACCTTTCGAACTCAGACAAAACCGATGGCTTCCTGAAAAAAACAAAAGCCTTTACAAAAGGCGATTTCAGTGGTTCGTTCCTGCAGGCTGGTGTAAGTGAATTAACAATGGCGTGTATAGCCAACGGACTGGCGTTACACGGTGGTGTGATTCCGGTTTGTGGAACCTTCTTTGTTTTCAGCGATTATATGAAACCTGCCGTCCGTTTGGCTGCGTTGATGGAATTGCCGGTTAAATATGTATGGACTCACGATGCTTTCCGTGTTGGGGAAGATGGCCCGACACACCAGCCGGTGGAACAGGAAGCCCAGATCAGGCTGATGGAGAAATTGAAAAACCATAAAGGGCACAACAGTATGCTGGTGATTCGCCCGGCGGATGCCGATGAAACCACAGTTGCCTGGAAAATGGCGCTTGAAAATACCCACACTCCCACTGCCCTGATCCTTTCACGTCAAAATATCACAAGCTTACCGGTGAGCGGAAACCGCTACGAATCGGCATTGCAAGCTGAAAAAGGTGCTTACATCGTTGTAAAACCTGAAGGCAAACCCGACGTGGTGCTGGTTGCCAGCGGCTCCGAAGTGGCCACTTTGGTGGATGGCGCCAAACTGCTCGAAAACGACGGTTTGAAAGTTCAGGTTGTTTCGGTTCCTTCTGAAGGATTATTCAGAAATCAGCCAAAAGCCTACCAGCAGGAAGTACTTCCGGTTGGAGTTCCACGTTTTGGGATGACAGCCGGTTTGCCGGTAACACTGGAAGGCCTGGTAGGTGAAAACGGAAAAATCTGGGGACTGGAATCTTTCGGTTTCTCGGCTCCTTATACTGTTCTGGATGAAAAACTGGGCTTTAACGGCAAAAACGTTTATAGCCAGGTAAAAGCAATGCTTGGGTAATTAAGAAATCAAGGATATTAAAAAAGGCGCCTCTCCCAAGATTTTGGGAGAGGCGCCTTTTTTTAAAGTCTGATTTAGCCCATTCAGATTTATTTATTACTTTGCGTCAAACAATTGCATTATCAATAATGATAACAAAGGTACTGATCAGAAATTTCAAAAAACTAAATCAAATTGAGTTTATTCTTGACAAAACTGTTGTTCTAATTGGTCCCAATAATTCAGGAAAATCAACATTCCTGCAAGCCCTTACTCTTTGGGAAACTGGGATGAAAAAGATTTCTGAGCAACAAAGGACAAATAATAAAAAATCTAAAAGAATAGGTGTTGTTATTAATAAAAGAGATTTGTTGGCTATTCCAGTCTCTTCTGCCCGTTTAATATGGTTTAATCAAGCTGTCAGGGAAATAAGCAGAAACAAAAGCAAACAGAAAACTTCTAATATTAGGATAGAAATAATTGTTGAAGGTACAAACAATGGAAGGCGGTGGAAAGCTCCCTTGGAATTCGATTATGCTAATGCAGAATCTATTTATTGCAGACCATTAAGGATGGATAGCAGTGGAGAATCATTCTACGATATTGATGATGAATCTTTCAAAACAGAAATCGCCTTTCTTCAGCCTATGTCAGGAATTACAACTATAGAAGACAGGCTTACACAAGGTTCAATAAATGTTAGAATTGGAGAAGGTAAAACTGCTGATGTATTAAGAAACATTTGCTTTCAATTATTGTATCCTGATTCAAAAGAAAGTAGTGCCGAAACATTAAGTTTTTGGAATGAATTGACGACTATAATCAACCTTAAGTTTGGAGTGGAAATCAATAAGCCTGTGTTTATACCTGAAACAGGTACGATTGAAATGACTTACAAAGAAAATGGTCACATTTATGATTTGTCTTCTTCGGGCAGGGGCTTTCAACAGACATTATTACTCCTGGCTTACTTATACACTTACAAAGAAAAGACAATATTATTAGATGAACCTGACGCTCATCTGGAAGTTGTGCGACAAAGAGAAACATATGAACTCATTAACAATATTGCCCACAAACTTAACTCTCAGCTAATCATTGCAAGTCATTCTGAGATAGTATTAAATCAAGCTGCTGATGGCGATTCAGTCGTTGCTTTTTATGATAATATTTGTCAACCATTGAATGATTATCAAAAGATATCTCAATTTAAGAAACTCTTAACCGATATTGGTTGGGACAAATACTTCCTTGCTAAAACTAAAAAACATGTTATTTACCTCGAAGGTGCTACCGATTTAAGAATGTTAACAGCATTTGCAATCAAATTAAATCATCCTGTTAAGGATTTGATTAATAAGGCTAATATCTATTACACCGCTGACAATTTACCTAAAACAGCACAGAATAATTTTCATGGCTTAAGAAATCTTATTCCTTCGTTAAAAGGACTGGCATTATTTGACAGATTAGAAAAGAATTTTCAGGATGACGCTTATTTAATTATTCTCCAATGGAAGAAAAGAGAACTGGAAAACTATTTTGCTTTTCCTGAAACACTTTTACGTTGGGCAAGGTCATTAGGTGAACCAACCATTTTTTTGAACTATGTTGACATAATGCTAAAATGCATTGAAAATAATACCACCCCTGCAAATCTAAACAATAGGAATAACGAATGGTGGAATAACTGCAAAATGTCAGATGATTATTTACCCCAGATATTTGAAGAGTTTTTCACAAAAGCAGCGTTACCTGTCAATTTCTCAAAAGGAAGGTATTACGAACTTATAGACTTTTTGAAGACTGATGAAATTGACAAAGAAATTATAGATAAATTAGATAAGATTTATAGTATATTAAATGAAAATTAGTCTATGTGTTATATTATATCTCTTTTTTGCATTTGTTAATAAGCAAGCAAAATCACAAACCCTCGATTCCACGGCCCTGATTTTGATTGACATGCAGTATTTCTATTTTCCGGGCGGTGATATGGAACTTTCGGAACCGGAAAAAGCAGCCGAAAAAGCCAAACAACTGCTTGACTTCTTCCGCGAGAAAAAAGCACTGGTCATTCATGTGAGGCACGAACACAATCCTGGTGGAGAGATTTACAAACTGGTTGCTCCGCTTGAATCAGAAAAAGTTTTTTCAAAAAAGGTAGTGAATTCATTTTTGGGTACCGGGTTGGATGACTATCTGAAACAAAATCACGTTAAAAAGCTTGTATTGTGCGGCATGCAAACCCACATGTGCCTCGAAGGTGCCACCCGTGCCGGACACGATTTGGGCTACGATTGTACCGTGATAAAAGATGCCTGTGCCACCCGCGATTTGAAATTCGACGATGTACTGACACCGGCCAAACAGGTACACTACTCCACCCTCGCTACGCTTCGGAGTTATGCAAAAATCATGGGGACTGATGAATTTTTAAAGGCAAATTGAACAACGAATGATGATTAACGATTTTTGATTTCAGAATTTTCAAAACTTCGAACTTCAGCAATCGTTAATCTTCATTCGTTAATTATATTTGGTTCATTCCACCACCCGCAGCCACGCTTCCGCCATCAGCTGGGCACCGGGCATGGCAGGATGAACACCATCGCCGGTCCAGTAAGTGGGCAAAGCATGTTTTACCGCTTCATCGTAAACTGCCTGAAAAGGAACCCAAAGTGCACCAAATTCTTTGGCTATCTTTTTAGCCACAGCCTGGTATTGTTTCATAGGTTCGGCCCAGGTTTCGTCAACAGCCGAAGTCCCCACTACATAAAAAGGTTCGCAAATCACCAGTTTTATATCCGGCAGTTTTTCTTTGGTTGATTGAAGCAGTTTGCGATAATCATTTTCATAAATCTCAACTGTGCCATCGTATTTTCCGTTGCGCTTGTGCCAGTAATCATTAACACCAATCAAAATACTGAGTACATCCGGTTTCAGGTCGAGACAATCTTTTTGCCAGCGCTCGGCCAACTGGTAAACTTTGTTTCCACTAATTCCGCGATTATAAATAGTCAGATTTTTTTCAGGAACCGCATTCAATAAAGCCGACGCCGCCAGAAACGCATATCCCTGACCAAATGAACCGGCATTATTGGGTAATTCCTTTTCCTTATTTCTGCCTGCATCGGTAATCGAATCGCCCTGAAAAAGAACAACGGCATCTTTTTTAAATATCGAATATTTCCCTTTTGTAACGCCCGAATCGGGGACAACAGCTGATACAATGGATGGAATAGCCGCCAATGTTGCTGCTCCGGCTGCCGAACGTGTCAGAAAATTTCTTCTTGATAAACTCATACTGTTTAGTTTTACAGGATTTTAAAATTAAGTAGTTATTTTCGCTCATCGCTAATAATTTCAAAACTATACAAAATGATAAAACGATTTTATCTGCCGGCTGTTATTTTATTAATTGTGTCAGGCATTTCTGCACAAAACGTTTCCGTTATTCCGAAACCTTTGGAAATGAAACAGGAAAAAGGTCATTTTATAATCGACAACAATTGTTCCTTGCAAATTGAACCCCAGAATGATGAAACGGCAAGAATTGGCAGCTTTTTCAATGATTATCTGAAACAAGTTTACAATATTAGCCTGAACAATTCAAAAGGAGAAAAGAGCATTCATCTTAAAATCGATAAAAATGTCAATCTCCCCAAAGAGGGATATTTGCTGAAAGTGACCGAAAAATCGGTTGTGGTTACAGCTGCTCAGCCAAACGGTTTGTTTTACGGCATACAAACCCTGAAACAACTTTTGCCGGTAGATGCCACAAACGGCAAACCCGAAATTCCGGTTGTTGAAATTAAAGACCAGCCTCGATTTGCCTGGCGCGGAAATATGCTCGATGTGGGCAGGCATTTCTTCCCCGTCAGCTTTATTAAAAAGTACATCGATATTCTGGCCATGTACAAAATCAACACTTTTCATTGGCACCTCACCGAAGACCAGGGCTGGAGGATTGAAATAAAAAAATACCCGTTACTTACTGAAATCTCACACTGGCGAGACGAAACAATTGTCGGTCACCAGCGCGATCATGCAGAAATGGACGGAATTGGTTACGGTGGTTTTTACACACAAGACCAGGCCCGCGAAATTGTGCGATATGCTGCAGAAAGATATATAACCGTTGTACCTGAAATTGAAATGCCGGGGCATTCTGTGGCAGCGCTTGCTGCCTATCCCAACCTGGGCTGCACGGGTGGCCCCTACAAAGTAAAAGGAACCTGGGGTGTTCATAAAGATGTATATTGTGCCGGAAAAGAAGAAACTTTTGAGTTTTTACAGAATGTGCTCGACGAAATTATGGCAATTTTCCCTTCGCAGTTTATTCATGTTGGCGGCGATGAATGCCCGAAAGATGCCTGGAAACAATGTGCTGCCTGTCAGCAAAGAATTCATGATAATGGTTTGAAAGATGAACATGAATTGCAAAGCTGGTTCATCCACCGAATGGATAAATACCTTGCTTCGAAAGGGCGCAGGCTGATTGGCTGGGACGAAATTCTGGAAGGTGGATTGGCACCACAGGCTACCGTGATGAGCTGGCGCGGCGAAAAAGGCGGGATTGAAGCGGCCCGACAAAAACACGACGTGGTGATGACACCGAATTCACACATGTACATCGACTATTATCAGTCGCAGAATAAAGACAGCGAACCACTGGCAATCGGTGGTTTTCTGCCGGTTGACAAAGTTTACAGTTACGAACCGATTCCGGAAGAACTCACAAAAGAAGAAGCAAAATACATTCTCGGTGTTCAGACCAACCTGTGGACAGAATATGTTGCCACTACAAAAAAAGCAGAATACATGCTCCTGCCCCGTTTACAGGCACAGGCCGAAGTTGGCTGGACACCCAAAGAGCTGAAAAACTTTGATGATTTCGCCAAAAGGCTCGAAACCGATTATCTGCGGCTCGAAAGAATGGGCATCAATTTCAGGGACCACAGAAAGAAATGATTGAGTTAATGTGGGATTGTGGGATTGAATAATCCAGTAATAGTGGTGAATATTTCTAATCGCAGTTGGATAAGGATAAACTTAAAGAATATTCAGCAGGTGAAAATTCAGGCCACCTGCTGAATAAAATTATCAGAACAAATATTGCCCTTCCTGCACCAGGAAATCACCACGGTGGTTTTGGAAAACATCCATGCATTTCTGCAAATCGGTAGGGCGAAGCACAATTACGGCAGTGTCTTCGCTGTTCGAAAAAGCATACATATATTCAATAAATACATCCTCTTTTTGCAGCAGGTTCAGCATTTTTGCCAGTCCGCCCGGGCGGTTGGGCGATTTTACCAGAATCACCTCGGTGGTTTGAACCGAAAATTTGTTCTTTTTCAAAATCTCCTTTGCTTTGTCGGGGTCTGAAACAATCAGCCTTAAAATGCCAAAATCAGAAGTGTCGGCAATCGTAAATGCCGACAAATTTAAACCTGCGTCGCCCAGCAACTGGGTCACTTCATTAAGCCTGCCCGTTTTATTTTCGAGAAATACGGAAACCTGTTTTACAATCATCGTTGTTAAATTTTGCGGTTGTCAATCACTCTTTTTGCTTTGCCGGCCGTGCGTTCTATGGTTTTGGGCTCTACCAGTTTCACCCTCACCGAAATGCCCAGCGTACTTTGTATTTTATCGGTCAGTTTTTTCCGCAGCGATTCAAGCTGTTTGATTTCGTCAGAAAAAAACTGTTCCTGCACCTCCACTAACAAATTAACCACGTCAAGTGTTTCCTCCCTTTCAATAATTAACAGGTAATGAGGTTCTGTCTCGCTCATTTCGAGCAGCACACTTTCGATTTGCGAAGGGAAAACATTCACCCCGCGGATAATGAGCATATCGTCGGAACGGCCCATGCATTTTTCCATTCTTACCAGCGTTCTGCCGCATTCGCATTGGTCGTAAATCAGCCGTGTTAAATCCCGTGTGCGATAACGGAGAATGGGCATTCCTTCTTTTGTTACCGTCGAGAAAACAAGTTCGCCTTTTTCTCCGGGTGGCAGGGGTTCGAGTGTTTCGGGATGAATAATTTCAGGGATAAAATGGTCTTCCATCACATGCATTCCGCATTGGTGGTCACATTCGCACGAAACACCGGGCCCGATTACTTCGCTCAGCCCGTAAATATCGATGGCTTTTATTTTTAGTTTGTCTTCAATTTCGCGGCGCATGTTTTCGCTCCATGGTTCGGCTCCAAAAATGCCCACGCGCAGTTTCAGCGAATCGGGAGCAATATTCATTTCTTTCATGGTTTCGGCCAAAAACAGGGCGTAAGAGGGCGTGCAGGCGATCACTGTTGTGCCGAAATCCTGCATCAACAGAATCTGTTTGTCGGTGTTTCCGCCCGAAATCGGAATCACAGTGGCGCCAAGGTTTTCGGTCCCATAATGCAACCCGAGGCCGCCGGTAAAAAGTCCGTAACCATATGCCACCTGAACAATGTCGTTTTGATGAACTCCAGCCATGCAGAGCGAGCGAGTCACCACTTCGGCCCACATTTGCAGGTCGTTACGTGTATAGCCCACCACGGTTGGTTTTCCGGTGGTTCCGGAACTGGCGTGTACACGCACAATTTCGCTCATCGGCACCGTGAACATGCCAAACGGGTAACCGTCGCGCAGGTCAGATTTTGTGGTAAACGGCAGTTTCGAAAGGTCGGCCACGCTTTTTATATCGCCCGGGACCAGCCCTTTTTCCTGCATTTTTTTCCGGTAGCCTTCGTTGTTGTGATAAACTCTTTTTACTGTCTGTATCAGCCGTTCCGACTGGATAGCCTCCATTTCAGACCGTGAAGCGCACTCAATTTTTTCGTTCCAAATCATGGAAGTTCATTGTTTAAAGTTTAATGTTCAAAGTTTTCTTAGTGTCATTTCATAAATCATCCACCAATGTAATCGGGCGGCGATTTCAGCGTTTGCTTTTCAAACTGCGGGCAGGGTATAATGTAGCGTTATTTCCCCTGGGTTGAAACCCGGGGTCATTCAAATCCGATCCTTACAGGATTTTCCACCCTTCAATCCCGGTTTTCCACTTTTTCCACAATTACGCATTTACCCATTCACGCAATTACTCATTCATGCCTTCATGCATTTTCCTCACTTCCCATAAACAACATCATCGGGTAATATTCCGATGTTGTTCTTTTTGAGTTGCAATTGTGCTTCAATTACATCGGGCACTTCGATGAGTAAAACAGCGGTTTTCTTATCGCCCACCAAACGGCTGTAGGCGCTGTCGATGTGTATTCCGGCACGCGACAGGTGAATGAGCAATTCATCCAAACCACCTGCTTCATCTTTCATTTCAAGCGCAATCACTTCGCGCATCACCACCGAGTTTCCGGCGCCTGTAAGCAATTCATACGCTTTTTCGGGCTGGTCGACCAGCAGGTTGAGCATACCCCAGCCGTGATTGATGTTACTGAGCATCAGCGAACGAATGTTGATTTCACCTTTTTTCAGTGTCCTTGTGATTTCTTCAAAATGGGTGATTTTGTTTTTTAAAAAAACAGATATTTCGAATGCCATTTTTTTAGTTTTATGTTTTACGTCTTCAAAAATAAACGGATATCAGAATTTATAGGCAATTGAAAGCATATTTCTGAAAGCGGTTATATTTTCTGTATTTATCACCTTCGATTTATTGGCCTTGTCAACTTCGCCATAAGCTGCAGTTGTCCAGCTTACTTCCCAGGCAAACATAAAGTTTTTGAAGTTGTACATCAACTGCGGCGAAATCTTGTAAATCATATCGATTTCGTTTGCATTTGTCATGCCGTAAAAAGGCCCTGCTGCGTTTTCAGAAGTACCCATATTTTTCAAATATCCGCCTTAAAATCCAACTTTCCAGTCTTTACCATAAGTGAAATTTATCCAGTTATAAAGATGATTATAGGGTGTGTAAGTTTCAGCGCCAGTTTCAGGATTGACAGAGACCACCGAATAACCACTGGGTAATAGGCTTTCGCAAACGTTTTGCCCGAACATGCTTTTACCCATGATCATGAATTTTTCTTTTGAGTACTTAAAATACGCCAATGCGGCCAAGGTACTGAGTTTTTCGTTGGCTATAAAAGTTCCGGCGGTCCCGGTGGTCGATGTTCGTGGTTGGATGGTCTTCCAGTCGATACCCGTCCCTATTACCCAGTTTTGGTTGTAAAACTGTACCTGTCCGTGGAGGTTTGGAATGATTGCATCGCGCTGGTATTGATAAGTTTTCCCAGAGGGACCGGTATTGCTGTAATCGAATTGATAAACAGCCGCAGCAATCAGGTCAACACCTTTTGTAAGTGTGTGAGTGAAACGCACCTGGGGACTGCGGTTAAACACCTGGAATGGTAGTCCTGTATTCTCATTCAGTGTAACCGGGAATACTTTTTCGATAAAAGTAGGGTGCCAGGTACGGCCCACCAGCAATTTTGATTTTGGCCATTCTACAAGTGTGTAGGCATGTCGCAGCCGTAAAGCAGGTACCTGGCTGCCGGCGGTAAAATCGATTTCGATAAAACCGCTGATTTTCGATTTACCCATTTCAAGACCGGTAAACGATGTCCCAATCCTCGAAAATGTGTTTAATAACTGGGCGCTTGGTTGTGCATTAATATCCTTACCATTTGTATCGTAAACCGGTTTCAGCGGATACATATCAAGCAGATGGTCGCACGCATCGAGGTTGCGCCGCGAATCGAAAATAAAATCGTTCCGCACAAAACCCGATAAATCAACTTTCACATTTTTAGCGGTAATAAATCCTTGCGAAAATGAATGGAATGACGCTGGAATCAGCATCAAAAAAAAGATTATCCTTTTCATAATCAAGTTAATTAAAATAATAAAGAATCGGTTTAAAGCAATATTTCAGTTGAATTTTAACAAAGCTAAAATAATACGAAAGCCCGAACTCTTTTCAGCAAATTTGTTGTTGAAAAACAGGATTCTGTAATTTATTCTGATTATAAATTGGGTTATAAATATCTGATCAGGCATTATTCTGAATTGTAACATTCGTTACAAATTCAGAGTATAACAGAACATAAATTTGAACCTGATAATTAACCGATTTTATTGAATCATGCTGAAAAGAATACTTCCACCGCCACAATGGCGATTTCCGGTGCTGATAATTACCGGAATATTAACCGGGCTGATACTTTTTCTGTTTTATGTTTCAAAAGCACATTCTTATCTCTCCGATAATCCCTCAACCTGTACGAACTGCCATATTATGTCGCCGCAATATGCTACGTGGCAACACAGCTCGCACCGCGAAGTGGCCCATTGCAACGATTGCCATGTGCCGCACAACAACTTTGTAAACAAATATTATTTCAAGGCAAAAGACGGGTTGCGGCACGCTACCATGTTTACGCTCCGTCTCGAACCTCAGGTAATTTTTATTCATAAAGCAGGTGCCGAGGTGGTGCACCAGAATTGTGTCCGCTGTCACGAAAAATTACTGAAAGACCCTAAACTGGAAGCTTCAGTTAACGCACACAGTGCCCACATGACCGATAGAAAGTGCTGGGAATGCCACCGTGAAACCCCGCACGGAAGGGTGAACAGCCTTTCGAGTGTGCCCAACGCCCGGGTGCCGCTGCCCGAAAGCCCGGTGCCGGCATGGATTAACGAATACATTCAAAACAAATAACCAATACCTTTATGAGTTCAATATTACAAATCACCGAAAAACGCCCCTGGCTTGCATGGGCACTGTTTTTTGCCACCATCGTGGTGGTGTTTTTACTGGGTTTGCTGGCTTCGTCGATTGTTGAACGCCGCGCCGAAGCCGCTTTTGTAAATGTTCCGAAGAACCCCCTCAACCAGTTCGACCCGAGAAACGAGGTGTGGGGAGAAAACTTTCCGCGCGAATTTCAGTCGTACTATCAAACTGCCGATACTTCCTTCCGGAGTAAATACAACGGGAACGCCCCGATTGATATGCTGGAAGAAGACCCCCGGCTGGTGGTTTTATGGGCCGGTTACGCTTTTTCAAAAGACTATAAACAAAGCCGCGGGCACTATTATGCCATAACCGATATTCACGAAACACTGCGCACCGGCACACCAAAAACGGCTGCCGAAGGGCCACAACCTGCCACCTGTATGACCTGCAAAAGCCCTGATGTTCCGAGACTGATGAACCAGAAAGGAGTTCAGGCTTTTTATACTGGTACCTTTGCCAGCCTGGGCAGTGAAGTGATTAACCCGATTGGGTGCGCCGATTGCCACGATGCAAAAACCATGAACCTGACCATCACAAGGCCGGCGCTGGTGGAAGCATTTGAGCGTCAGGGAAAAGACATCAAAAAAGCAAGTCATCAGGAAATGCGCAGTCTTGTTTGTGCGCAATGCCATGTTGAATATTATTTCGACAAGAAAAAAGTGGAAAACGCGGCTTACCTGACCTTTCCGTGGGTCAACGGGATGACAGTAGAAGATATGGAGAAATATTATGACAATATTGAATTTACCGACTGGACTCACGCGCTGAGCAAGGCCCCTATGCTGAAAGCCCAGCACCCCGATTATGAAGTTTACACCACCGGTATCCATGCACAGCGCGGCGTTTCGTGTGCCGACTGCCATATGCCCTACAAAAGCGAGGGAGGGCAGAAATTTACTGACCACCACATGCAGTCGCCGCTGAACAATATTGCCAACTCCTGCCAGGTTTGTCATCGCGAAGAGGGTTCGACACTGATGGCGAATGTTTACGACCGCCAGGATAAAATTATTGAAAACCGCGACAAGCTGGAAGAATTGCTGGTAAGGGCACATGTTGAGGCCAAAAGTGCCTGGGATTTAGGTGCCACCGAAGAACAAATGAAAGAAATACTGAAAGGAATCCGTCATGCTCAATGGCGCTGGGATTATTCCGCAGCCGGTCACGGAAGTTCGTTTCACTCGCCGGTGGAAGTGGGCCGTGTTATTTCTACCGGGATCACCATCGCACAGGAAACCCGTATTAAACTGGCCCGGTTACTGGCTCAATTGGGCCACAACCAGGAAATCCCCTACCCTGATATTGCAACCAAAGAAAAAGCCCAGCAGTTTATTGGTTTGGATATTCCAAAACTGAATACTGAAAAACAGGAATGGCTGCAGACTTTGGTCCCGCAATGGATGAAAGAAGGAAAAGAACGCGAAAAAAACTACGATGCTGAAACAAGCC
>JAJUGS010000173.1 GCA_029265875.1 Prolixibacteraceae bacterium
AACTGAATGTTTACCTGGTCGTATTTTTCGGGTCATTCGGAGCTTTGCTCGGGGCATTGTTTAACTACTATTTTGCCAAATATCTCGGACAAACCATGCTGATGAAATTTGCCGATACACGCATTGCCCGCATGATGCTGGTTGACCGCGCGGCTGTTGAAAAAGCCGAAGCCTACTTCCGAAAAAACGGAAATATTTCAACACTCATCGGTCGATTTGTTCCCGGAATCCGTCAGTTGATTTCGTTACCTGCCGGATTGGTAAGCATGAATATGAAGAATTTTATTCTTTATACAGTAATCGGTTCAACTGCCTGGAATATCATTCTGGCAGTTTTAGGTTATTTCTTTTATTCTCAGAAAGAAAAACTTGAATTGTACTACAAAGAGATTTCGTTTGTAATGCTTGGGCTTGGGGTATTGTATTTCGGATACCTGATTTACAATGGCTTCAAAAAACAAAAGTAGGTTTTTGGGCTTTTTTTCAAATTCAGGTTGAAGCTTTTTCGTGGCAATAATTTGAAAGATTATTGCTGAACAAAGTCCGGCTATTCATCATTCTGGTTATATTTACCCCTGTATTGGCTGAAATTTTGTGTTCAGAATTATAACCGGGTTATTTTTTTATGGAAAACTTTCAGGAATTTATTGCTCACGAATTTGACCTTCCACTGACCAATCCGGTTCTCATTTTTGCCCTTATCCTGATGATTATTCTCATTGCACCGGTGCTGATGAGAAAGCTCAGGTTACCCGGAATTATCGGGTTAATAATTTCAGGTGTGCTCATCGGGCCCTATGGGTTCAATTTTCTGGAGAAAAATATCGCCATCGATTTATTTTCCACCATCGGGTTGCTTTACATCATGTTTATAGCCGGGTTAGACCTCGATATGAACGAGTTCAGGACCAACCGGAACAAAAGTATCCTGTTTGGCATATTCACCTTTTTGCTTCCGTTGCTTATCGGGTTCCCACTCTGTCAGATCGTTCTGGGGTATGATAACAATGCCAGTTTACTCGTTGCCAGCATGTTCTCAACACACACACTGGTTGCCTACCCCATTGTCAGCCGGTTGGGAATCAGCAAAAACGAGGCCGTTGCTGTTACTGTGGGCGGAACAATTTTTACCGACACGGCTGTTTTAATGATTCTGGCCATCATTATGGGGAAAAGCCAGGGTAACCTGAATCCTGAATTCTGGCTGCGGCTTGGTATTTCGATGACCATTTTTTTAACACTGATGTTCTGGATTGTTCCTAAAATGACGCGGTGGTTTTTCAGCAAACTTGAAAGTGAAAAACATGCCCATTATATTTTTGTGCTTGCCGTGGTTTTTTTCTCAGCATATCTCGCACATTTATCAGGACTTGAACCCATTATCGGGGCGTTTATTGCCGGGTTGGCGCTTAACCGGCTGATTCCGCATACTTCGGCACTGATGAACAGGATTGAATTTATCGGAAATTCATTATTTATCCCGTTTTTTCTGATTTCGGTTGGGATGCTGGTCGATATTTCGGTAGTATTTAAAGGGCCACAGGCAATGATGATTGCCGGTGTTTTAACCGTCGGCGCCATTTTCGGGAAATGGCTGGCGGCCTTTTTTACCCAAAAGGTTTTTAAATATACAAAAGCTCAACGCCAGATTATTTTCGGATTAAGTACATCACATGCCGCGGCAACCATCGCCGTAATTTTAGTGGGTTACAGGGCAGGAATCCTCGACGAGCATATTTTAAACGGTACTGTCATTTTAATCCTTATTACCTGCGTGGTGGCATCTTTTGCAACAGAACGTGCAGCCAGAAAAATAGTATACTCCGAAAAAGAGGTTCTTCTGTCCAGTTCCGAAAAACTTAGTTTTAACAATGAACACATCCTGCTGCCGATTGCCAACCTGCAGAACATTGAAAAGTTACTTGAATTTATCATTCTTGTTAAAGATAAAAAATCGTCAAACCCCATCACAGTGCTTTCCGTAGTGCCCAACAACGACGAGGCGGAACAGAATATCATCGCATCGAGAAAAAAACTGGAAGAATTTAAAAAACACGGTGCTGCAGCCGAGGTGAGTATCAATACCATCGCCACCATCGATTTAAATGCAACTGCCGGAATTTCAAGGATGGCCAAAGAAATCAGTGCCGATATTATTGTGATGGGCTGGCCCCGGAAAGCAGGAATACTTGAAAAACTGATTGGTGAAAGAATTTACTCGATTATCAATAATGTCGATAAAAATTTATTTATCTGCCATCTCGAGAAACTGCCTGTCACCCAAAAAAGAATCGTTATCCTGGCACCTCCGATGGCTGAAAAAGAAATTGGTTTTGAGTCCTGGGTACTGAAAGTAATGAAACTTTCTGCCGAACTAACAATTCCGGTTGTGATGTTTGGGGTTGAACAAACCTACAACGCAGCCATAAATATTGTTCAAAAATACCGCTTGCCGGGAAGTATCAGTTTCACACCCTTTTCCGGATGGGAAGATTTTCTCCAGATTTCGAAACTGATCGATCCTGACGATTTTCTCCTGCTGATATCCGCACGAAGCGATGCTGTTTCGTATCAGAAATACCTCGATCATATTCCTTCCAAACTGGAAAAACATTTCCGGGAAAATAACAAAGTGATTGTTTTTCCGCAGCAGAATTACCAGACAATAAGCCGGAAAGCTGCAAACGGGAAGAATTTCAGGATGAAAAGGAAAATTATCATGGCCCGTAAAAATAAAATACAATAAACATATTGAAGTTTCTGTTCGTTATTTAACCAGGATATATCAATATTCCTGAACTGAAAATTTAAAGATGATATTATTAAGTGTTCACGACTTTTCATTGCCCCTCACCCAACCGGTACTCAAGTTTCTTGTAATTCTTATAATCATTTTGTTTGCCCCGATTTTACTGAATAAAATCAAAATTCCGCATATACTGGGGTTAATCATTGCAGGTGCTGTAATCGGCCCTTTCGGGTTCAACCTGCTCGAACGCGACAGCAGTATTATTCTTACCGGAACTGCCGGCTTGCTTTACATTATGTTCCTTGCCGGTCTCGAAATCGACCTGGCCGAGTTTAAAAAGAACAGCCTGAAAAGCATGGTTTTCGGGTTTTATACTTTCAGCATCCCCATGATCATCGGAATACTTACCGGTATTTATATTCTAAATTTTTCAATACTCTCATCAGTTTTGCTGGCCAGTATGTTTGCCTCGCATACCTTGATTGCCTACCCGATCCTGAGCAAACTGAATGTAACAAAAAACCGTGCGGTAAATATTGCGGTTGGCGGAACGATGATCACCGACACGCTTGCACTGCTTGTGCTGGCGGTAATTGTGGGCATGTCAACCGGCGAGGTAAATTCTGCTTTCTGGACAAAACTCTCCATTTCGGTTGTCGTGTTCGCGGTGGTGGTCATGTTTGGCTTTCCGCTGTTAGCCCGCTGGTTTTTCAAACATTTCGACGACAATGTGCTGCAATACATTTTTGTGCTCGTGATGGTTTATCTCGGGGCTTTCTTAGCCGAAATGGCCGGTATTGAAGGAATTATCGGTGCATTTCTTGCCGGACTTGCATTAAACCGGCTGATTCCTTCCACCTCGCCATTGATGAACCGCATCGATTTTGTGGGGAATGCCATTTTTATCCCGTTCTTTTTGATTGGCGTGGGAATGCTTGTCGATTACCGGGCTTTTTTCACCGATTTCGAAACCATCAAAGTCGCCATTGCTATGACAGTGGTAGCCACTGTTTCAAAATTCACCGCGGCGTGGCTTACCCAAAAAACTTTCCGGTTTTCGGTTGACGAACGCCGCCTGATTTTCGGGTTGAGCAATGCACAGGCCGCGGCAACGCTGGCAGCCGTTTTGGTGGGTTACAATGTTATTATCGGGCAAACCGACGCTGGTGAACCCATCCGGTTATTAAACGATGCAGTTTTAAACGGAACGATTATTATGATCCTGGTAACCTGTACCATCGCCACTTTTGTTGCGCAAAAAGGCGCTGTTAACATTTCGCTGCAGGAAGCCAGCGATGATACGGAAGAACATGAAAATGCCGAAAAAATACTGATCCCACTGAGCAATCCCGAGAATGTGGAGGAACTTGTTGCACTGAGTACCACCATCAAATCGAAAGAAAACAACGACGGATTATACGGCCTCAGCATTATTAACAACAACGAGGAAGAAACCGGTGCAGTGAAACAGGCCAATAAAATTCTGGATAAGGCCGTACACGTGGCTGCTGCCACCGATGTAAAACTCCACCGCCAAATCAGGTTCGACCTGAATGTGGTGAACGGCATTTCCAGTGTCATCCGCGAAAATAGCATTACTGACCTCGTTTTGGGTTTGCATGTAAAAAAAGGGATTTCTGATGGTTTTCTGGGAAATCTAACTGAAGGGATTCTCACCAAAAACAATGTAACCACTTTTATTTACAAACCGGCACAACCTATTTCAACCGTTAAAAACCAGGTGGTGATTATACCCAAAAATGCCGAGGTTGAACTCGGTTTTTCGGAGTGGCTCTTGAAAATATGGAACATCGGGCGCAATACAGGTGCTAAGCTTATTTTTTATGCCCCCGAAAAAACCCTCAAAGTTATCCGGGAAATCCATGAAAAACACCCCATTGAAGCCGAATTCAGGGTTTTCGACAACTGGGATGATTTTCTGATCCTTTCGCGTGAAATAAAGCAAAACGACGGACTGATTATTGTGATGAGCCGTGAGAAAAAATTGTCGTACCATGCCAGAATGAAAAATATTCCGGGTTACCTGAACCGCTACTTTGTGCCCAACAATTTTCTGCTGGTTTACCCCATGCAGTCGGGCGTCAACGACGAGTCGATCGACCTGAACAACCCGTCGCTGATTGAACCCATTGAAAAAATCGACGAACTGGGGAAAAATATTGCACGGCTGTTTAAGCGGAAATAAGGGTTTCAAATCAAAAAATACCACATAGGCACATAGGGCACAGTAGCATTGTAATACATGCACCAGATTGTTAGATATGAAATGTTTGATTTTTGTTATTTTCTATTTGAATTTTATTTTTCAATTACTTCTGAATCATATTCTTTTGTACTTTACTAATCAAATGTCATCGATTGAATATGAATCAGATTTATAAGAACCGGTTGTTTGGGGTGGTTGTGTCAATTTTTGTGTTTTGCAGCACAACTTTCGCCCAAAGTTCCGATACTGCAACCGTCAGGTTTTTTAATGGCACTGCAACATTGTCGTCAAAAGGGCTTTCAACCTTTCCAAACCTCACATTGGGAAAACCTGCCGCGCTTTTTGACCTTTCATTGGGTGGCGAAAAATTCAGGTTCGAGCCAACACTGCGGTTTGCACTCGAAGGGTTCAAACCCTGGTCTTTTATTTTCTGGTGCCGGTATGAAATTGTGAACAATCAGCGTTTTCTGTTGAAAATAGGTGCACACCCAGCCTATTCGTTCAAATCAATTACTGTTGTTCAAAATGGTGTTTCCAAAGATATTATGCGGGCACAGCTTTATCTGGCCGGCGAACTGACCCCGGTTTTTAAAGTGGGCAAAAATACCAGCTTCGGGCCCTATTATATTTATGCCCACGGAACCGAAAAAGACATCGTACAAAACAGCAACTTTGTTTCTTTCAGGGTAAATTTCTCGAATATCAGACTTGGTGAGAAATATTTTATGCGGCTTATGGCCCAGAGTTACTACCTGAAACTCGATGAAACGGATGGTTTTTATGTGAATACAACGGTGTCGCTCAATCGCCGGAATTTTCCGTTTTCTGTTTCTTCTACTGTGAACAAGGCAATTGAAACAACCATACCCGGTGACGATTTTTTATGGAATGTAAACCTGATTTGGTCATTCGGAGGTACATACAAAAAACTTTAGGAAGTCAATTTTTCAGAAATTCATTTTTATACTCGTTCGGAGTTATGCCTACCCGTTTTTTAAATAGCCGGATAAAATGCTGTGGATATTTGAATCCCAATTCGTAAGCGATTTCGTTGACCGTTTTGTCAGCATCGAAAGTCTTGTTTTTGGCCACATCGATAATTTTATGCTGGATGTATTCCTTTGCCGTTTTCCCGGTTTCTTTCTTGATTAAATCTCCGAAATAATTGGATGAAAGATGCAATTCTTCAGCAAAATATGCCACCGACGGTAACCCCAGTTTTTGCGGTTTATCTGATGTAAAATAACCATTCAATAATTCTTCAAATTTTCCGAGAATGCCTTTGTTTACGTTGTCGCGTGTGATAAACTGGCGATCATAAAACCTTTCGCAGTAATTGAGTAACAGTTCGATGTTCGAGGCAATCAGTTTTTTACTGTGTTTGTCGATATTCTGGTGAAGTTCAGTTTCTATTTTCGAGAAACAATCCAGCACAATATGTCTCTCGCGTTCAGAAAGGTGAAGCGCTTCGTTGGCGTTGTAACTGAAAAAATTATAGTCGTTGATGCTTTTCGCCAGTGAAGTTCCGCGCAAAAAGTCGGCATGAAAAACAAGCGCGTAACCTTTGGGCTGATACTCCTGACCATCGGTTTCCACTGTCATCGTCTGGCCCGGTGCGACAAAAACCAGCGTTCCTTCCTGGTAGTCGTAATAGTTGCGGCCATATTTCAAATCGCAGCCTTTGAAATCTTTCAGAAAAATACAATACAATCCATAATTTATCTTCACACTCCTTTCGCCCCACGAACGTGGTTTGGCTTTCGAAAAATCGATAACACTCACAAGCGGGTGCAACGTTTCGTGGTTGTTCAGTTCGTTGTACTCAAATACCGTATCAAACCTGAAAATTTTGTCCATCTCATTATTTATTTCTGAATCAAAATTACACATTTCAGGATTGATGAAACCATTTGAGTTGTCCAATCAGTAAAAATGGTAGAAGATGCAGTAATCTGTATAACAACGAATAAAACGTGTTGGCGTAATTTTGTAATATGAAAACTGGAGTAATATGAAAAATAAAAATTGTCGCATGAAATCAATACGAATTTCGAAGAATAAAAAATTGCTGATTTTGATGTTGGCTGCAGTCAGCCTTATCTCTTTTGGCCAGCCAAAACAAAAACCAATCACCATTCAGGAACAGGGCAGTTTTGCAGTTGGCGGAACGGTACTTACCAATTCAGGTACTTTTAATCCGACCAATCCGACACCCGACGGTCAGACTTTTCATGGCGACCACGCCTACGTTTTTTACCAGGTTCCGGCAAAAGCACGAAAATATCCGTTGGTGATGTGGCACGGTATCGGACAGTTTTCAAAAACATGGGAAACCACACCCGACGGGCGCGAAGGTTTTCAAAACATATTTCTGCGACGTAAATTTCCGGTTTACCTGATTGACCAACCCCGCAGGGGCAACGCTGCCCGCGGAACAGTGACAGGAACCATCAACCCGACACCCGATGAACAAGGCTGGTTTGGCACTTTCAGAATTGGAATCTGGCCCGATTATTTTGAAGGTGTTCAATTTGCCAAAGATGAAGAAACGCTCAACCAATATTTCAGGCAGATGGTACCCAATGTCGGGCCAATTGATATTGCAGTGAATGTAAACGCTGTTTCGGCGCTGTTTGATAAAATTGGCGATGGAATCCTTGTTACCCATTCCCATTCAGGCGGAATGGGCTGGCGCACTGCCATCAAAAATCAAAAAATCAAAGCAATCGTTTCCTACGAACCCGGCAGCGGTTTTGTGTTTCCCGAAGGCGAAGTGCCGGCTCCAATGCCAAGCTCGGGCGGTACACTGGAAGCAGCCGGAATCCCGATGGAAGAATTTATGAAGCTGACAAGAATTCCAATTGTAATTTATTACGGCGATTTTATCCCGAAAGAACCCAACGCCAATCCGGGTCAGGATGGCTGGCGGGTGCGTTTGGAAATGGCAAGGTTGTGGCGCGATTGTGTAAACAAACATGGCGGCGATGTCACAGTAGTCCATCTTCCCGAAATCGGGATAAAAGGCAACACCCATTTCCCCTTTTCAGATTTAAACAATGTTGAAATAGCTGATTTGATGTCGGATTGGTTAAAAGAGAAAGGATTAGACAAATGAAGTCTGGAACTCGTCTATTAATGGGATGCCAGAGGCATCAAATGTTTATAGAAAAAGAAATGGGCAGAGGTTCGACCCCGACTGGGGTCGAATGTCAATGCAAACTAATTTTCTATAAACATGTAAACCCGCTGGGTTTATTAAATACTCAGAAAATGAAATAAATAACTGATTCAATATAGCTTTAGAAGAAAATGAAAAGAATAAAAACCTATTTTTTAATAGCCGCAATGATTACAACTTTTAGCGTCATCGCTTTGGCGCAAACAAAACTTTCCAATCCGTTTGGATTGGTTTACAGCGATGCAATCACTGAAAATATTCCCGGCAAGGTGAATATTCACCCAGTCACCTACAAACTAAATGGAATTGAAATCGCTGCCAATGTTTATACCCCTGCCAATTACGACAAATCGAAAAAATATGCGGCAGTAGTCGTCGCGCACCCCAATGGCGGTGTGAAAGAACAGGTTGCCGGATTGTATGCCCAGTGTTTGGCAGAATCGGGTTATATTACCATTGCTGCCGATGCATCATTTCAAGGCGCCAGTGGCGGACAACCACGCAATGTGGACAAACCAGCCAACCGGATTGAAGACATTCGAGGAATGGCTGATTATATCACTCAATATCCAGGTGTAGATGCCAGCAGATTGGGGGTTTTGGGCATTTGCGGCGGCGGTGGATATACCTTGGCAGCTGCCCAAACCGATAAACGTTTTAAAGCTGTGGCCACTTTAAGCATGTTTAACTCAGGTGTGGTGAGACGAAATGGATTTATGAATTCAGGAGTCGCCACCATCCAGGAACGGCTAAAACAGGCATCTGAAGCCCGCGCACTGGAAGCTGCCGGTGGCGAAGTACGCTATGCAGCCGATACAAAAACAACCGATGAACAGGCCGATAAAATGCCGTTCGACCTCTATCGCGAAGGCCATTATTATTATAACCGGACCCACGCACACCCCAATTCCACTTTCCGCTACACTATGAGCAGCCTGCTCGACCTGATGGCATTTGATG
>JAJUGS010000331.1 GCA_029265875.1 Prolixibacteraceae bacterium
ATTTCACTGCCTGGGTAAACGAATCGGGTGAAATTTATTTTTATGAAGATATTTACGAACGTGATGACAGGTTATATGATATTCTGCTTGGTATCGACGGTATTTCAGCAGAATAAACTGACGGCTATTTTTCTGTAATCACATCAACGCACTGAAAAAAGCGGCGTTTGTACATTTCTGAATTCAGTTCGCTGATAATAACTTCTTTTACTTTCCCGGATGAAGCATGGATAAACTTTGAATTCATGCCGGCTGCCTCGCAAATAATTCCCACATGCCCGATTTGCGTTGCATTCCGGTACCCATAAAAAACCAGCACGTCGCCAACCTTAAAATCTTCAGGTTTTACAAGCATTCCGAGGTTTTTAAAAGCTTTTGAACTGTGTGGGACATTAACCCCGAAGTTGCTGAAAACAAAATGTACAAAACCGGAACAATCAAATCCTTTTTCGGGCTTTGCACTGGCATACCGGTAGGGAATCCCAAGAAAACCTTTGGCAAAAGAAATCAGGTCGTCTCTGAAATCGGGTTTCACCTGATTTGAATTTTCCTGTACGGCAGATATTGGCAACTGTCCAACGGTTCTTATGGGAAAAACCGCAAGAAACGCCAAAACTGTAAACAGAATTAATTTTTGCATTTTAAAAACTGAGATTGTAAAAATAAGATCAAATTCTTAAAAGTCAAAATAGCAGCTCATTTCAATAGTCGATCTATTGTAGATGGATTTTTAAGGATTTAAGTCTAAAAAGTATCTTTTTTATGATCTTTAATAAACAAATAGCTTATAAAATCCAACTTACCGATTTAATAGTGTAGCTTGCACGCAATTAATTTTTAGTATTATGAGTAAAGGAACAGTAAAGTTTTATGATGATTACAAAGGATATGGATTCATCAAAGACGCCGAATCTTCAAAAGAGTATTTTGTACATTCAACCGGTATTAAAGACAGTATCAGGGAGAATGACTCAGTTACGTTTGATTTGCAGGAAGGCAGAAAAGGATTAAATGCAGTGAATGTTAAACTAGCTTAGTTTAATAATAGGATTAACATTTATAATTTTATCCCGCTTTATGCGGGATTTTTTTTATATCCTATTTACATCTGATACTCCTTGTTAAAGATTTTGCCTCACTTGTTCAGCAAGTGCGGGTCAACCCCTTACAAGGACGGCAAAAAACCTTACAAGTGCGGGTCAACCCCTTACAAGGAAGCCGATATTTTCAGCAAGTACGGGTCAACCCCTTACAAGGAAGCTGATATTTTCAGCAAGTGCAGGTCGTCGTGTTACAAGGATGCCAATATTTTCAGCAAGTGCAGCCTTTTTAACTACAGGCAGCGCCGGAATAGCTGTTTAATACTCAAACTGAATTTTGTGTGCATCCGAAAAGCTAAAGTTTCATAAAATGGCTGCATTATTTACAAATGGGGAGTTTCTGCTGTTACAGTTCAACCGATACTTATGTTGGTCTGAGCTGTTTTCCGGAAATGATTTGTCAGAATACAAGCATCACGTTGGTTACTTTTCCCGACGGAAAAAGTTCAACACGATCCTTCTCGCGGAGCCAGTCCAGGGCCTTTAAAACTTCTTTTTCTTCCAGATTTGTCAGGTCCTGCAGTTCTTCCACCGACAGGATTCCTTCTTCTTCGAGGGTTGTGGTTATGGAGGCAGCAACAGTTTTTATATTTTCAAGTTTCATATTTTCCATGTTTAATAAGACAATTGTAAATGCTTAAACTTCGGTTTATTTGTGATGGCCTGGGGTAACATGGCGATTCCGGACAATGTTAAAACAGATCTGAGGTTGTAGTAGATTGTTTTTTCAATTAGCGCTGCAATATCGAATTCGGCTTTAATAGCCTGGGTACGATTGGTGATATTCAGCAAGCTGTTTGTTACCACGTAGCAGAATTCGCGTGGATCAACTTCTTCCAGAATCAATTCTTTCCCGATACCGTCTTTAACAACGGAACAGGTCATATTCTGCAAAACACTCCACAGGTGCTGGTGAAAGTTTTTGTAACACGTTGGGTAGTATTTTTTTAATGTCCAATGTATTAACGAATTGTTTGTATTGGATTGTCCGAAAATATTGAGATAGACAAAATAAAAGGCTTCGAGGCAGTTGTCTGATCCGGCAACAACAGCGTCTGTCATTTTTTTTATATTCAGACCTAATTCATAAAGCACATTGGTAATAAGACTTTCCTTGTTTTTAAAATGTTTGTAGATCGTTTTTTTTGAGATGTGTCCTTCGCAGGCAACTCTGTCCATTGTAATGCACCTGAATCCATGAAGCAGAAAAAGCTTAGTGGCAGTTTTTGTGATTATAATTTTTTTACTATCCATTGAAAACGTTTTATCTGCACCTGGTTCCCAGACTTTGTTTTGTTTCTTTCAAACAGTAGAACTTTCCACAAAAGCCCGTTTTGTTCTGTAATTGCCCTGTCTTCCCGGGTTGGAAACCGCGCAGGAAAGACAAGGGCAAATCACATCTGTATTGTTTAAATATATGATGATTGTTTAGTTAAACGATTTTACTTCAGGAACAATGTGTTCAAGTTTAGTAACATTGTTTATGTGTTTTTTCTCATTCTTTTCATCTTTCCGTAAAAGTTTCGAGACTATCACATAAATCACCGGAATGATGATTAGCGACAGGAACATTGAACTGGTTAAGCCACCAATTAGCACCCAGCCGATGCCACTTTTCCATTCGGCGCCTGCACCGCTTGAAAGGGCCAGTGGCAGCAATCCGAAAATCAGCGCAATGTTGGTCATCAGAATCGGGCGGAAACGCAGGCTGGTGGCTTCCACAATGGCGTCGTAAACTTTGTATCCTTTTTCGAGCAAATCGTTGGCAAAGTCAACTACCAGGATGGCATTTTTGGCTACCAACCCCATCAGCATGATGATCCCCATAATCGAGAACAGGCTCATGCTTTTTCCGGCCAGCGCCAGTGCCAGCAAGGCTCCGATGATGGACAGCGGCATGGAGAACATCACCACAAAAGGATAGGCATAACTGTCGTACAGTGCCACCATAGTCAGGTAAATCAACAGGATGGATGCGATGAGCGCTACCAGCAAACTGCCAAAAGATTCGGTCTGGTTTTTCAGATCACCTGCATAAACCACGTCAACACCGAGAGGCGTTTCAATTTCGGCCAGTTTAGCTTTGATTTCGTCACCAATTGTGCCAATTGTATTTCCGGCAACCTGGCCGGTAATGGTCACCGATGACAGTTTGTTATAACGTGACAACTGCGATGCGCCTTTCTTTTCGGTAATTGTGGCAATCTGTTTAAGTTTGACAATACTGCCGGTGCGGGTAATGAGCGACATGTTTTCAACATCTTCCCTGCTTTTTTTATTGAACTCGTCGAGCATGATGTTGATGTCGTATTCTTCGCCCGACTCTTTGTATTTCAGGTTATTGTCGCCTGCGAATGCAATACGAAGTTCGGCGCCTACTTCGCCAAGTGTCAGCCCGAGTTTGGCCAGTTTATCGCGGTCGATCTCAATGTTGAGTTCCATGTTCCCCTCTTCGTCTGTCGTTTTTACGTCAGTGGTTCCCTTTGCATTTTGGGCCACTTCAAACACTTTGGCGGCATATTTCCGCACTTCTTCGTAGTTGTTTCCGCGAACGATCAATTCCAGCGGTCGGGTGGTGGTTCCCATAATGCTCACTTCGTTTACCCTGAAGATAGGCCCGGCAAACATTTCAGAAATTTCATTCTTTGTTTTGATGCTGAATACTTTCGACGAAACATTGCGTTTCTTTTTG
>JAJUGS010000291.1 GCA_029265875.1 Prolixibacteraceae bacterium
CACAACTTAAAGATACCGCTACCTAAATTAAACATTTGTGATGTGATGTTTGTATTTTAAGAAATCACAAGATTGAATAATCTGATGCAGACTGAATTAACAACCATATCGCTTGGGGGGCTCAGAATTGACGAACCCATTGTTACCATTACCGATCTTTTGGTTTCAGCCGTTTGTTTTTACAGTGCTTACAAACTTCATCAATCGCAAAGGCCCGAACGCGTATTTCTTTATTTTAAAATCTACTTTTTCAGCATGGGGATTGCCACTTTTCTGGGTGGAATTATCGGGCACGCATTTTTGTACGCCTTCAGCTTTCACTGGAAATTGCCGGGCTGGATTACCAGCATGATTTCGATTATGTTTGTTGAACGGGCTGCCATTGAACACACAAGAATTTGGCTGAAACCTTCCATCATAAAAGTATTGGGCGTGATTAACATTATTGAATTCATTACTTTTCTAACCCTGACCATTGTAACGCTCGACTTCTTTTTTGTTGAATTTCATTCGGGTTACGGGTTGATGTTTGTGGTGCTTTCACTTGAAGGTTTTCTATTTTTAAAAACCCGGAACGAAGCCGGGAAATACATTCTGTCCGGTGTGGCATTTGCGGCCATTGCCGCCCTTTTTTTTATGACCAAAACATCGCCTCACCGCTGGTTCGATTATTTGTGTGTCAGCCATGTTTTGATGGCCATTGCTGCCTGGCTTTTCTATCTTGGAGCAATCAGAATTGATATGAAAAAAGTGCAAAATAAACAGGCTGGCAAGTAGCTAACGAATTATTCATGACTGAAAAACCGGGTTGCATTTAATTTTGCTGGTTGATTATTGCTGGTATTTTTAGATTGTAAACATCAACAACCATCCCTTTTTTTTATTTTTTCATTGACTTCATGTAACGCTTTCGGGGTATTGAAGTCTTACAAGCAAAACCATTTTTATATGAGAATTGCGCTTGTTTTACTGTTCTGTTTAACTATTTCACGATTAATTGCACAAGAGTCGGAAAAAAAGAACTACAGGGCACAGAAAATCAACAATCCACAGTTTAATATCGATGGAAATTTCAGCGAAACAGAATGGCAGAATGCCATGTGGGAAAACGATTTCATACAGTTTGAACCGTACCAGGGAAAATCTCCCTATCAAAAAACCGAATTTGCTTTGTTATACGACGAAGACAACCTGTATGTGGGAATCAAATCGTATGACCTGAATCCCGACAGTATTTCATTCAGAATGTCGCGCCGAGATATTCATGATGGGGACATGACTGGGATTATTTTTGACACTTACAACGATCAACGTACGGGTTTTTCGTTTATCGTTTCTGCAGCTGGTGTGAAAGCTGATTTTATGATGACAAATGATGGTGAAAACGAAGATCCGACCTGGGACCCGATCTGGTGGGTAAAAACCCTGAAAACCGATTACGGATGGAATGCTGAAATCAGAATTCCCCTTTCACAACTCCGGTTTAAAGAAGGTGATGAACAACTTTGGGGCGTGCAGGTTTTGAGGTACATTTTCAGAAAAGATGAACTTTCGTCGTGGCAATCGATGCACAAAGACAAGCCTGGTTTTGTTTCTCAATTTGGCACCTTGAACGGAATTAAAGATATCGAGCCCAAAAATACTTTCGATGTAACTCCTTATATGGTTGCGCGGACCGAAAGATTTGAAAAGGAACCGGAAAATCCATTCAGAAGTTCGGGGAAGAAAAACAGCCTGAATGCAGGACTTGACGCCAAAATCGGGTTAACCAATTATCTCACGCTCGACCTCACCATTAATCCCGATTTTGGACAGGTGGAAGCGGATCCGTCGGAAGTGAACCTGACAACCTATGAAACTTTTTTCCCGGAAAAACGCCCGTTTTTTATCGAGGGGAAAAGTATTCTGAGCTACTCACTGCAATTCGGCGACGGTGACCTTGCCTCTGAAAACCTTTTTTACTCCCGGCGCATTGGCCGCACGCCGCAATATTACCCGGATGTAAATGACAATGAATATGTTGAAGCCCCGGAATTCACATCCATATTGGGTGCAGCAAAAATTACCGGAAAATCGCCGGATGGCTGGTCGGTGGGTGTGCTGGAAAGTGTAACTGCCGAAGAAAATGCTGAAATCAATGGGATTGGCGAAGGCAGAACACAAACGGTCGAACCCCTAACCAACTATTTTGTCAGTCGCCTGCAAAAGGATTTCAACAACGGAAATACTTACATTGGCGGAATGGTGACAGCAGTTAACCGCAGCATCAACGATGCTGAACTGGAATTCCTGCACAAAAGCGCCTATTCTGGCGGAATTGACCTTGTGCACAAATGGGATGATAAAAACTGGATGCTGGATGCGGGTATTTATGGAAGCCAGGTGAACGGGACTCCCGAAGCGATTACAAGAACACAGACCTCCATGATCAGAAATTACCAGCGTCCTGATGCTGATTATGTTGAGGTGGATTCTTCATTAACAACGCTGAATGGTTTGGGTGGAAAACTGGCATTGGCAAAAGTGGGCGGCAAGTTTAATTTCGGGACTATATTGGCATCAAAAACCCCGGGACTCGAACTCAACGATATTGGTTACGCTCAGCAGGTTGACCAAAACCTGGAAGTAATCTGGACTAACTATCATTTTAATGAGCCTTTTTCGATATTCCGTGAAATGCACCTCCATAGCAACCAGTTTGCAGTAATGGATTTTGGCGGCAATCTGAATGTGATGGGTGGAAACGTGGGTGGAAATGCCCAGTTTACAAACTACTGGCACACTTTTGTTTCGCTGAATTTTAATGGTGAAGAACTGAATAACAATGAACTCAGGGGTGGCCCTTCAATTCTTTTGCCGGGTGAAAAGAATCTGTTTATCGGAGCCATCACCAATGGCCAAAAGAAGCTTTCGTTTGAGCTGGAAGGTGGACTGACCCTGAGCAATGAAAAGGATTTCAAAAAAATGACACGGGCAGAATTAGCCATTAACTACCGCCCTTTGAAATCATTGAGTTTCGAAATAACACCCGGTTACAGTAAATATTTTAACAACCTGATGTATGTTAACCAGGCTGATTACGGCACCGACAAAAGGTACATCATGGCGCACATCGACCGGAATACGGTAAACATGTCGATAAGAATCAACTACAATATTACCCCCGATATGACGATTCAGTATTGGGGACAGCCATTTATTGCCACCGGTGAATACAATGATTACAAGTATATTACAAACAGCAAAGCGGAATATCTTGACGACCGATATCAAAATTATACTGCTGAACAGATTTCCTACAATGAGTCGCAGGAGCGTTATTTTATTGATGAAAACACCGATGGTATTTCCGATTATTCTTTTGACAAACCTGACTTTAATTTCAAGGAGTTCCTTTCAAATTTTGTGTTCCGCTGGGAATACCAGCCTGGCTCAACCGTTTATCTCGTGTGGTCGCAAACCCGCAATCACTCTGTAAACAATGGCAGTTTTGATTTCTCCGGAGATATGAAAGATCTTTTCAATGAAGGTGCCAACAACATTTTTCTTCTGAAATTTTCATACAGGTTTGGGAGGTAATTATTCGCGGAGCGGTCTGATTCGTTTTTCTTTTTATCTTTATCAGAAACCTAAATTAAAATCTGATGAAGAACTCATTTTCAAGGCGGAAGTTTATTCAAACCACCGCCACAGCAGCCATGGCAACTCCCTTTATTTTACAATCCTGTGCCAAAGAAAGCAAATTGCGCCACGCCTGTGTGGGTGTGGGCGGAATGATGGGACTGAACGACCTGAAAAATTTTCAAAGTCATCCCAATGTTGAAATTATGGCCATTTGCGATATCGACCAGAAAAGTCTGAAAAAAGCGCTGGAAGTGGTTCCCGGAGCCAGAACTTACACCGACTGGCGCGAGATGCTGGAAAAGGAAAAAGAAAATATCGATTCGGTAAATGTGACAGTTCCCGACCACAACCATTTTGCCATTTCGTTTGCAGCCATCGAGGCCGGTAAACATGTTTACTGCCAGAAACCGCTTTGTCATGATGTGGCGGAAGTCAGAATATTAACAGAAGCTTCCATCCAAAAAGGCGTGAAAACACAACTCGGAACACAATACGCTTCAACCGGAAATGACAGAAATGCTATTAAACTGATGAAAAGTTCAGCCGTTGGAAAGGTAAAACATGTTTACCTGTGTTCCAACCGGCCGGGAGCCGAACAATACCGTCTCGAAGGGCCGCGCCCCGCAGAAACAGAAGAAGTTCCGGCGGGTGTAAACTGGGAAGTCTGGGTTGGCCCGTCACCGATGCGGCCGTATGTTTCAAAAATTTATCATCCTGTTTTATGGCGAAGCTGGACTGATTTCGGCACCGGCTGGTCGGGCGATATTGGTTGTCATATTTTTGATGCAGTGTGGAAAGGACTGGGTTTGACAGCACCTAAATCGGTGGTTGCCGAAGTGCAGCAATCGTGGGTCGATTCGCCGGAAAGAAGGGCCGACACCTGGCCGCAAAGTAACCATGTAACCTGGGTTTTTCCGGGCAACGAAATGACCGAAACCGACGAACTGACGGTGGAATGGTTTGATGGAGAATTCTTTCCTCCGCAGGAAATCAGAAGTTTATACAACAGGAATTACCCGCCGGAATCGGCCATGATCATCGGAACCGAAGGAGCGCTTTTGGTACAGCACGGCGGAAACCTGGTTTTGCTGCCCGAAGAAAAGTTTGCCAAATACAACAAACCCGATTTCAAAGACAGAAACCATTATCATCATTTTGTGGATGATTGTCTGGGTGGCGAAAGAACCGAATCGCATTTTGCACAATCAGGGCCAATGGCGGAGGCAATTCTGCTGGGGACTGTCGCCATC
>JAJUGS010000097.1 GCA_029265875.1 Prolixibacteraceae bacterium
GTGTTAAACTGGTAAAAAGCAACGGGTACTAACCAATGAATCAGCAGCAATACAATAAATTCTACAAGGTTTCAAGTCTGACCATTAAAATTGGCCTGATGCTGGTTTTGTTCCTTATTGTGGCAGGTACGGCAGGCTATCGGCTAATTGAAGGCTGGGACTGGATAGATTGTTTGTACATGACAATCATTACCATGACAACTGTCGGTTTCAGGGAAGTGGCACCGCTATCGGCACAAGGCAAGATTTTTACAATGTTGCTGATTGTTACCAGCATCAGTGTTCTGGTTTATGTTACCATGAATCTGGCACGGTTTGTACTCGATGGTGAATTGGCTAATTACATAAAAACATACAGGGTGGACAAGAAAATTGCAAAACTGAAAAACCATGTAATCATTGTTGGTTATGGCCGGAATGGTGAACAGGCCGCTATTGAACTGGCCGAAAACAAGGTGGATTTTGTGGTGGTGGATAAACGCGACAATGTGATTTCGAGGGTTCGGGAGAACCCGGAATTGCTTTATATCAAAGGAGATGCAACGCACGAAGAGGTTTTGGAACAGGCCAGGATTCACGATGCACGGGCTTTGATTGTGACTACTCCTGAAGATGCCGACAACGTTTTTGTTGTACTGACTGCCCGCAGTATGAATCCGGGCTTGACGGTTATCAGCCGGGCTTCTGAAATGGAATCGCTGATGAAACTGAAACGCGCAGGCGCATCGAATGTAATTATGCCCGAAAGGATTGGCGGGCAACGCATGGCAAAACTTGTGCACCAACCCGATGTTGTTGAGTTTCTGGAATACATTCTTTTGCAGAAGACACAAGATGTTTTCCTGGAAGAAATGTCATGCAAAAAACTGTCGCAACAATGGGTGGGCAAATCAATTTCTGAAATGAAAGTGAGGGAACTTACCGGTGCCAATATCGTAGGCATAAAAACCGGGGGAGCACGATACATATTTAATCCTGATCCCCAGATGATTTTATCACGGAACGACCAGCTTTTTGTGCTTGGCAACCGAAAGCAAATTAACAAATTGCAGGAAGTAATGGAGAAAGGAATTTAAATAGTTCAGTGTTTTTACAAACAAACCGTTGAATTGTGGGTTATTATGAAAATGCGATAAAAACCAAATTTTAATTAAGAAAACTATTATGAAAACAAGAAACATGTTTATTGCAGTGTTTTTAAGTGCTGCAGTAATTTTGAGTGGTTGTACAGGAATGAAAAGTTCAACCAAAGGTGGTTTGATTGGTGGTGCATCGGGCGCTGCCGTGGGTGCCGGGATTGGTGCACTTGCGGGTGGCGGTAAAGGGGCGGCAATTGGCGCTGCAGTGGGAACTGCGGTGGGTGCAACAGCCGGCGTGGTTATTGGTAAAAAAATGGACCAGCAGAAAGCTGAACTGGAAAAAATTGAAGGTGCCAAAGTGGAAACTGTTACCGATGCCAACAACCTGAAAGCCATAAAAGTAACCTTTGAAAGTGGCATTTTATTCTCAACCGGAAAATCGGAACTGAATGCCCAATCGAAAAATGCGCTCACTAAATTTGCAGAATCGCTTAAAAATACTCCTGAAACTGATATCACGGTTATTGGTCATACTGATAATACCGGAACGCGTGAGTTTAATGAAAAGCTGTCGGTTGACAGGGCAAATTCGGTGGTTAATTTTCTGTCGCAAAATGGGGTGAAAAAAGAACGGACAACCATTAAAGGAATGGCCTGGGATGAACCGGTGGGTGACAATTCAACTGCCGAAGGCCGTGCACAGAACCGCCGGGTTGAAGTTTTTATTACGGCTAATGAAACAATGATAAAACAAGCTGAAGAAGGGACTTTAAAATAGAGCCAAATAGTATTGAATAAAAAGAAAGCCTGAGCAAGATCTGCCCAGGCTTTCTTTTTTGATAAACATCAATTGAAGTTTAAAGTCCGGTGCTGATGAGGAAGGTGGTTGCAAATGCAACAATGGCGTATAACTCAGGAAATACAGCCAATACCATTGCTTTTCCAAACACGTCATAGCCGGCACCAATTCCGGCAATACCGTCGGCACAAACTTTTCCCTGCTGAATGGCTGACATCAGCCCTACAAATCCTAAAATCAGCCCGGCTGCAAGAATGGCCACTCCCTGCAATACTGTCATTTCAGGCAAAATTTTTCCTGAAGTATTGATAATAAAAAAGCCTGCAAAACCATACAATCCCTGTGTACCGGGCAAAGCGCTGAGAAGCATGTATTTCCCGAATTCAGCTTCGTTTTTTTTCAGGGCACCTAAAGTGGCGCTGCCGCCAATCGATACGCCGATGGCGCTGCCAATTCCGGCCAAACCTACCATCAATGCCAGCCCGATGTACGATAAAATTACTGGTGTAGTCATAAATTTGTCTCCTATTTTAATTGATTAATTTATTTCTGAAAGGTGTATATTCTTTGCCACCGCCGGCAAATCCGGCATTTTTGTAAAATTCCACAAATGTTAAACGCATGGGGTGAACAAAGGCGCCTAACGAAGAAATCAGCAGGTTGGCCCCGTGCCCGACTATCAGAAAAATCACAAAAAATATGGGTCCGATAATGGGATATGAATCCTTGATCTGCAGCGCAATCGTATTGACCACAAAGCCCAGAATGGCTCCCGAAATTCCTAAAGCGAACAAACGCACATACGAAAGTACATCGCCAAAAATTCCGCTGATCCCGTACAATTCCCAGATTCCTTTTCCAAGGCGTCCGAAAATCCCGGAAGCCGGGTCGCTGAAAATGATGATTATACCAATTCCGGCGTAAATGATGAACATGTTAATTCCTGGCAGCATTTTTACAAGCGCTGCATCAATAATACCGAATAACATAACCAGCCAGCCGATGGGGAGCATGGCATATTGCCAGCCAAACAGCCTGTAGTTGTTAGCTGCTTTCAGTGCCATTCCAAACATAATCTGGAACATTCCCACAGCCAGCGACAGGTAGAAAACTTTCTGGCTGTCGAGCATTATGTTGCGAAGGTTCCCCAGGCTTTCCACCTCAAGCAGGTTAATCCCGAAAAATGTCCCTGTCAGCGTTCCCAGTATTATTGTGCCGATACCGAGAAACTGCGCCAGCGAAAGGATGGGTTTTACATCTTCTTTTGCTTTTCTTTTATACCAGGTGGCACCTGCAACAATCACAAGTCCATAGCCCAGGTCGCCCAGGCAGAACCCGAAAAACATCATGAAGAAAGGTGCGAAAAACGGGGTCAGGTCCATTTCGGTGTAAGAAGGTAGTGAGAAGAGTTTCCCCACCGGTTCATACAATTTGGCAAAACGGTTGTTTTTCTGTTTAATCGGGATTCTGTCCGCCGGATCAGCTTTTTCAGTAATCCAGGCGATATCGTTTTTATCAAGATAATCTTCCAGTGCCTTGGTTTCGTCAACCGGTGCGTAGGCTTCCACAATTTTTACGTGGTCGTCAACTGCTGTTTTTGTGTTTCCAAGCACTTTTTGTAAATCAATGCTTTGTTCAATTTCAAGCAGGTAATGTTCCACGGCTCCAATCTGATTCACAGACAATGCAGTCAGTTCATTTTCAACATCTGCCAGTTCTGCTTTTGCCTGTTCCTGGTGTCGCTTTAACTGGTTGACCGATTCTTCCGGAATCCTGATTTCTTCTGCATCAAGTTCCGGTATTTCATCGGTTTCGCTCACCAAAGCAAAATAAATCAGCGGACTGATTGTGTTGATGACAAAAATGTTATGCTGGTTGGTCCATTCTGGCAAAAATTTCTTTTCAGAGGCAACAAAAAGCCTGATAAAAACCTTGTTTTCAGTTAGTTTTCTGATCATGTCAACCGAAAAATCGCCCCAAACCGACTGACTTTTTATCTGTTTTTCAAGATGGTGATAGTGGAGTTTCAGCCACTCTTTTTTATCCCGGAGCGACAAAATCCTATCAACTGTTTCCGCTCCGGTTTTTGGAACAACAGGGCCGGACGGGATTTCAGCCTCTTTTTTCTTCAGGGCTTCCTCTTTCAGTTTACGCATAAACAACAGCGCTTGTCTCACCTGTTTTAGCTCGTCGAGTTTCTCCCTGACTTCAGTTCCATATTCCCTGGTTTTTTCCACAATATCGAGTACACCGATGTTGCGGATGTCTTCCAGAAACTTCTCATAATCCTGATGATAAGCCAGAAACGTATATTTTACCATCGGTACAATCATGCCATCACCTCCTGTTCCTGTTGACGGTTTTTCACTATTTTCTGCGACGATTTCGAAAGGTTTTCCTCGTCTTCCAGGAAACGTTTTATTTTTCGGATCGCATCCTGGTAACCCGGAATCTGCACTTTCTCGTAAAGATTTACCTTTTGCGTGGTTTTTTTCCTGGCCTGGTAGAGCAATTCGCTTTTCCTGTGCAAAACTTCACGTTCAATTGCCTTGGCAGTCAGTTCTTTCAGGATTTCAATGCCAGCCGGTATCCATTGTGGCTGGTTAAACAAACTGAATTCTTTGGTTTCAAATACAATATTTTCGAGTTGCGGGATTTTTACCCCCGCCACTTTTTTGGAGGACAACTGCAATTCTTTTACTGAAAGTAAAGTTTCATCAAACTCGCCCCAGATTCTGACAAATTTTTCATACTCGCCTTTTTTATGTGCGATTTGCTTTTCCATTTCAGTTGCTTCGTTTCGGGCGCGTTTTACCTCCACACGCAGCGCAGCCTCCTTGTTTTTGATGGTAGGCAGCGCCCGCACCCTCACTTTCAGTTGCTTTTCAAGCTCCTGTAAAGCCGTCTTATTGTATTGAAATTTCATCAGTCTTTATAATAACTTTGAAAAACCACTTCTCAATTTACCTCATTCCGATATTCTTAAATTCTCCCTTTGAGAGCCTGTCCCGAATTATCGGCAGGATTAAGGGGCGATCTAATTATTCGCCTTTCCAGTACAAATCCATAAATTCACTTCGGATGGCCACTTCTGCCTTGCTGAAATATTTCGCAAAAAGGCTCCAGGCTGTATCCAACATCATGTCGATATCAATGTTTACATCAATTGCCAGCAGTTTATCGGAGTATTCCTTCCCGAATTTCAGTGTTCTTTCATCGTAGTCGGTCAGGTCGAACCCGTTTTCGAGTTTGGTTTTGGCCTGTGCTGCGTCGGCAAACAGACGGATGGCTGTATTCATCACCTGCGGATGGTCTTTTCGAGTCTTTTTACCAATCACCAACTGTTTTAACCTCGAAAGACTGCGGAACGGGTCAACGATTACTTTGCCGATATCGGAGTCTTTTCTGAGGAACAACTGGCCTTCGGTAATATAACCGGTATTATCCGGAATAGCGTGGGTAATATCGCCGCCCGAGAGCGTGGTTACTGCAATAATGGTAATGGAACCGCCATCGGGGAATTGCACCGCTTTCTCATAAATTTTGGCAAGGTCGGAGTATAACGAACCCGGCATACTGTCTTTCGATGGAATCTGGTCCATTCGGTTCGATACAATACTCAGCGCATCGGCATACAATGTCATGTCGGTTAAAAGCACCAGTACACTTTGTTTTTTGTCAACCGCAAAATATTCGGCAGCAGTGAGCGCCATATCCGGAACCAAAAGCCGCTCCACCGGCGGATTTTCGGTGGTGTTTACAAAACTGATGATGCGTTCGAGCGCACCGGCATTTTCAAATACATTTTTATAAAACAGGTAATCGTCGTTGGTGAGCCCCATTCCACCCAGGATAATTTTGTCGGCTTTGGCGCGCATGGCCACCATCGCCATCACCTGGTTAAAAGGCTGGTCGGGGTCGGCAAAAAACGGGATTTTCTGCCCGGTCACCAGCGTGTTGTTCATGTCGATACCGGCGATTCCGGTGGCAATCAGTTCCGAAGGCTGTTTACGGCGCACCGGGTTTACCGACGGGCCGCCAATTTCGCGTTCTTCTCCCTCTACTTCAGGACCGCCGTCAATCGGGTTTCCAAAGGCATTAAAGAAACGACCGGCAAGATCGTCGCTTACTTTGAGCACCGGCGGTTTCCCCATGAAAACCACTTCAGCATTTGTCGGAATCCCTTCGGTTCCGCCAAAAACCTGCAATGTCACCACATCGCCGATAATTTTCACCACCTGTGCCAGCCGCCCGTTCACCATGGCGAGTTCTTCGTAGCCCACACCGGTTGCGCGAAGCGAACAGGTTGCCTTGGTAATCTGGATGATTTTTGTGTATATTTTTTGAAATGCTTTTGTTTCCATGCTTATTTCCTTTCGCCGATTATGGTTTGCAATTCATTGTAAAAACTGTTGAATTTTTCTGATTTGTATTCAGAGTAATTCATCTGTTTCAGGGTATTGATGATGCGTTTGAAATAGGGGTTTACCTCGTCAAACGATTCAAACCTGAAATCAATATCACAGATTTCGAGCACTGTTTCCAGCAGGAACTTTTGCCGTTCGAGCGACGTGCGTTTGTCTATTTCGTCGAAAGCATCCTGTTGCAGCACCACAAAGTCGATTACTTCGCCACGCCAGAAACGGAGGTGGTAATCAACCGGAACGCCGTCGTCGCCGAGGATATTGATCTGCTCGGAAGCTTCTTTTCCGCGCAGCAGGAAGTTTTTGGCGCGCAAAACCTGGTCAATCCAGTTTTCGCTGATATTGGTTTTCAGGTATTCCTGTAATTCGGGATATTCGAGGTATTTTGAATAGCTGTCGATCGGGTCGATGGCCGGGTAGCGTTTGCTGTCGGCACGTTGTTGCGAAAGTGCATAAAAACAGCGGGCAGCTTTTTTGGTCGATTCGGTAACCGGCTCTTTCAGGTTACCACCGGCCGGCGAAACGGTTCCGATAAAGGTAATGGAACCCGTTGCCCCGTTATTCAGGTGCACAAAACCGGCACGCGAATAAAAGTTTGAAATAATGGCGGGCAGGTCCATTGGGAAAGCATCGGGGCCGGGCAATTCCTCCATTCGGTTCGACATCTCGCGGAGTGCCTGTGCCCAGCGCGAAGTTGAATCGGCTAATAAAAGCACTTTCAAACCCATGGTGCGGTAATATTCTGCAATCGTCATGGCTGTGTAAACCGACGCTTCACGCGCGGCCACCGGCATGTTGGATGTATTGGCAATGATTGTAGTTCTTTCCATCAGTTTGCGTCCGGTGCGCGGGTCTTCCAGTTCCGGAAATTCGGTGAAAATCTCCACCACTTCGTTGGCACGTTCGCCACAGGCAGCCACAATCACAATATCGGCTTCGGCCTGTTTCGAAATGGCCTGCTGCATCACGGTTTTCCCGCTTCCAAAAGGACCGGGGATAAAACCGGTTCCACCCTCCACAATCGGGTTCAGCGTGTCGATGGTACGAACGCCTGTTTCTAATAATTTATAAGGACGTGGTTTATTTACATAGGTTTTTACAGGTATTTTCACCGGCCATTTCTGGGTCATGGTTACCTTGTATTCCGTGCCTTTCGAATCGGCAAGAATGGCGATTTCATCCAGAACTTTGTAGCTTCCTGCCGCAGCCAGTTTTTTGATGGTGAATTTTCCACTGAACGAAAATGGCACCATGATTTTATGCGGGATTACATTTTCGGTGACTTCGCCCAGCCAGTCGCCGGCAATCACCGTATCGCCAATGTTGGCCAGCGGTGTGAAATCCCAGGTTTTTTCATAGTCAAGTGCGTCGGTGTAATCGCCTCTTTTCAGGAAAACGCCTTCCATGCGGTCAAGGTCGTGCTGCAAACCGTCGTAGTTGCGCGACAAAATGCCGGGGCCCAGCGTCACTTCGAGCATCCCGCCCGAAAACTCCACTTCCTGACCGATTTTCAAACCGCGGGTGCTTTCAAAAACCTGGATAAAAACCTTTTTTTCAAAGACTTTGATTACCTCCGCCATCAGGTCGATGCCTGCATGTTTGATGTAACAAATCTCGTTTTGCGAAACCGGCCCGTCCACTTCAACTGTAACAAGGTTGGCAATAATGCCGGCAATCTTTCCTTTGGTTTGTTTAACTTCTTTTTCCATTGATATTAAAGTCTTTTGAAAATTCAATACTGTGTTCGAGACGATGGAGTATTTTCGAAAAGCTGGCCTGCCCTTGTGCAGGTTCCAGTTTTGTCCACCTTTCGGTAATCATAAATTTAATAACCAGCGACAGTACTTTTTCAAGCGTGAAACTGCTGAAAACTGTCATATCGTTCAGGTATTCCCATTTTAACTGGTCGATGGCCATTTCCTGATTAACGAAATCAGTTTCACCATAAATTTCAGCAATATCTTCAATATAAGAATACTCATTGGCCAGACCGAAATCTTTTGACAGGCTCCGGCGGGCATTTTCGGTGAGTTCATAATCCCCGATAACCTGACTTTCAAGATCGAATCCGTATTTTCTGGCATTGAAAATGGCAAAAATGTTTTTTACATCGCGTTCAAACCAAAACCATTTGTACAGAAAATCGTTTTTCAACCCCAATAAAAAATCGTAGTAATGCCATGCAAGCTGGTTTTCGGGACTGAGTTTGGGTTTTACCGGGGTGTTGTTTTTATAGTTTTCCAGGAATAGCTTCATATAACCCGGAAGTTTTTCAGGATCTTTCAGTTCATCAGCCAAAAATTCGCGGGTGAAATTTCCTGCCGGATTGAATTCTTTCCCGGTTTTCAGCAGCAGGTTCAGCAGGTTTTGGTTGTCGTATTCCAGGAAAAGGTACGACACAAGCCGGTAATCATCTTTGTGCAGATGAATGGCCAGTTCCTGTTTTAGTTCGAGCAGGCTGAAAGGCAGTTTTTTCTGATCGGGCGACAATTCGGGAAACCCGGCCACCAGATAATAATAGTTGCGGCTCATGGTTTTTATTCTTCTCCGTAAAGTAACCCGGCTGTTTTTTCCCTGAGAAAGGTTTTGAAAAAGTTGTCGAAATCTTCGGCGGTAAAGTTGATGATGTAACTTTTATCGGCAGGCGTGATTTTAAAGCCTGATTTAAACTGGCTGTCGAAATCAACAGTCAATCCTTTGGAAAGCAAATGACTGATTTTTGATTTGATCACCTGTTCAAAAGCTTCTTTTTTATTTTCAGGAAGAATGACCTGCAAATCGATACTGCCGGCATCGTCGGGCTGCCATTTCTGCACCATCAGTTCGATCACCGATTTCAGAAATGCCGGTTCACCGAGTGCTTTTTCAATGTCACCGGCGAGCAGGTTGTTTGCCAGCAGCGAGGTAACCTGGCTTTTGATGCTTGAAATTACCTGTTTCGATGAAAGTTTGAGTTCCGATTCGGTTTTTAACTTCAGTTCGGCGCTTTCCTTTTCGGCATTTTCTTTGATGATTACTGCTTCGGCTTTGGCATTCCGGATCAATTCAGCCGCTTCTTTCCGGGCATTTTCAAGAATGATTGCTGCTTCCTGTTTTGCTTTTTCAATGCCATTGGAATAGATTTTTTCAGTCAGTTCCTGAAGCTTGTTTTCCATTTTATCGCGGTTTTAGTTGTTTTTTAATTTCTCTTTCATGTTAAAGAGTGCGTTAAATTAACAAACAACTTCGAAAAATAACCTTCCAAATGTCAATGTTATTTTTTTGTAAAGAAGGGATGTTTTACAACATAAAAGGATTTACTTTTCAGGTTCAGCGTCAAATTTCTCGATAAAATCGGTGGAGAGTACCCTGAATTCGGTGCGCCGGTTAATGGCGTTGCAGATGTCCTGTTGTTCCGGCGGCAGTTTCTTGATAAATTCTTCGGTCAGTTCGTCGCCCCGTTTCAGAAAATCATATTGTTTGGCAATTTCCCGGGTTACCACTTTGGGCCAGGTTTCGCCATAGCCTTTTGCCACCAGCCTTTGCGGACTGATACCTTTCTCGATCAGGTAATCCACCACGCTTTGCGCCCTTTTCTGCGAGAGTTCAAAGTTGGCCTGGTCGCTGCCAATATAGTCGGTGTGCGCCATCAGTTCAATGGTAATGGTCGGGTTGAATATCAAAACCTGGTAAACCGTGTCCAGTGCAATCTTTGACTCGGGTTTCAGCTCAAAACTGGCAAATTCGTAATTGATATTGTCCACTTTGATGGGCGCGTCGGTGGGGGTGAGGTACATTTCGAAAGTAAAATCCTTGCTGTCGTCCAGCCCGATGGTGCTGGCCGTTGCTTTGTCGCGCAGGTAGCCTTCTTTAAAAGCCGCGAAAACATATTCAGTTTCAGCCTTTAGTTTCATTTTGAATTTTCCGCCCTGTGTGCGCACTTTCAGGTTGGTGCCGTCGGTGCCGATCACGCGCACTGTAGCCCCGTCAATATGATTTTTGGTTTCCTTGTCGAAAACCTCGCCTTCCACCTGGTAAATTTTCGGAGGCACCACAAACGAATAAATGTCATCGCCTTTTGAACCCTTGCGGTTGCTGGTGAACATCCCTTTATCCTCGCCTTTTACAAAGCAAATCCCGAAATCGTCGAAAGGTGAATTAACCGGCGACCCCATGTTGCTGACCGTCCAGTTGCCATCATCATCTTTTTTGGCCAAAAAAATATCATAACCACCCATTCCGGGCAGGTAATTCGATGCAAAATACAGTTCACCATTATCGCGTACAAACGGGAACATCTCGTCGCCGGGGGTATTTATTTTTTCGCCAAGATTGACGGGTTTTGTAAAACTGCCACCGCTTTTTTCGGCCACCCAGATGTCTTTTCCGCCAAAACCGCCTGGCATGTCGGAAACAAAATATAGCAATGATTCGGTTTCATTGAGTGCCGGATGGGCAGCAACAATGCTGTCGCCCACCACGTCAACCCTGATTGGTTCGGCAAACGATCCGCGCGATTGGGACGTTGTATAAAGCTCGGCACCCAGCGCCTGTGTTTTGTCGTAGCGGCAACGCGTGAAAATCATCTGTTCGCCGGTGGACGAAAAAGTGGCTGCGCCTTCTTCGTCTTCGGTGTTGATGATCAGGTTTTCATCCAGCAACTTGGGTTGATCCCATTTTTGTTTCTGAACGTTAAAAGTAGCCCTGAAAAGATCGGCGTAACCTTGCCCGGTAATTCCGCTGGCCCGTTTACCGGTAACCGCTTTCCGGGTTGAAGTGAAAATGACTTCATTATCGCGGCCTGCCACAAAAACCGGAGAATAATCACTCTCGCGTGAATTAAGTTCTTTCACCGGGTTGACAATGTGACGGGTTGGATTGGCCACCCATTCCTGTGTTTTCCGGATGGATTCGAGTCCGGCCAGCGCGCGCTCATCACCCGGCACCGAATCGAGATAAATGCGGTAAGTTTCGATGGCATCCTCGTATTGCTGGGTGCTGCGTAACATATCAGCATGATAAAGCAGCGCAATTTTATCGGGGTATCCGCGGCGGATGGCGTTTTTGTAATAAAGTTCGGCTCTTTCGTAATCGCCTATCATCCGGTAACACTCGGCAGTTTTATAGGCGTAGAGCATTCTTTTGTCGCGGTCTTTTTCCTTTTTGGTGGCTTTCCGGTACTTTTCGATGGCTTTGTAGTATTCGCCAATATCCTGAGAAAGCATGGCATCGCGTCCGTATTTGCCCGATCCGCAACCACTCAAAATCAAAATCATCAGGAAAAACAAGCCGTTTCGTACATTCATACCCATCGAAAATTTTCGGGAAGTAAAAGTAAAATATTTTTTCAATAACGATTTTCAGGCCGGTTAAGTATGCAAACGATCAATAAAACAACCCGGTTTTTATGATTTAACAAAAACCGGATGGTTCAATAGCCTGCAGTATTTCAGTTTATCTTGTAAACAACAACTCCCTGTATTTGGGCAGCGGCCATTTTTCGTTGTCCACAATCAGTTCCAGCTTGTCGATGTGTTCCCTGATTTCTTCGAGATAAGGTTTTACATTTTTGTCGTAAGCAACGGCGCGTTTCACCACATCGCTGATAACATTCGATTTTTTGCGCTCCTCAATCATGGCCTCCCGTTTGGCTTTGATGGCCGAAATATGCTCGTTGATCGTTTTGATGAGTTCGAGCCTGGCACCGGCCAATTTTTTATATTCTTCCGCATCAAAAACTTCTTTCAGGTTTCTGACATTTTCAAGCAACATGGTCTGGTATTCAATGGCGACCGGAACAATATGGTTGATGGCCAAATCAGCTAAAACACGCGATTCGATCTGGATTTTCATGATGAATTTTTCGTATTCCACTTCAACCCGCCCTTTCAGTTCTGCTTCGCTGAAAATTTCAAGGTCTTTGAACATCTTTTTGAATTCGGGCCGCAAATAGGCCGACAACGATTCGGGGACGCTGGTAATATTGGTGAGGCCGCGTTTTTTGGCTTCCTTCACCCATTCTTCGCTGTAACCATCGCCATTAAAACGGATAGGTTTCGACTGAATAATGAGCTCTTTTAACACCTGGAAAATGGCTTCGTCTTTTTTTACATTTTTCTCGATGAGGGCATCCACGGCTTTCTGAAATTTTTGAAGCTGGTAGGCAACTAAAGCGTTTAAAACGATCAGTGCAGAAGCGTTGTTGGCCGATGAACCCACTGCCCTGAATTCGAAACGGTTGCCGGTGAAAGCAAAAGGCGAGGTACGGTTGCGGTCGGTACTGTCGAGGATGATTTCCGGAATACGCCCGATGTTGAGTTTCAGGGCTGTTTTTTCATCGGGCGTCATTTTACGGTCCACCACAGCCTGTTCCATCAGGTCGAGCATATTCGAAACTTCGGTTCCCAAAAATACCGAAAGTATGGAGGGCGGTGCCTCGTTGGCGCCCAGACGATGGGTGTTCCCGGCGGTAAGGATGCTGGCACGCAGCAAATCCTGGCCATCGTAAACTGCTTTCAGCGTGTTTACCACAAAGGTGAGAAACTGGAGGTTCGATTTGGGGTTTTTCCCGGGTGAACAAAGGTTTACACCCGTGTTGGTTTGCAACGACCAGTTGTTATGTTTTCCCGAACCGTTGATTCCTTTAAAAGGTTTTTCGTGAAACAGGATCCTGAAATGATGGCGGCGTGCAATTTTGTGCATGATGTCCATCAGCAATTGGTTGTGGTCGTTGGCAAGATTGGCCTCTTCGTAAATCGGGGCCAGTTCGTATTGGTTGGGTGCCACTTCGTTGTGCCTGTTTTTGATGGGAATCCCCAGCTTGTGGGCTTCATTTTCCACATCCTGCATAAAGCGGTTTACGCGTGTTGGAATGGACGAAAAATAATGATCGCCCAGTTGCTGGTCTTTCGATGACTGGTGCCCCATCAAAGTGCGTCCGGTTAAAACCAGGTCGGGGCGTGCCATGTACAAGGCTTCGTCAATGAGGAAATATTCCTGTTCCCAGCCCAGGTTTGTTCTGACCGACAAAACATCTTTGTCGAAATACTGGCAGACTGCGGTGGCAGCTTTGTCGGCTGCCGCAATGGCACGAAGCAGCGGCGTTTTGAAATCGAGTGCTTCGCCGGTGTAGGAAATAAATATGGTGGGTATGGTCAGCGTGGTTTCGCTGATAAAAGCCGGGGAAGTCGGGTCCCAGGCAGTATAACCGCGGGCTTCGAAGGTTTGCCTGATTCCGCCGCTTGGGAACGACGAAGCATCGGGTTCCTGCTGCGCCAGCATATTTCCCGAGAATGTTTCAATCACTCCGCCGTTGTCGCCATGTTCGATAAAGGCATCATGTTTTTCAGCGGTTCCGTCGGTCAGCGGATGAAACCAGTGCGTATAATGGGTGGCGCCGTTTTCGAGCGCCCAGGTTTTCATGCCCTGTGCAATCTGGTCGGCCATTTTGCGGTTAATGGTGGTACCGGTTTCGATGGCTTCCATTACAGCATTGTATGCCTCTTTCGAGAGGTATTTTTTCATTTTGGACTGGTTGAAAACAAGTTTCCCGAAATAATCAGAAACAAGGTTTGCCTCGCGCGAAACTTCCACCGGTTTCCGGTTCATCACTTCCGTAAGTGCATTTAATCTGAATTGTGCCATCGTTTTTCGTTTTTCTTTTAAAGTGCGATCCCAAAAATACGTTTTTCCGTTGAATCCTATAATTTCAACAGGTTATCGTCTGTGATAATTTCTTTCATTTCATGGATCAGCCTGATTTTTAAAGGGGGTGTTCATGAATTTTAAAAGAATTTTTGGTAAAAACCATTTTGGTTGGCACAGTTGCGCGCAAAAGGGTGCGATTTTCATTATTTTTTGTTAATAAAATAAAAGCCCGGATGGAAAACGAAAAGGTTTTGGATTTACTAAACCAGACATATTCAAAAAACATAA
>JAJUGS010000130.1 GCA_029265875.1 Prolixibacteraceae bacterium
ATTCCAGCAGAAAGTGAGACTTTTTCAGAAAATACAGCTTCAACCTGAACAAACAGATTCTCATATTGCCGGTTTTCTTCGTTGTCAGAAAGCAAATCATTTTCGTTGTTTGTCAAGGTTGACCAGTCGTAAATTTCCCTGAAAACCTCCAATCCGGTAGAAATGGTAATTTTGTTTTTCTCCCCGGTAATCAGTTTCTGGTAATAAGCTCTCCATCCGTAAAACTGTGCGTTTTCCTTTAAAGTATTAAACGGGCGCAGTTCGTCACCATTCCGGAAACTACCAAAAGTTGAAGCTGAAATCCGCTGAAAACCAGGTAATGAAAAGTTGAATGTAACCCCTGCCTGACCACCCGTGTATGCCTCGTTCCCTTGTGCATTCATCCAGGTGGGAGCTGCTTTCCAGGGGGTTTCTTCATACATTTCCCGGTTGAGCGAACTGGGTATAAATGCACTCATTTTTGTGCCTTTTAAGAGTAATTGCATTTGGGTATTGGCCGAAATTTCCCAGGTTGAATTCAGCAGCAGGTTGGTGCGGTTGGTTTCATTGTTTTCCCGATAACCATCGCTATGCAAAACCGAACCTAATGCAAATATATTCAGGTTTTTATCTGTCAATCCTGCCGAGATAGTACTTTTGATGGTACCGAATGAGCCGGCAATTGTTTGATTCTGAACAAAAGAATTTTCAGCAGATTCAGGAAAAAAAAGAATAACGCCAGCCAGTCCGGCGCCAAAAAGACTTGAGGAAGGCCCTTTTACAATTTCGATCCTGCTGATTGATGAGTTTTCCAAATCTTCGAGGGTTGTTTCTCCATCTCCCGAAGTTAATGGTATTTCGCCGTAATAAGCTTTTATTTTGTTGGTGGAGTAGGGTGTCCTGGCTCCAATACCCCTGATTGTCAATCGGTTTGTATTTAATGTTCCGTTGTGCATTAAAACTCCTGAAACCTGGTTTAATGCTTCAACGGGTGTTAACGAATTGCCTTTTTCAAGCTGACTGGTTGATACAACACTTACTGGTGCCGGAATCGTGAATAAATTGTATGGCGATCGGAAAGCTGTTACCGTAACTTCTTCGATTTTACCGCTTATTGTATCATTAAATACCTGAATTTTTTCCTGAGATAAAGAAGTCAGCCAACCTGATGATAACAGCAGAATTAATATTTTTTTTATTGCTTTCATTCTAATTTCTAACATCAATACTAATAAACGCGATTTTTGTTCGAATTGATTTTAAAAATCAGGCAAATGTTGAAAAATAACTGTTATCGGGTTATTTTGACAGGCAAAGAATACGAGGTATCAAAAACAGTAAGAAATAATTAATTTTGAAGTCTGCAATATTAAACCTGAAGTTATGAAATATCATTTGATAGCCCTTCTGGTGGCTTTGTCGATAAATAGTTTGGCGCAAACACACCCTGAACCAATAACCTTAAAACCCGGATCAAAGGCAATTGATTTTAAATTAAGGGGAGTCGATGGTAAGATTTACTCCTTGGATTCATTTCAAGAAGCAAAGTTGCTGCTGATAATTTTCAGCGCACCACATTGCCCGACTGCCCAGGCTTATGAAGATCGCATCATTCAGATACAGACTGATTACAAAATAAAAGGTTTACAGGTTGTGATGATCAACCCAAATTCCCCTGAGTCAGTTTGTCTTGAAGAGCAAGGTTATACTGATCTGGGCGATTCATATGAGGAAATGAAGATAAGGGCAAAAGAGAAAAAATTCAATTTCCCGTTTCTTGATGATGGTGAAACAGAGGAAACTTCTGTCAAATACGGACCGGTGGCTACTCCCCATGCATTTTTATTTGATAAAAACAGGATACTGCAATATACAGGCAGGATTGATGATTCAGAAAAAATAGGGACCGCAACGCAACATGATTTGAGAAATGCGATTGATGCACTGCTTGCCGGCAATTTACCTTCGGTTCAGCAAACCAAAGTTTTTGGTTGTTCCATAAAATGGAAATGGAAAAATGAATGGCGACAGAAACTGGATAAAGAATGGTCTGAAAAACTGGTTCCATTGGAGGAAATTTCGGTGGAAGGGTTGAAAAAGCTGATGAAAAACGACTCAGAAAAACTACGGGTCATTAATGTCTGGGCTACCTGGTGTGGCCCTTGTGTGGCCGAATTTGGCCAGTTGGTAAATGTTTACCGCATGTACATGGGGCGCGATTTTGAGTTATATTCAGTAAGTACCGATAAACTTTCTGCCAGAAACAAAGTGCAGGCTTTTTTGCAATCAAAACATGCTGTTTTTAATAACAATTATATTTTTAATTCTGATAAGAAGTACGATCTGATTGAAAGTATTGATCCTGAATGGCAGGGTGAAATTCCTTATACGATAATCATTGAGCCAGGCGGAAAGATAGTATGGCGAAAGTCGGGTGGACTTAATTTCCTGGAATTCAGAAAGAAAATTGTTGAGAATCCCCTGATTGGCAGATATTTCTAGATAAAAACTTTTAAATATTCAAATATTTACATCAAATGAAGAAACTGATTACCGCATTTATTGCTTTATTGTTTTTGTTTGCAGCCTGCCAGCCGGCAGGTCAGCAAAAAGCTGCCACTTCTGGCAACGACATTGAAAAACGTGTGGAGGATTTACTGTCGAAAATGTCACTGGATGAGAAAATCGGCCAGATGAACCAATACACTTCACGCTGGGAAATGACCGGTCCCGCGCCGGCAAATGCCGATTCGATGTTTATTTATAACATGATTAAAGAAGGAAAACTGGGTTCGATGCTCAATGTAACAGGTGTTGCTGCCACCCGGAAAGTGCAGAAACTTGCTGTTGACAGCAGTCGCCTTGGAATTCCGTTGATTTTGGGGTACGATGTGATTCATGGCTACAAAACCATTTTTCCTATTTCGCTGGCCGAGGCTGCAAGCTGGGACCCCGAAGTGGCCAAACTTTCGGCAAAAGTGGCTGCTGATGAGTCGGCGGCTGCTGGTTTGCACTGGACTTTTGCACCGATGGTGGATGTTTCGCGCGATGCCCGCTGGGGGCGTGTGATGGAAGGTGCGGGAGAAGATCCGTATCTGGGATCAAAAATGGCGTATGCCCGCGTAAAAGGTTTCCAGGGTGACGACCTTTCGGCTGAAAACACCATTGCAGCCTGTGTCAAGCACTTTGCAGCGTATGGTTTTGCTGAAGCCGGACGTGATTACAACACAGTTGATGTCAGTGAAGAACTCTTGCAAAATGTGATTTTCCCGCCATTCAAAGCTTCGGTTGAAGCAGGTGCCGCCACTTTTATGAATTCGTTTAATACGCTGAACGGAATTCCTGCAACCGGAAATGTTTATCTGCAACGCGATATTTTGAAAGGAGCATGGAATTTTGATGGTTTTGTGGTTTCGGATTGGGGTTCGATTGGCGAAATGATCAACCACGGTTTTGCTGCCGACCGGAAAGATGCAGCTTTAAAAGCCATCACAGCCGGCTCGGATATGGACATGGAAGCCAATGCCTATATCGAAGATTTAAAAGGTTTGGTTGAATCAGGTCAGGTGAAAGAATCACTCATCGACGACGCAGTCCGCAGGATTCTCCGTATTAAATTCAGGCTTGGGCTTTTTGACGACCCCTGGAAATATTGTAACGAAGAACGCGAAAAAACAGTGCTTTTAAGTGCCGAAAACCTGGCCGCAGCGCGTGAAGTAGCCAAAAAGAGCATTGTTTTGCTCAAAAATGAAAATAACCTTTTACCACTTGCCAAAACCGGACAAAAAATTGCAGTAATTGGTGAACTGGCTGCCAGCAAGGATGTTCCGCTGGGGAACTGGCGTGCACAGGCCATCCCGAATTCAGCCGTCTCGCTGCTGGAAGGAATCAAAGCAGTTGCCGGTGAGCAAAATGTAATATTTGCCAAAGGTCCTGACTATGTAATCAGTGCGCGTAATTTTGCCACAAAACTGAAATACAACGAAACCGATTTAACCGGACTGGATGCCGCTGTGAAAGCTGCCCGCAGTGCCAGCGTGGTGGTGATTGCCTTGGGGGAAGATTGTTTTCAGAGTGGCGAGGGCCGCAGCCAGAGCGATATCTCGCTGAAAGGACTTCAGCAGAGATTGCTGGAAGAAGTTTACAAAGCGAACAAAAACGTGGTGGTGGTTTTGATGAATGGCCGCCCGCTGGAAATCAACTGGATGGCAGAAAATGTACCGGCGATTTTGGAAACCTGGCACCTGGGTTCACAGGCCGGAAATGCCATTGCCGATGTACTTTTCGGCGACTACAACCCATCGGGTAAACTGCCGGTTTCATTCCCGCGTTCTGTTGGTCAGATGCCACTTTATTACAATCATTTATTTACGGGTCGTCCGTCGGGCAGCGAAGATGTTACTTTGTGGTCGCGGTACACCGATGTAAGCAATTCTCCGCTGTATCCGTTTGGTTATGGTTTAAGTTACACAACCTTTGAATACTCAAACCTGCATCTTTCTGACACGGTTCTTACCGCCAACGGTGAAATAACGGTTAAAGTAAACCTGAAAAACAGCGGAAACCGTTTTGGGGAAGAGGTGGCACAGCTCTATATCCGCGACATAACAGGAAGCATTGCCCGACCGGTGAAAGAGTTAAAAGGATTTCAGAAAATAGGTCTGAATGCTGGTGATAATACCGAAGTGACTTTCAAAATTACCACAAAAGACCTCGAATTTTTTACCAAAGCGAATGGCTGGAAAGCCGAACCCGGAAAATTCAAGCTCTGGGTGGGAACCAGTTCTGCCGAAGGGTTAGAAGCTGATTTTGTGTTGAAATAAGCAAAATTTATATTGAAGAAAAGGAAGAGCCTGGTTTTGATGAATCAGGCTCTTTTACATTTCAATACAGCGCGTACCGGCGAACCATCAGCATTTTCATACGGAAGTGGAAAACAACTGAATTCGCCCTTGCTATCGTTAAATCCGTCAGGAAAAACAAGATTCTCGATGATAATCAGGTTATTACCCAGAATGGCATAATGATTCGGAAAATCTGTCGAATCCATCGTGTCGGCAGAAATATGGTCAAACCCGATTCCTTTCAGGTTAAATTGAAGTAAAAACTCAATAGCATCGTTTGTAAGCACCGGAAACCTGCCAAAATACTCAGGTGTACCCCAGAATTGGCTCCAGCCGGTTTGAAACAGCACAAATTCACTTTGGCCGATTTCAGTTTCAAATCCTTTCAGAAATTCAAAATCAATGTTTCTGTTTATCGGTGTTTTGATAATAAATGCGTTACCACAAAAATGCTCCACCGGAAGCTGGTCAAGCGTTTTACCATCCTCCATCATGTGTGCCGGTGCATCGATGTGGGTTCCCAAATGTGAATGAAATCTCAATTGTGTTTCGCGATAACCATGAGATTCAAAATCAGCAATTTTGGTAAATTCTGGCTGATGATTTCCCGGATAAACGGGCGTCAGGTTGTTTAATTTATGCGATAAATCGTAAATTTTCATGGTGCTTTTTTCAGCAAAACTAAAAAGAAAAGATGTTTTGTAGCGAAGAGGTGTGTTTTATTTAAAAAACCATAAATTCAGGAAAAATTCACAATATGCCAGTGAAAAGAGATTTGAACCAGCAGATTTTCAGGGAGGTTGAAACGGCTTTATCAGTTAAGTTTGGAACCGGAATAATCATAAAATCAACGCAATTGCTGGGGGGCGGCTGTATTCATCATGCGTCAAAAATTGAAACCAGTGCCGGGCCGTTTTTCCTGAAATGGAACACGGCCGGTGTTCCCGACATTTTTATCTGCGAGGCAGAAGGTTTGGGGGAAATGAAAAGGGCAGCATCCTCAGAAATAATCGTACCGAAGGTTTTTGCCGCGAAGATGATCGATGAAACTCCTGGTTTTTTGGTACTCGAATATCTTGAGCCAGGCAGACAATTAAACGATGATGAAAAACTGGGAAGGGGACTGGCGGAAATTCACAAATTTTCAGCTGAAAATTTTGGATTTTACAGCGATAATTACTGTGGCGCCACGCAACAAAATAACGCATGGAAGCCTGACTGGATCACGTTTTTTGCAGAAAACAGACTGGGCCGGATGCTGAAGCTGATTAAGGAAAAGGGATTTTTGTCTTCTCCGGAGCAACAGTTATTTGAACGCCTTATTGGGAAATTGCCCGGAATTATTCCCAAACATTCAGTTCCATCGCTGATTCACGGCGATTTATGGTCGGGAAATTATCTGTTAACAACAAACGGCCCGGCACTGATTGACCCCGCTGTGAGTTATTCTGACCGTGAAATGGAATTTGGGATGATCACACTTTTCGGCGGTTTTTCACAACGCTTTTTTGATGCCTATAACGAAGTATTTCCGTTGCCTGATGGATGGAAGCAGAGAAACAAAATTTACCAGTTATACCATGTGCTGAATCATTATTATCTTTTTGGAGGTGGGTATTTACAACAGGCCGTTCAAATTGCCCGGCAATATTTATGACGCTGCAAAAAATACTGTTAATTTCGTTTCAAAACCAAAACAAGTGACCATGATTACGCGCAAAGCCAATGAAATAAAGCCTTTTATTGTGATGGAAGTATTGGAGAAGGCTGCTGAAATGGAGAAAAAAGGCGAACACATTATCCATCTCGAAGTGGGCGAACCCGATTTTGATGTGCCCAAATGTGTTTCGGAAGCTGTGGCGCAGGCCTATTCCGAAAGCAGGACGCATTATACACACAGCCTGGGCGACCCGGAACTCAGACTGGAAATTGTAAAAAGGTATCAGCACGAATATGGGGTTGAAATTTCTGCAGACCAGGTTATCGTTACTTCTGGCAGTTCTCCTGCCATTTTGCTGACATTGGGTGTTTTGTGTGAATCGGGTGACGAAGTGATTATCTCTGACCCCGGTTATGCCTGTTACCAGAACTTCATCCGGTTTGTGAATGCAGTGCCTGTAAAAGTTCCTGTTTTTGAAGAAGATGGGTTTCAGTATCGGCCAGAAGAAATCAGAAAACGGATTACCGCAAAAACAAAAGCCATTATCATCAACAGTCCGATGAATCCAACCGGAAACCTTTTATCGGAAGAAGTAATGAAGGAAATAGTAGCCACTGGTATTCCGGTGATTTCAGACGAAATATATCACGGGCTTGTTTATGAAGGGCGCGCCCATTCAATGCTCGAATTCTCGGAGAAGGCCTTTGTATTGAACGGCTTTTCAAAGCTTTATGCCATGACTGGTCTGAGGCTGGGATTTGTGATTGCCCCCGCGGAAGCTGTCCGCCCGATGCAGAAACTTCAGCAAAACCTCTTTATTTGTGCGGGTTCAACGGTTCAGCGGGCCGGGATTGCCGCTTTGCAATCGGCACAACCGGAAGTGGAAGAAATGCGCAAAACTTACAATGAGCGAAGATTATTTTTAATTGAAGGTTTGGAAAGATTGGGATTTCAGATTAAAGTGCCGCCAACCGGGGCGTTTTATGTTTTTGTTAACGCCAAACATCTTTCAACAAACAGCTACCAGCTTGCTTTTGATATTCTGGAAAAGGCAAAAGTGGGCGTTACACCGGGTATTGATTTTGGCGAAAACGGCGAAGGTTTCCTGAGATTTTCATATGCCAATTCTATTGAAAATATTGCCGAGGGGTTAAAACGACTGGAAATTTATCTGCAAAAGTATTATTCTAAAAATAATTGAAACTCCTCGCCGCAAAGCTGACGGAGAATGCGCTCACCGGAATTCAGATACAGCCACAAACAAAACCTTCGGCCAGGCTGTCAAGCAACTCGGTTTCTTTTTGCTTTTCATTTTCGGTGCCTTTACAAGCGAGGCAAACAAATAAATTCACAACGGTATTCAATTCCACCTGGCTTTCGGTAAATGTTTGTCCACAAACAAAGCAATCTTTATCAGTTATCATCTTTTTTTCCTGCAATTATATTAAATCCCTGCACATATTTGTCAAATAACACTTATCATTCACTTATCAAAAAGTAAAACGGATAAAATTCTTGGTTGTATGGTGTTTTTTATCGTATAAAATCAAATTGAAAGTAAAATTGTGGAATCTTTACAGGAAAGCAGAATGAAGCGTATGATTTTTTATATTCGTGTATGAAATATTATATACTTACAGCAGGATTTATTTTATCATTTTTTTGGGTTTCAGCTAATGATTTCAGATATCTTCGATCGTGGGAAGGATTGCCTGATGGGGAGATAAATGCGATTGAGCAGGATAATAAAGGCTACATGTGGTTTGCCACCTGGTCGGGTTTGATCAAATATGATGGATATCAATTTAAAGTTTACAGGCCTGAACTGGAATCAAAAGGCAGTTTGCCCGATAAGAAAATCAAAAATCTGTTGTACGATACAGAAGGAAATTTATGGGTCATTACCTCAAGATATTTGTGTTTATATGATGAGCAGAAAGACACTTTCAGTATAGCTTCATTTGAAGGTGAAAAGCCGGGAACGGCCAATATTTACAGAATAACCGAAGTAAATAAAAACCTGGTTATTATTTCAACCGGAGGTATTTTTGTTTTGCCGGTAAAAGCTCTTGATAAATCAAAAATTGTATGCAAAAAGCCGGAAATAACCCGTAACGGGTCTCCCTATAATGATTATTATAATTTTCTGAGTTCTATTGGCGATACTTTGATATTGTGTCACCAGATTGAAAGGAATAAAACTGTTTTATATTACGCAGAAACAGCAATTGAAAATAACAAACCGTTAATTCATATAAAAAATGAATACAGGTTAAATCACCTTGTGAATAGTATAGCCTACTGTCCGCAGAATGAAAATTTGTATTTTGGAACACCAGAGGGTGTTTTGGTAGCCCCAACATCGATTCCTGATGATGTAAAGGAGATTTTTTTTGAAGGTGAAAATGTGAGGCAGGTATATTATGCCAGTAACCGTAAGATTTTTGTTTCGGTACACAAACCCGAATTGGAATACATTGATCTTCATACAGGCACGACCGGTAAATACGGGGCAAATCCAGATGTGGCAGGAGCATTGCTCAATAGCAATATTTTGTCGATGTATGAAGATTTTTCGGGCAATTTGTGGATTGGACACCAGGGGCAGGGAATCAGTATCCTTCAACTGAATAAAAAACCATTCATAACCTTGCGGAAGATTCCGGAAAGCAAGTATTCCCTGAATGCAAATACAGTAATGTGTTTCGAGAATACCGGGGATCAGATGTTAATTGGCTGTCGTACAGGCGGTTTAAACGTAATCGACAAAAGCCAGTTGTTTTTGCAAAATCCTGAATTCAGGAAAATAGAATGGCCTTATAATCCACAAAATACCAACTGGGGAGATCAAACCTGGGATATTCAGCGCCAATCTGATTCGTTGCTCTGGGTGGGCACAGGCACAGGTTTATTTAAACTGACGAAAAAAATATCGGGGTGGAAGGTCGAACCATTTATTGGCACACCTGTAATTGAAGATATGGTTCGGAAAATCTATATTGACGATAACAATAACATTTGGTGCGGAACGTTTTCCACCGGTCTTATATTTATTCCCGATCCTGCTAAAAACCCGCAAGGCTTGAATTACAGTTTTACTTTTGACCCAACCGATCCCAAAAGCTTGTCCGATAATAACATTATTTCCATTTTCGTTGACAGTAAGAAACGAATGTGGGTGGGAACCCAGAATGGATTAAATCTGATTGACAGAACCTATGATAATCTTGATTTGTCGGGAGAAAATTCGCCACGTGTATCATTCAAACGTTTTATTGCATCGAACAGGGAAGGTAATTACCTAAATAATAATGAAATAAACGATATTACCGAGAATTATGATGGAAGATTATGGATATCGACCCAGGGAGGAGGTATTAATATTTACGATGTTGAGAATAACCAGTGGAAACATATAACCAATAAAAACGGCCTGCCGTCCAATGATATACTTGGATGTTTACCTGATGAAAGCGGTAACTACTGGATCAGCACATCACGCGGACTTGTAAAAATGAACAGAATAAGCAATGATCCTGAAATTAAGATCTTTGATATAAACGATGGAATCCAGGGTGATATATTTATGGTTAATTCATTCTTTAAAAGCAACACCGATGGACAACTGTTTTTTGGTGGGGACAATGGGTTCACCTGTTTTTATCCATCTGACATTAAATCGAATACTATAAAACCCAAAGTCGCTTTCACCAATTTGTTAATCGATAACCAGGAATATAATACCGGCGATACCATTACCCCAAAAATGATTCTTGAGAACAATCTCGATCTGACACCTGTAATCAGCTTGCCATTCAGGTACAATACCTTTAAACTGGGGGTAGCGTCAATTCATTTTCAGGATCCTTCAAAAAATAAAATTTCCTATTTTCTAAAAGGATATCACCAGAATTGGATGAATATCCCGGCTAACAGGCAATACATTGAATTTATTAATCTGCCAGCTGGAAATTATGAGTTACATGTTCAGGCTGTTAGTGCCGATAATGTTTTATCGGAAGAAAAAATAATTGCCATTGAAATTGCTCCCCCCTGGTACAAGGCATGGTATTCAATAGTAATTTATATAATTATTGGGGTATTATTGGTTACCGGATTTATTATATTATTAATTTACAAACAAAGATCGGAGTATCTGAGGAAAATAAGCGAATTGGCAGTAAGAAGCAATGAAAACAAAATGCAGTTTCTGACAAATATTGCCCACGATTTGAGAACACCACTAAGCCTGATAATTGCTCCCATTGAAGATTTGAAGCTGAATTTTGCCGGACGCAATACAACATTGGATACCCATCTTAACCTGATTTCCAGAAACGCAAACTACCTTTTGCGGTTGATTAATCAGATTATTGATTTTCAAAAGTCTGAAGCCGGAAAACTTGTGTTATTACCCGAATTAACGGACATTGGAATGCTTATATGTGATGTTGTGTCCAATTTCACCGGATTAGAGCTAAGGCGAAATGTGAAAGTGATTTTGAATTTACCCGAAGTTCCGGTTAAAGTGGTAACCGACATTCAAAAGATTGAAGAGATTTTGTATAATTTATTATCGAATGCATTTAAAAACACACCATCTGGACAAATGATTGAAGTGAGTTTAACCATCGATCATAATAATGATCAGGGTGAAACGATAAAAAGTTTCAGACTGGTAGTTTTTAACGAGGGATCGGAAATTGACGACAAGCATTTACCACATATTTTCGACAGGTTCTATAAAATAAACGAAAAAGCAGAAGGCGCTGGTATAGGGCTTTCGTACACAAAATCGTTGGTCGATCTTTTAAAGGGAACCATTACAGTTAAGTCTGTGCCCGGGAAGGGAGTATATTTTTATGTTGATTTACCTGCGGTTTACGACGAGTATCATCCTGAGAACCTGGTAAACGAAGAAAAATCATTGACTTTGAGTAATGAACTCATTATTGATACCGAACTGATCCATCCAGAAAATAGACGAAAAGTCGTCATTATTGAAGATAACCTGGAACTGCTCGATTTCCTGAATAGTATATTTAGCAGAAGCTATGATTGTTTTACTGCAACCAATGGTGTTGAAGGACTTGAAATCATTAAAAGGGAAAAACCGGCTGTCGTGATTTCGGATGTTGCCATGCCTGAAATGGATGGCCTTGCCGTGATAAAGGAAATAAAGAATAACCTTGAAACCTGCCATATTCCTGTAATTTTGCTCACTGCCAATAACACCGGTGAAGCCCGCAAAATTGGTTTCGAGTCCGGTGCTGACGCGTATGTTTCAAAACCATTTGATATTCAATTACTGTTAACACAAACCGAACGGATGGTTAAAAACCGTGAATTAATCAGAGATAAATACAGACAACAGAATTTTATGGTTGAAATTGAAAGCCATTCATCCAAAGATGCAGATTTTGTTCAAAATGTAAAGAACCTGCTCGAACAACATATCTCTGAACCTGATTTCAATGTTAACCAGCTTTCAGTACTTTTAAATATTAGTACAACACAGTTGTACCGCAGGTTAAAACAAATGACAGGCTACACACCTGTTGAATTTATCAGGATTGTGAGGTTGCAAAAAGCACATGCTTTATTGAATAGTGGCAAGAATACTGTAAAGGAAGTCTGTTACCTCACAGGCTTTAATAACCTTTCCTATTTCATCAAATGTTTTAAAGAACAATTTGGAATTACCCCGGCAAGTTTCAGAGACCACGGAACCCTGAATAATTCTGATTAACAATAAAGTGCCAATAAAATGGTCC
>JAJUGS010000408.1 GCA_029265875.1 Prolixibacteraceae bacterium
AGTGGCTTGTTGATTGGTACTACTTCCTGTGCTGTTATAATTACCACCGCCAACTAATGTACCGCCAACCTCTTTGTTAATTGAGCCCGCATACTTCAGAACAATATCCATGAAGCGAATTTTATATCCGGCCTGTAGAAAAAGAGCATGGTCGAACTCGTTTACAGGAAGGTTTCCAGACAACAAATACCCAAACTGGTATCCGCCGCCTAAATAAGCTTTGGAAAGGCAATAATTCAATCCTAAGGGCAAAGAAAGGTATCCAGCATTACGTTTTTCATCAATATTTACCAAATAATCCTCATTCACATATTTCACGTTGGATGATTTTTGTGTAAATAATCCTTCTATCGACAAAGCAAGGCTTTCATTGAGTTTAGTACTCCAGGCATACCCAAACTGAAAACCCGGTTTCGGAGAATATTCAACACCGTTCAAGTCCTTGTAAATAGTATAGTTTGCCCCAATTTTTATTCCTTTTGCGGGTTGGGCAAGAATTTGAATATTGAAGAGGGAAATAAGAATTACTACTGTCAATGTTTTAAAAATTGTTGTCATGTCTTCAATTATTTATCTTTTAAAATGTTATTGTTAAAATACTTTATGTTATATCCTTCTGATGAAGTCAGGCTGTTAATATTACAAAACAGCCTGACTATCTATCAAATTACTTGATTTTCTTTTTAGATCAGTACAACCTCAAATCATTCTGTTAGTGTTAATTTTACAGGAATGCTTTCCCCTTTTTTATCAATTGATAAAAGTGCATGAGTTTTCTTCTCCAACTCCTCTGTTCCACATTCTCAGATAAACTGTTCCTCCAACAGGCATAACAATGGTATATCCTGAAGAAACATCTTCGTAAGTATACCAATATCCTAGAGGAGGGTTTTCAAGTTCCCAGAAGTACTGTGTTTTATAAGAAACCCAGGCAAATAATACCTTTTTTTGATGTGTTACATAGGCATTTGCAATATTCCCATTTGTAAACCTGTTTATATCAATCCACATTCTTCTGGTACTCGTTGATTTATAACAACTATCAACCGATTTTAATCTTGAAATACTTTTTGCATCAATTAATTTTCCGCCTATTTTCACCAATCCATTTGCATTGGCAACAGAAGCATAAAGCATATCAATTGCAGGTTTTATTGAATAATCGGGTAATCCATCATAAGTTCCCGTTGCCATTATAACAAAATCCTTGTATTCATTTCTAAATTGTTCAAGTTCTTCAATAGGATTTTTACCTTCAACAATTTTCTCATATTTGGAGAAAATTGATTCATAAACGGAAAAGAAACTTTCAAATCCTAAAGAATCCTGCCAATTTTTTAATTCATAATAGGTCTTTTTGGAATTCAATTCAACAAGCTTCCAAAATTCACTTTCATCTTTGATGTTTAAGATTCCGCGTTCAACAAAGACATCAGCTTTTTCGGCTGATTTTACTAAAGGTTGAGGTTCAGGCAATGTGTCATCGGTATTACAAGAGGCAATTGCAAGTAACATTACGCATATGAATTTGATTTTTATATTCATTTTGTTAATATTTAAAGTTTAGCAATGTACCCCACTTTTTCAACTGCCAGTTTGCAAAAGTGCGCTCCCGGATGATAGTTTTTACTAAAACCTGTTAACTTCGCAACAGGCTTTGCAAAGCCTGCCCGACTGAGTCATTCAGGCGGGCCTGCCTCACCGGGCCGGGAACAAATTAGCGTGCGTAAACCCCGGGGAGGCTTACCCAATCAACTTGTTTTTGCCGGTTAAAATGAGATTTTGCATTTTGCGTTTTGTTTTACTTCCTGTTTCGGGGTACGTAGACAGGGGTTTATTCAGGTGCAATTTAAACCTTAAAACAATAAAAAACAAGAGGTAAAATTTTGAAGAAATCAGCTTTTTTTTTACAAAGCACTGATTTC
>JAJUGS010000076.1 GCA_029265875.1 Prolixibacteraceae bacterium
TGATGCAGCCAACGGAAAAATGCTGTGGTCTTATCCACACACCAATAAATACGAAATTCACCCCAACACCCCGATTTACCACGATGGCGGGCTTTTTTGCTTTAGTGGCTACGGCCAGGGGGGCGTAAAACTTGAACTCAGCGCCGATGGCAGCAGTGTGAAAAAAGCATGGTTCAGCGAAAAACTCGACAGCCGCATTGGAGGGATGGTACTGGTGAACGGCTATTTATACGGCTCAGGCGACACCGGACGCGAGTGGCGCTGTGTGGATTGGAAAACAGGTGCAGAAAAATATGCCGATAAAACCATTGCCAAAGGAACAATCATTTACGCCGATGGTATGCTCTACTGCTATTCTGAACGCGGGGAACTGGCACTCGTGGAAGCAACACCAGCGGGCTTTAAAATTGCCGGACAAACGAAGGTGGAACTCGGGACCGACCAGCACTGGGCCCACCCGGTTATTGCCGACGGCAAACTTTATATCCGGCACGGCAATACGCTGATTGCTTACAAGATCAAATAAAAATCAACTTAATTAATGAGAAGTATTTCTTGTCGTATATTAATTCAATTACCCCCTGCCCGACTAAGCGGGTCAGGCGGGCAAGCCACCTCACGGTGTCTTCAAGTGAAAAAAAATAGGTCATTTTGTCTTTCACATTATTAATTCGCAATTAAAAACTGAAATATTAAAAACAAAAACAATTAGATGAAACAATTAGCAACTATCATTTTAGTAATAATGTCTGTCTGGCAGGCAAATTCACAATTGGTTCAATGGCGAGGCCCCAACCGCGATGGTATTTTCAACGAAACCGGATTATTGAAATCGTGGCCCGAAGGTGGCCCTCAATTAATTCTCGAAGTCGAAAAAATCGGAAAAGGCTGGTCATCTCCCGTTCTGGCCGGTAACATGATTTATACAACCGGTATGATTGACACACTCGATTACCTTTCAGCAATTGATATGCAGGGCAATATCAAATGGCAGGTCCCTTACGGGCGGTCGTGGAATAAATCCTTCCCCGATACACGCGCCACGCCGGTAGTGGAAGACAACCGCATTTATGTGCAAAGCGGGACCGGACGCGTTGCCTGCTTCGAACGTGAAACCGGAAAAGAAATATGGGCGGTTGACGTTGATAAGGATTTTGAATGTGAATACCACATCTGGGGAAATTCTGAAACGCCCCTGATTGTTGACGACAAAATTATTTGTACTCCCGGCGGACCAAAAACAAGCGTGGTTGCACTCGATAAAATGACCGGAAAATTAATCTGGCAAACCAAATCATTAGGCGGGCCCCGTGCTTATGCCTCGCCCACGCTCTTCAATTTTAACGGTATGAGATATGTTCTGGCAGTAATCGGGACCGACCTGATTTGCCTCATTCCTGAAACCGGCGAAATCAAATGGAGTTACAGATACCATAATCCTGCAAAATGGGACCAGAACGGTTTGATTTGGGCGAATACCCCCTTGTTCAAAAACGACAGGATTTTTCTTTCGATGGGATACGATTATAACGCCAAAATGATCCAGGTTGCGCCCGATGGCAATTCGGTAACCGAAGTTTTTACCGATACCATTCTCGACAATCACCACCACGGTTTAATTTTGTACAACGGGTATGTTTACGGTTCAAACTGGATTAACAACAACAAGGGAAACTGGGTTTGTATGGACTGGCAGACCGGCAAAATTTTGTGGGAACACCCCTGGGATTCGAAAGGTGCCATTGTTATGGCCGACGGTATGTTATACGCTTATAACGAAAAAGGAAATGTAGGTTTAATTGAACCGTCGCCCGAAGGGTTCAAACTTATCAGCGAATTTAAAATCACAAAAGGTGCCGGTACACACTGGGCACACCCGTTTATTGCCGATGGCAAAATGTTACTCCGCCACGGCGATGTTTTGATGGTGTACAACATTAAACAGTAGATGGACAGCAAACGACTCATAAATATTTCTGTTTACGCAACAGCCACAATTGCTGTGCTTATTTTGCTATGGTGGATTTACACCGACCCCACCCGCCACTACAAAACCAGCGAACCGGGGGCCGACAACCGCGGTAAAGGACTGGCTGCACAGGAAGTAAAAATTGGCGAATATTTCGGGCAATTCTCCACGGAATATACCGAACTTTCTGAATCCTGGCCCCGTTTCCGTGGCGCCGATTTCGACAACATTTCAAAATCGCCCGTTAAACTGAAAGAAAAATTCGGAACTGCCGGCCCAAAAATCCTTTGGTCGGTGGAATTAGGCGAAGGCCATTCAGGAGCGGCCATTTACAAAGGTCTGGCTTACATACTCGATTACAACGAGGAAAAACGCATGGATGTGCTGCGTTGTTTTGCACTCGCCAACGGAAAGGAACTCTGGAACCGCGGGTACAAACTCAACATCAAACGCAATCACGGCATGTCGCGCACCATTCCGGCGGTTACCGAAGAATACATTTTAACGATGGGCCCGATGTGTCACGTGATGTGTCTCAACCGTGCCGATGGCTCCCTGCGCTGGGGACTTGATATTGCCAAAGATTACGAATCGGAAATTCCGCTTTGGTACACTGGACAATGTCCGCTGATTGATAATGGTACGGCCATACTGGCCACCGGCGGCAAAGCCTTGATGATTGCGGTTGATTGCGCCACCGGTCAGAAACTGTGGGAAACTCCCAATCCGAACGGCTGGAAAATGAGCCACTCGTCGGTAATGCCATATACTTTTGGCGGGCGCAAAATGTATGTTTACAGCCCGGTGGGCGGACTGGTGGGTATTGCCGCCGATGGTCCCGACGCCGGAAAAGTGCTGTGGGAAACACCAGCATGGAATCACTCGGTGGTGGCACCTTCGCCGGTTTGTATGCCCGACGGGAAAATATTTATCACAGCCGGTTACGGAGCGGGTAGTATGATGCTGCAGTTGAAGGAAAATGGTGGAAAATTCAGCATTGAAGTTTTAACAGAATATGCACCGAAAGATGGGTTAGCCAGCGAACAACAAACACCCATTTACTGGCAGGGTCATTTGTTTGGCATCATGCCAAAAGATGGAGGAACCATGCGCAACCAGCTGATTTGTGTAAATCCGGCCGACCCGAAAAAGCCGGTGTGGACAAGCGGACAGGAAAACCGGTTCGGACTGGGCCCCTATTTTATGGCCGACGGAAAACTTTTTATCCTGAACGATGATGCCATGCTTACCATTGCAAAACCATCAACATCGAAATACATTCAGCTCGAACAGGTGAAAGTTTTTGAAGACGGCCACGATGCCTGGGCGCCTTTTGCCCTCGCCAACGGCTACCTGCTGATGCGCGATTCGAAAAAAATGGTTTGTATTGATTTGAATTTATAAGAAGAAGTAGAAAGAGATTTATAGAGATTTGTGGAGATTGTTATAGATACTGGATCCTGGAAATTAAGATGCTGGATAGAAAAATAGAGATTGATTGAGATTAATGGTGATTTATTGAGACTGATTGTAGTAAACAGGTTTAACATAAATAGTTGATAAATAAAAACAAAGAGAGGGCGTCAGATTGAGCGTAGTCGAAATCCGTTTACAAACAAATTCATTTGAAATGAAAATATTTATTGAGAAATTTAGGCATTTTTCAGTCTCAATACTCACTACTCAAATCTCACAATCTAAATACTGAAAAAAATGAAAAACAAAGGAATCGTGATATTTTTAATCGTGTTGGCGGTGGTGATTGTGGCCATCATTGCCGGCGATTACCTGAGCGACAAGCCCGACAAAACAGGTCCGAATCCCTTTGAATACAACGTCGACAATTTTAAAACGGTTGACTCTACTCTGATTCATTATAAAGAAACTAAAAATTACCGCATCACTTTCGAAAAGCCGGTGGCAATAACTGTTTCAGATGAAAATATATACCTGGCCGGTGACAATAAAATCCAGGTGATTGGCCTCGATGGCAGTTTGCTTCAGGAAATTGCATTAACCGGAAAACCGCAGGCAGTGGAAGTTTTTGGGAACGAAATTTTTGTAGCCATCAGCAATGCAATAAATGTGTACAACAAAACCGGGAACCTGCTGAAGACCTGGCCAGCTCTTACCGACAGCGCATTGGTTACTTCCGTGGCCGCTTCAGCAACGTCGGTTTTTGTGGCCGATGCCGGAAACCGTAAAGTGCACAGGTATAACCACGCTGGACAGTTGCTCGCTTCTTTCGATGGGAAAGCGGCTGAAGGTGAACTGCACGGTTTTATTATTCCAAGTCCTTATTTCGACCTCGACATTAACCCGGATGGCGATTTGTGGGTGGTGAATCCCGGATTACATGCACTTGAAAATTACACAGAAGAAGGAAATCTGCGCGAACACTGGAACAACACCAGCATGTTGCTGGAAGGATTCAGCGGATGCTGCAACCCTGCCCATTTCTGCTTTTTGCCCGACGGTCGTTTTCTGACCAGCGAAAAAGGACTGGTGCGTATAAAAATCCACAAACCATCGGGTGAATTCGATTGCGTGGTGGCCGCACCTGCAAAATTCAAAGCCGAAGGTGAAGCGCCCGATATTGCTGTTGATGAAGCGGGCAACGTTTACGCTCTCGATTTCGACAAAAAAATGATTCGGGTATTTGAGAAAAAGCAGTTAGTACAGAGTAATTAGTAGTTAGTATTGAGAAACAGAAACAAGATAATTCGAATCAAGTATCAAGACTTTTGTAAAAACTGAATGAAGAAACACAACTCCGAAGGAGTGATACAAAAATAGCCGCAGGTGCAACCTGCGGTAAAACGAAAAATAGCAACGAGAACCCTGAAAGGGTTCAATATGAATAACCCCGGGTTTCAACCCGGGGATAATAGCGAAAAAAAAAGAGGTGCACCCACTGCTGCAGGTTGAAAAGATGGCAGACCATGCACCGCAAAACGAAAAGCTGAACGAAACCATGGACCGAAAAAACTTTTTTACAACCGCAGGACGACTTTTATTGCTGGGCGGAATTACTGCCTCAGCGGGTTATCTTATTGTTAACAAAAAAGTATCAGCCGCCTGCACCGAATCGCCAACCTGTAAAAACTGTGGCAAATTTGCCAAATGCGAACTGCCACAGGCAAAAGAGACAAAGGGAACAACTCAAAGGGAGTGAAATTATTATGAAATTGGGTTCAACCCGAAAGGAAAGAAAAATAACCCTGTAAGGGTTTGATTTTAGTAACCCCGGGTTTCAACCCGTGGATATGCCAACCAACAACAACCCAACCCGTGGATTGAAACACCGGCCCGGTTAATTTGGACTAATAGAAAGAATGATGACCGCTAATAAAATACTGTTTGAAAAACAACTCCGAAGGAGTTGAATTTGAATAACCCCGGGTTTCAACCCGGGATGTGCCAACCAACAACAACCCGGCCTGCTGTTTGAAATGCTGGCCCAGTGATTTTGAGAATATGGAAACAAATAAAACACAAAACCGTCGAAAATTTATCCAGAATGGAGTCAGGCTCTCGCTGCTGCTCTCGCTCGGAACCGTCAGCGCTGCTGCATTACGCCGGGTAACTGCCGACGATTACGTATGGCAAATCGACCCTTTTGAATGTACGCAATGTGGCCGCTGTGCCACCGAATGTGTAAAAAAACCATCGGCCGTAAAATGCGTTCACGCTTACGCACTGTGTGGCTATTGTGATTTGTGCGGTGGCTACCTGAAACCCGGCGCCATTGCCCGCGATACCGGTGCTGAAAACCAGCTCTGCCCCACTGCCGCTATCGAACGCCGGTTTATCGAGGAACCTTATTTTGAATATATTATCAACGAAGATTTGTGCATTGGCTGTGCCAAATGTGTAAAAGGTTGCACCTCTTTTGGCAACGGCTCGCTGCACCTGCAAATCATTCATGATATTTGCGACAACTGCAACGAATGCGCCATCGCGAGGGTTTGCCCGTCGAACGCCATTAAACGCGTAAAAGCCAGTGAAGCCTACATGGTAAAAGGCGATTTCAAAAAACCAAAAGCCTGATTACAATGAAAAAGCGATTCCATTTTCAATACATTTTAAGATTGTCCAAATCCCTCCCCTTTGGGGAGGTTAGGAGGGGCTTCTTTTTTCTTCTCCTTGCCTTTTGCCTTTTGCCTTTTGCCTCGTTTACGCAGCAACAACGCTTTCCCAAACCCGAATTTTCAACCGGTTACGAACAGCCTTCCACTGTGGTTCCAGAGCCCCGTGCGCTGGCATTCGAATATTTTGATGTGGCGGTTCTGCTCATCGTTTTATCGCTGACAACCTGGGCAGTTTTAAAAAAACGTTCAAGGCAATATGTACTTTGGCTGTCGCTTTTCACACTGGCCTATTTCGGATTTTACCGCGAAGGATGTATCTGTTCCATCGGCTCCATTCAAAATGTAACGCTCTCGTTTGCCAACCCAAACTATGCAATTTCAGTGACTGCACTGCTGTTTTTTGTTTTGCCGCTGGCGTTTACGCTTTTTTTCGGTAGAACATTCTGTGCCGGAGCCTGTCCGCTCGGTGCCATTCAGGATGTGGTGATTATGAAACCCATCAGTTTGCCCAAATGGCTGAACAAAACACTGGGGCTCATCCCCTATTTATACCTGTCGCTGGCCGTGCTTTTTGCCGCTACCGGCACCGATTTTATCATCTGCCGGTACGACCCGTTTGTGGGCATTTTCCGCATGGATGCCAAATTTCACATGGTTGTGCTGGGCATTGCATTTCTGCTGATGGGCATGTTTGTAGCGCGTCCATACTGCAGGTTTCTTTGTCCATACAGTGTTTTGCTAAGCTGGATGTCGCGGTTTTCAAGGCATCACATGACCATAACTCCTTCAAAGTGTATTCAATGTAAACTGTGTGCAAGCTCGTGTCCGTTCGATGCCATCGACTACCCGACCAACGAAAAGGAAGTCATCAAATCAGGACTCGGGCCCAAAAGATTTCTCACCTACGCGCTGGTTATTCCATTATGGATGGCAATTGGCGTTTTTGTAGGGGCAAAATCGCACACATTCCTTTCCAAAGCCAATCCTGATGTTTACCTGGCAGAATTGCTGATTTCAAAACCCGAAATCAAAAATGACAAAGACAATATTGATGTACAAACTTTTCTTTCATCCGGGAAAACACTGGAAATGCTGGTAAAGGAAGCAGAAATTATAAGAAACAAATTTTACATCGGCAGTATGATTGCCGGCGGTTTTATGGGACTTGTAATCGGAATGACATTGCTGAATACAGTGGTTTTCCGCAAACGGCAGGATTACGAACCGCATCGAGGCAACTGCCTGAGTTGTGCCCGGTGTATGAATTATTGCCCGGTGGAGAAGTGAGATAGTGAATGAGTAATTGGGTTATTGAGTGAATGGGGTTCGCGGTTTGTAACCGCGATAAAGAAATTTAAATAATGATTGAAAAACAAAGTAATAACATAGAACCCCGAAGGAGTTCAACAAAAATAGCCGTAGGTGAAACCTACGTGAAACAAGAGGGTTGAAACCAGAACCCTAAAGGGTTCAACATGAATAACCCCGGGTTTCAACCCGGGGAACAAAAAACAGAATAGAAAACAAGGTGCATCCAATGCTGATGATTGAAAAAACTAAGTAACCATGCCTGCCTGACGGTAGGCAGGCACCGCAAAACAGAAACAAGATTGAAAAAAGGAATAAAAGTTCAACTTAAATATGACTAACACTGATAAAATAAAACTTGCTCAAAACATTGCCGTTATCGCCGGAATTTTCTGTTCGGCGGTGGCATTGCTGTTACTGCTGAACTTCTGGCAGATTTCAAAAGCCGACCCGATTGAAAGTAAAGCGCTGGAAGTGCTTGTTCAACGACTGAAGGAAGACCCCAACAACGATGGGTTGAAAGCCGAAATCCGCAGTTACGATTTGCTGGCCCGCAAAGCCTATTTCAATAGTCAGTGGCAGATTCAAACCGGCGCTGTTTTGCTGTTAATGGGCGCCATTGTTCTTGCTTTTGCACTTCGGGTATATTATTCGGCAAAAGCTAAAATCGAAGCCCCTGAAAAAGTGGTTGAAAATGAAATCGCCAGCCGCATTCTGGCTCAAAAAGGAATCATCATCGTTGGGGCTGTGATTTTTTTGCTGGCTTTTGCGGCTTCTTTTGCTTCGGTTAATTATCTCGACAAATTCAATATCGATTCGGCTGTGGCTGAAAATGAACCGCAACCTGCTGACGAAGGAATCCAGGTTATCGATGTAGGTACTGCAAAAACCGATTCTATTCAGATTTTAACTACAGGAGATTCTGCTGTTTCCATTATATCGGCAACCGATTCGGCAAAAACTGAAACGGCTCCGGCAACTGTGACATTAAATGCGCAAAACATCAAAAGTAACCACAACTCTTTCCGTGGCCCCTTCGGCCAGGGTGTTTCGTACCACAAAAATATTCCTGTAAAATGGGATGGCGCTGCCGGAACAAATATCGCATGGAAGGTTGCTATTCCAAAACACGGCTTTAATTCGCCGGTTATTTGGGGCGATAAAATTTTTATTTCCGGAGCCGATAGCCAGTCGCGCGAAGTATATTGTTTCGACCGTGCCACCGGGAAACTGCTGTGGACCGGAAAAGCCGACAATATCCAGGGTTCGCCCGCTAATCCGCCCAAAGTAACCGCCGACACAGGCCTCTCCGCTCCCACTCTTGCCACCGACGGCAACCATGTTTACGCCATTTTTGCCACCGGCGATGTGATTGCCTTTGATATGAACGGTAACCGCGTTTGGGCACGAAACCTGGGCGTTCCGGATAATCACTACGGACATTCTTCCTCGCTCATCGTTTGGGATGGAAAACTCTTTGTGCAGTACGACACCAACCGCGGGGGAAAAGTATTGGCGCTGAAAACCGACACCGGTGAAACGGCCTGGGAGAAAACCCGGTCGTCAAAAATTTCTTGGGCAAGTCCGGTACTGGCCAACGTAGGCGGAAAATACCAATTAATTTTGACTGCCGACCCGATTGTGGCAGGTTACGATATTAAATCCGGTGAAGAACTCTGGCAGGTAAAATGTATGATGGGCGAAGTGGGCCCGTCGGTGGGTTTTGCCGATGGTATTGTGGTAGCGGCTAACGAATACGCCAAAATGGTGGCCATCGATGTAAATACAAAAGCCATTTTATGGGAAGCCGACGAATATCTGCCCGAAGCTTCAAGCCCGCTGACATACAACGGTTTAGTTGTCATAGCCACAAGTTACGGTGTTCTGGCCTGTTACGACCTGAAAACCGGTGAAAAATACTGGGAAGATGATTGTGGTAAAACACTTTATTCATCGCCAACTTTTGCTGATGGTAAAATATTCATGATGGATAACGATGGAGTGATGCGGATATACGAATTTGGCAAGGAAATGAAAAAGATTGCTGAGAATAAACTGGGCGAACATGCCGGAACCACGCCCGCCTTTGCCAATGGCAAAATTTACATCAGGGGTGATAAGAATTTGTATTGTATCGGGAAATGAGTTACGGGTTTAAAGTTCAAAGTTTCGGGTTTCGAGTTTTTGGGATCTGTCATTTCGACGAGGAACGAGGAGAAATCTTCTCAAAGAAACAGATTTCTCAGTCATACTTCCTTCGAAATGACAATTAACGAGCGCTTTTCAGGAATAATATAATTGATTATGAATAAAATACAAAAAACTATAGTATCAATTCTACTTATTCTGGCAGCAATTATTATGCATATTTTACTTGACGGTTCAGTCAGGTTAAATGAAGAATTAATAGGTTTTCTTGCCGGTTTTTGCTTTGCCGGTGGAATTTTTTTTGTTTATAAGCATATTTTTAAAAAAGAAAATCAGCGCCTCCGTGCCTTTGCGAGAGAAAAAAAATGACAGATAATTTTCAAAATATCGACAAAATAATAGCTGAAAAAGGTTCTTCCAAAAAGAGCCTGATTCCGGTTTTGCAAGCCATTCAGGATGAATACAATTATTTGCCCGAAGAAGCATTGCGATACCTCGAAGAAAAAACCAGTATCACCGCTGCCGAAATCATCGGGGTGGCCAGTTTTTACAAACAGTTCAGGATGCATCCTGTCGGCAAACACATTATAAAAATCTGTGTGGGAACGGCCTGTCACGTAAAAGGCGCCACGCTGGTACACGATGCTTTTAAACGTCATTTCAACCTGAAAGAAACCGAAGACACCGACAAAAACGGCAATTACACACTCGAAAAAGTAAGCTGTCTGGGTTGCTGCACACTGGCGCCGGTGGTTCAGGTTGACGGAATTACCTACGGTCATGTGGCTGCCGACCAGGTTGACCAGGTGATTGCCGATTTCGAAAGCCAGCAGGGAAAACCCAAGGCAAAAAAATACCGTCATGCCGATGGTTCAGAGATTAAAGGCGAAATCCGCATCGGGCTGGGCTCGTGTTGTGTAGCCAGCGGCAGCGACGAAATCCGCAAAGAGGTGGAAAAAGTAGCCGGAGAAAACCATCTCCGGGTGAAGTTGAAACACGTGGGTTGCGTGGGCATGTGTCACCAGGTGCCGCTGGTGGAAATTGTTCCCAACGAAGGAGAACCGACCTTGTATGCCAAAGTAAAACCCGAGGATGTTAAAAAAATTGTGGAAACGCATTTTGAACCTCCTACCCTGCTTTCGAAGCTTAAAAACAAACTCTTCAGTTTTGCCGAAGATATTCAAACCGACCGCCATTGGGAAGGTGTGGAGCGTTACGAAATCAGTATGCGCGAAAAGCCGGTGGCTTCGTTTCTGGGCAGCCAGGTTCCCATTGCCACCGAATACCGCGGCATCATCAACCCTGTTGATATCAACGAATACAAAACACGCGGCGGTTTCTCTGCGTTGGAAAAAATGTTCAAACTGCTGTCCCCTGACGCTGTGCTCAACGAAATAAAAAACAGCGGACTGCGCGGCAGGGGTGGCGCCGGTTTCCCCACCGGGGTAAAATGGGAGCTCGTGAAAAAGGAAAAATCCGATTTAAAATACCTCATCTGCAATGGCGACGAGGGCGACCCCGGCGCGTTTATGGACCGCATGTTGCTGGAATCGTACCCCTACCGTGTTATCGAGGGAATCATCATTGCAGCGTACGCAACCGGCATTCATGAGGGATATTTTTACATCAGGGCCGAATACCCGCTGGCGGTAAAACGCATCCGGAAAGCGCTGGAAGTTTGTTACGAAAACAACTACCTCGGCGCCGATATTCTGGGTTCCGGGTTCAGCCTGAACCTGCAGGTTTACGAAGGTGCCGGTGCGTTTGTGTGTGGCGAGGAAACTGCGCTGATTGCTTCTATTGAAGGCAGTCGTGGATTTCCGCACATCCGACCGCCATTTCCCGCCCAAAAAGGTTTGTGGGGACAGCCCACGCTGGTGAACAATACCGAAACCTACGCACAGGTTTCATACATCATCCGCGAAGGCTCTGAAAAATTCAAAAATATCGGGGTCGAAAAAAATTCGGGAACCAAGGTTTTTGCGCTGGCCGGGAAAGTGGCACGTGGTGGACTGATTGAGGTCCCGATGGGAATTACGATTCGACAGGTTGTGGAGGAAATCGGTGGCGGCATTGCCAACGGACGCAAGTTTAAAGCGGTGCAGATTGGCGGCCCGTCGGGTGGCTGTATTCCGGCTGAATATGCTGAAACACCCATCAACTACGAGTCGCTTACTGAAATGGGTGCGATGATGGGTTCGGGTGGACTTGTTGTTTTGGACGATACCGATTGCATGGTGGATATTGCACGGTTTTTCCTGTCGTTTACACAAGACGAATCCTGCGGAAAATGTACTTTCTGTCGCGTGGGAACCAAAAGAATGCTCGATATTCTTGAAAATATTACTTCAGGAAAAGGCAAACCCGGCGACCTGGAAGAGCTGGAAAGACTTGCACACTGGACAAAAAAAGGCAGTTTGTGCGGTTTGGGAAAAACGGCGCCCAACCCGATTCTGAGTACCCTGAAATATTTCAGGCACGAATATGAGGCGCACATCAACGGCGTTTGTACGACAGGAAAATGCACCGCGCTGATAACCTATTCGGTAAACGACAAATGCATCGGTTGTACACTGTGTGCACAAAAATGCCCGGTGGATGCCATCGCTTTCAAACCCCACGAAAAGCATTTTATCGACACCTCGCTGTGTATCAAATGCGATGCCTGCCGCGCCGTTTGCCCCGAAGATGCGATTGATGTGAAGTGAGAGCGAATTCTGGATGCTCGATTCTTGATACTGGATAGAATCTTGATTAACAGTCATCCTGAGCGGCAACCCAATTTTTATTGGGCACAATGTGAGAATGACAGAAAGCTACATCAACGCTGTCATTTCGACGAGTGCGCGAGGAGAAATCTCTTCGAATAAGCAGACCTCTCCTATCGTCGAGGTGACAGCAAAAAGAAACTGTCATAGGTAGCGAAGTCGAAGGATGCTTAGAAATAAAAAACAGTCCTGAAAGGACGATATGTAAAAGCACAGGGAAACGCCCTGTGAACTATAAAAAATGAAATTAAAAAGCCCAGACCTCAGCGAGGTCATATGTTTATAGAAAAAGTAATGAAAAGAGAAATACGACTCCAACCGGAGTCGAATATCAAACTTCAAAATGCATTCTATAAACATGCGAAACCGCTGGTTTCAGAAAAGAAGAAAATGGTACAATTCAAAAACATAAATATTGACAAAATGAAAGCACTAAAAATATTTGCATTCGTGGTTTTGGCTTTCCTTTTTTCTGGTTGCCCGATTTTCAATAACGATAACGATTTTGTATACACTACTATTGTTGGTAAAACACCTGTAAACCTTGAGGAATTAAATACTGAATATGATGATTTTAATTCTGACCTTCCATACGATGCCAGGCGCCAACACATCTATTTTTCTTCGAACAGGAACAGTTCAGGCGCCAATTTCGATATCATATACAAATATTTCGACATTTCCTATCACGAAAAAGATGATATCGTCGATATTTATTGGCCAGATGTTTATCCGCATGACCTTGAAAGCGCAATTGTAAATCTTGCAAATAACACATCCGACCAGTTGGGGCCTCTGTTTTTGGAAGGGTTAAAGGGAACTGATTACTTTTTTTATGCTGAAAATGATTCGGGTAACTTCGACATAAAAGTTATTCACACACCACGGCTGGATTGGGGATCATACAAAGCACAAAAACGCCTTTTTGGCCCGGTAAACCTGAAAGGTGTCAATTCAGAATCTGATGATTATTATCCAACAATTAATACTGATTACACTCAAATGTGGTTTTGCAGCAACCGCGAAAATAATCAGTTCGATATTTACTCGGTGCCGCTCAATCCCGATGAATATTTCTATGAATACCTAAACAAAACGGATTTGGTAATTACCAAAGAAGAGGTTTTATCTGGAGAATCGGATGATAAGTGCCCGATTCTCTTTGGCGATTACATGATTTTTACATCGAACCGGCCCGGTGGCTTTGGTGGGTTCGATTTGTATTATTCCAAAAAGTTAAACAACCATTGGACAGCCCCAGTAAATTTTGGTGCTCAAATTAACTCGGCATCCGATGAATACCGGCCTTTCCCATTTGAAATCGGGGGTAAAAATGTGATGATTTTTTCATCGAATCGACCAGGCGGAAAAGGTGGATTTGATTTGTATGCAGTAAGAATTGAAGATATCTAATAAAATATTGGCGTCTTTGCGCCTTTGCGAGAGAATATGATAAAACTGAAAATTAATAACATAGAAATCCAGGTTGAAAACGGAACTTCAGTAATGAAGGCCGCGGAAAAACTGGGGATTCACGTGCCAAATATGTGCTGGCACAACGAACTGGAGCATTTTACTTCGTGCATGTTGTGTCTGGTAAAAGATGGTTCGGGCAGGCTTTTCCCATCGTGTTCGGTGCAGGCTGCTGAAGGACAGGAAATTATTACCGATGATGTTGAAATTAGTGAGGCACGGAAAACTGCGCTCGAACTGCTGCTCAGCGAACACGTCGGTGATTGTGAAGCGCCCTGCCAGATTGCCTGCCCGGCACACATGAATATTCCGCAGATGAACCGGCTGATTGCAGCAGGTAAAATGACGGAAGCGCTGGAAGTGGTAAAACGAGACATTGCTTTGCCCGCCGTTTTAGGCCACATTTGCCCCGCCCCCTGCGAAGGCGCCTGTCACCGCAAAACCGTTGACGAACCCATTTCGATTTGTTTGCTGAAAAGAATCACCGGCTACGAAGGCACAGAACCTGAAATTGTAAAAGTCCAGGCAACAGGGAAAAAAGTGGCGGTAATTGGCTCTGGCCCTGCCGGGCTGGCAGCTTCGTATTACCTGCAAATCAAAGGCGTTCAGGTGACTCTGTTTGATAAAAACGAAAAGCCGGGTGGTTTGCTGCGAACCGTTATTGCAGATGAACTACTTCCAAAAGAAATTCTGGACAAGGAAATTGAAGCGATTCTGGCTACCGGCGTTCAGTTTAAAGGAAATTCAGAAATTGACACGGTCGGGTTTCAGCAATTAAAAACGGATTTTGATGCGGTGATTCTGGCAACAGGAGTTTTGCCTGAAAACAGCAGTTTTTTCGGGTTGAAATCGACACCGAAAGGCATTATTGCCGACAAAGATTCGTACCAGACATCCGACCCAAAAGTTTTTGCAGTGGGCAATATCATCCGTTCGTCGCGACTGGCAGTGCGGTCGGTAGGACAAGGCAAAGAAGTGGCATTTTCAGTCCTGCAGTTCTTCAAAGGTCAGCAGCCAACCGGCGAACCCCGCATTTTTAACTCGCGTTTTGGCAAACTGGTCAGTGCCGAGTTCTCGGAATACCTGAAAGAATCGGTTCCGGGGAAAAGAGTGTTTCCGTTCAAAGGCGGCAATTCGGGATTTACCACCGAAGAGGCAATTGCCGAGGCAAAACGCTGTCTGCATTGCGACTGCCGCGCCATCGACAACTGCAAACTGCGCGAATATTCGCACCAGTACAATGCCGACCAAAAACGGTTTAAAACCAGCGAGCGCCGCAACATTACCAAACAAAACAACCACAACCTCGTTATTTTCGAACCACAGAAATGCATCAAATGCGGAATTTGTGTGCGGCTGTCGGAGAAATATGGCGAAAAGCTGGGTTTTACTTATATTGGAAGGGGTTTCGACGTGGAAATCAATATTCCGTTTAACGAAGCGCTCGACAAAGGTATCACGCTGGTTGCCGAAAAAGTGGCGGCTGGCTGCCCAACGGGGGCGATTTCGATAAAAGACAATTTGAAATAAACCACATAGGCACATAGGACACATAAGAAACCTATGTTTTCTATGTGCCTATGTGGTTCAAAATAAGCAAAATGAAAAAGACACTAAATACAATTTTTCTATTCCTTTGGGTTGCGTCATTATCCGCACAGCCCCCCGATTCGTGGCCCATTTTTCGGGGCGACCAGAACCTGAAAGGCGTTTCAAAATCCACACTCCCTGAAAAACCCAAATTGCTGTGGACTTTCACCACCGGCGACAACATCAAATCGGCCCCGGTGGTCGATAAAGGAAAAGTAGTAGTGGGTTCCACCGATGGTTTTGTGTATTGTCTCGACCTCAACGGAAAACTGCTCTGGAAATTTGAAACCGGAAATGCCATTGAAGCGCCCGCGCTGATTCTTGGGAATTCGGTTTACATCGGTAATCTCGACGGAACTCTGTACTCCATCGACCTGAATACCGGCAAGAAAAACTGGGAATACGAAACCGACAACCAGATTATCGGGTCGGCCAACTGGTGGAGCGACGGAAAAACGACTTATATTTTTGTTGGAAGTTATGATTTCTACCTGCATTGTGTGGATGCCAGAACCGGCGAAATGAAATGGAAATACGAATCGGACAATTACATCAACGGTGCTGCGGCCTGCGACAAAGGCAAAGCCTATTTTGGTGGCTGCGACGGCTTTTTGCACGAGGTGAATGTGGCTACCGGCAAACTGGAAAAGAAAATTGATGTTTCGACTTACATTGCAGGTTCGGTGGCGGTTGAGGGCGACAAAGCCTGGGTAGGCGATTACGACGGCCGTTTTTTTATGGTCGATTTAAAAGCCGGAAAAACTGTGTGGCAGTGGCAACACGAAACCACCAAACTGCAGTTTATCGCCTCGCCTGCACTGATTGGAGACAAAGTGTTGACGGCCAATCATAACAAGTTTTTGTACTGTTTCGACAAAAACAATGGTAAAAAATTATGGGAATACAACACGGGCCGGCAGGTGGAAGCATCGCCGGTGGTGGTGGGCAACAAAGTGCTGGTTGCCAATATGCGCGGCGATTTGGCCATCGTGAACCTTTCTGACGGAAAACTTGTTTGGAGCTACGAAATTGGCAGCCAGATTGTCAGCAATCCGGCAGTTGCTGCCGGCAAAATTTTTGTCGGTGCTTTCGATGGAAATATTTATTGTTTTGGAAAATAAAAAAGTTCAACCGCAGAGTCGCTAAGACGCTGAGAAAACTTTGCGTCTCGGCGCCTTTGCGGTAAAAAAAATAGTACAATGAATATCATACAAATCATACCCGGTTCCGGTGGCAGTTTTTACTGCGGCAACTGCCTGCGCGACAGCAAGTATTTCAATGCTTTGCGGGCAGAGGGCCACCAGGTTACCAAAATACCGATGTACCTGCCGCTGTTTGCCGATGAGCACGATATTTCGGAAGTCCCCATTTTTTATGGCGCCATCAGTCTGGACCTGAAACAGGTTTATCCCATATTCAAAAAAGCGCCCAAATGGGTTGACAAACTGCTCAATTCGAAACCGATGATGAAAATGGCCGCGTCGATGGCTGGTTCCACCAATGCAAAAGGGCTGGAAGACATGACCCTTTCGATGTTGCTGGGCGAAGAGGGAAACCAGAA
>JAJUGS010000206.1 GCA_029265875.1 Prolixibacteraceae bacterium
ATCAACTGAATTTGGATTATCAGCTTTAATCACCGGCATATTGTTTATTTCCATGATTTTTTCGAATGATTCAAGCGCCTTGTTATAATCTTCGTTCTGAAAAGCCTGAACTGCCTGGTTGGTAAAATCATTTGTCAACAATACAAGGTTCATTTTAATGCTTTTGTCAATGGCATGTTTCGGATCAAGTTCCATTGCTTTTTTGTACGAATTGAATGCTTCACCAAACGGATCGCTACTGAGTTTTTTGAAATTTTCGTCTTTCGATTGTCCGATAGCCTGGTAAATTTCACCCCTCACCTGCCATGTTTTTGGCCAGTTTACTGATTTTTCGGCATCGGGATTTGATGCATCTGATGCCTGAGTGATCGCCTCGAGCGCTTTGTCAAGCTTTCCCGAATCTTTTAGTGTTTGCGCTGTTGTAACTTTTCCTTTCTGCGCGTTAACAGCCGAAAATGCTACTACAAGGGCAATTAAGAGAATTGATTTTTTCATTTTCAAATGGTTTTAAATTTTTCACAAAAATATATGTTTACAAATTTCTATCAAGCAAATTTTTAATTATCAATTGCTTAATCATTGTCTTCAATTAAATTTTCATCATTATCAACGTCATTATTCAGATCATCAATGGGGTTTACTTCTTCATCCGATCCGTTTTCGTCGGATGATTCGACATTTACACGTGCAACCGACGCAATCCTGTCGTCTCCTTTCAGGTTAATCAACCTAACGCCCTGTGTTGCCCTGCCCAAAACCGAAATTGATCTGACATTGAGCCTGATTGTTAACCCGTTTTGTGTAATAATCATTAAATCGTTGTTGTTCGATACACTTTTTATGGCTATCAGATTTCCTGTTTTCTCAGTAATATTAATGGTTTTCACACCTTTTCCTCCCCTGTTGGTAATCCTGTAATCTTCAATCTTCGAACGTTTTCCATAGCCGTTTTCAGAAATTACAAGAATGTCTTCATTTTCATCCTGTACACAAACCATACCAATTACTTCGTCATCATCGCTGCCAAGGGTTACTCCCTTAACACCGGAAGCTGTTCTTCCGATTGCCCTCACATTTTCTTCGTTGAACCTGATCGCTTTACCCGATTTTACAGCCAGCATTAATTCACTTTTTCCATTTGTGAGATGAGCTTCGAGCAAACGGTCGCCTTCCCTGATTGTAATTGCATTAACGCCATTCTGACGCGGACGTGAATAAGCCTCAAGTGTGGTTTTTTTGATAATTCCGTTTTTGGTGGCCAGAATAATATAATTGTTGTTTATAAAATCCTGATCAGCCAGTGTTTTCACATTAATAAAGGTCAGAATCTTATCATCCGGTTCAATGTTCAGAATGTTCTGAATTGCTCTTCCTTTTGAAGTCCTGGTACCTTCCGGGATTTCATACACTTTCAGCCAGTAACATTTTCCTTTTTCGGTAAAAAGAAGAAGCGTGTTGTGCATTGATGCAATAAACAGGTGTTCCAGAAAATCTTCATCTCGTGTGGTACTTCCTTTCGAACCTACTCCTCCCCTTCCCTGTGCTTTAAATTCGCTTAGTGGGGTACGTTTTATGTATCCTAAATGCGATATGGTGATAACCATATCATCATCAGCATAAAAATCTTCAGGATTGAATTCTTCGGCATTCGGAACCAATTCCGAGCGGCGTTTGTCACCAAATTTCTCACGTATCTCGATTAGTTCATCTTTGATGATCCCCATTCTCAGGTTAATATCGTTGAGAACATTGTTCAGGTATTCAATCTGGGCCATCAAGTCTTTATATTCCTGGTGGAGTTTGTCCTGTTCCAGACCTGTTAACTGGCGCAGGCGCATTTCAACAATTGCCCTCGCCTGAATTTCGGTCAGTTTAAACCTTTCCATCAATCGTTCACGGGCTTCGTCGGGTGTCGATGATGAACGGATAATTGCGATTACTTCGTCGATGTTATCGCTGGCAATAATCAAACCTTCCAGAATATGCGCACGTTTTTCAGCCTGGTCAAGTTCAAACCGCGTTCTTCTGATGACAACGTCGTGCCTGTGTTCAACAAAGTATTTGATGATATCTTTCAGGTTCATCATTTTCGGGCGGCCATGAACCAGGGCGATATTATTCACGCTGAATGAAGTTTGCAGCGCGGTGTATTTATACAACTGGTTGAGTACCACGTTGCTCATGGCATCTCTTTTAATATCGTAAACTACCCGCATTCCCTCGCGGTCCGATTCGTCGTTTACATTCGAGATACCTTCAATTTTCTTTTCATTTACAAGGTCGGCCGTTTTCTGAATCATTTCAGCCCGGTTAACCATATACGGAATTTCGGTAACAACAATTTTTTCGCGGCCACCTTCATTTTCAATGTGGGCTTTTCCCCGAATCACAATTCTTCCTCGTCCGGTTTCGTAGGCTTCTTTAACGCCCTGGTAGCCATAAATAATACCACCTGTTGGAAAGTCAGGAGCAATAATGATTTTAATTAACTCCTGAATATCAATGTTATTGTCATCAATATAGGCAATGATGGCATTAATTGAATCGGTAAGGTTGTGAGGTGGCATGTTGGTTGCCATACCTACAGCAATACCCGATGTTCCGTTAATCAGTAATTGCGGTATGCGTGTGGGTAAAACCGTGGGTTCTTGTAACGATTCATCAAAATTGGGCTGAAAATCGACCGTGTTTTTATCGAGGTCGGCTAAAGTCAGCTCTGCCATTTTTGTCATCCTTGCTTCGGTATAACGCATAGCTGCCGGGCTGTCGCCATCCACCGAACCAAAGTTTCCCTGTCCGTCAATCAGCGGATATCTCAACGACCATTCCTGCGCCATACGAACCATGGCAAAATAAACCGATGAATCGCCGTGCGGATGGTATTTACCCAGAACTTCCCCAACAATCCTGGCCGATTTTTTATACGGGCGGTTTGAAAACATGCCCAGTTCATTCATTCCAAACAAAACACGGCGGTGTACCGGTTTAAAACCGTCACGTACATCGGGAAGTGCTCTTGAAACAATAACGGACATGGAATAATCGATATAAGCAGATTTCATCTGCTCTTCAATATTTATCCTGATAATTCTTTCTTCCTCAGTCATTTACAAAATATTTTTATTATTTTTTTCTGTTTTCGAAAAAGACTGACAAAAATAGCAAAAACATTCTTGAAACCGGCGTTTTTTAAGGTGATTTAACTTGGGGGTAATGATAAGATATTAACATTTCAACTGTCAATAATTCAGTTTTTAAACATCAAACTGTGATAACTTCTGACAGGTTCTCAGATACCACTTCGTATTTTTGAGTAATTTAGTGGTTTCAAATAAAGGGAATAGATTTTGTCAAATTTTGAGGATATTTATTGAAATTTTACTTTATGGATTCACAGTTTTCACCAAGAATTAAAGATATTATCGGGTATAGCAGGGAGGAAGCGATTCGTTTGGGAAACGATTATATCGGTCAGGAGCATCTGTTTCTGGGAATTTTACGCGACGGCGAAGGAATTGCCACGGATATTCTTGAAAACCTGGGCATTGTTTTATCGGAAATGAAAGAATTGATTGAAAAGAAGATCAGGACTGACAGGGCAATTGACCAGAAGGCAGATATTGTAATGTTAAAATCGACCGAAAAAACCCTGAAACTAGTATATCTCGAGGCGCGTTCGTTTAAAAGTAAAACCGTCAATAGCGGTCATTTACTGCTGGCAATATTAAAAGACAACGAAAATATTGTTACCCAGCTTTTAGTTGAATACGGGGTTAATTATTACATGGTCAGGACGCAGATTCAGGATTACCGGGAAGACGTGGAAGCCAAATCTGATTATCCTGAAAGTGAAGATGATGATGCCAACGATGATTTCTCGAAAGGTCCTTCGCGCCAGCAGCCAGGGCAGAAAAAAGGTGTCCCGTCAAAATCTGACACTCCGGTACTTGATAATTTTGGCATCGATATTACCAAACTGGCTGAAGAAAACAGTCTCGACCCGATTGTTGGCAGAGAACGCGAAATTGAACGCCTTGCCCAGATTCTGAGCCGCAGGAAAAAGAACAACCCGATACTGATTGGGGAACCCGGAGTTGGGAAATCAGCCATTGCCGAAGGTTTGGCACTTAGGATTGTCAATAAAACAGTATCGAGAATTCTGTTCGACAAAAGAGTTGTCAGTCTTGATATTGCATCTATTGTTGCAGGCACAAAATACCGCGGTCAGTTTGAAGAACGAATGAAAGCGATTTTGAATGAACTGGCCAAAGTGAACAACGTTATTCTGTTTATCGACGAAATTCACACCATTGTTGGCGCAGGCGGCGCCACCGGCTCGCTCGATGCGGCCAACATGCTGAAACCGGCACTGGCCCGCGGTGATATTCAGTGCATTGGTGCCACAACACTTGATGAATACCGCCAGCACATTGAAAAAGATGGTGCTCTGGAAAGAAGGTTCCAGAAAATTATGGTTGATCCTACTTCGGTGGAAGAAACCATTGAAATTCTGAATAACATCAAAGGCAGGTACGAAGACCATCATAATGTAACTTACACCAAAGAAGCTATTGAAGCTTGTGTTAAACTGACAGCAAGGTATATAACCGACCGGTATTTGCCCGACAAGGCAATTGATGCTTTGGACGAAGTGGGTTCGCGGGTACATATTTCAAACATCAATGTGCCTGAAAGTATTATCAAGCTGGAGGAGAAGATTGAAAAAATAAAAGAAGATAAAATTGCCGCTGTAAAAAGTCAAAACTTTGAACTGGCGGCCAATTTCAGGGATAAAGAAAAAAATCTTCTCCAATTACTTGAAAAAGAAAAAGATAATTGGGAAAAGGAATTAATTAACCATCGGGAAACAGTTGATGAACATAAAGTTGCAGAAGTGGTCGCCATGATGTCGGGTATCCCGGTGCAAAGAATTGCAACTGCCGAAGGTAAAAAGCTGATGAACATGGCGCACGACCTGAAAGGCAGTGTTATCGGTCAGGAAGAAGCCATTGAAAAGATTGTAAAAGCCATTCAACGGAACCGCGCCGGGTTAAAAGACCCGAACCGCCCCATTGGTTCGTTTATTTTCCTGGGCCCGACTGGTGTTGGTAAAACACAACTGGCCAAGGTTTTAGCTACTTATTTGTTCGATAGTGTTGATTCGCTCATCAGGATAGATATGAGCGAGTATATGGAGAAATTCTCGGTATCAAGAATTGTAGGAGCACCTCCCGGATACGTTGGCTATGAAGAAGGTGGACAACTTACCGAAAAAGTAAGGAGAAAACCCTATTCGGTTGTATTGTTGGATGAAATTGAAAAAGCGCATCCTGATGTATTTCACCTATTGTTACAGGTACTCGACGAAGGACGACTGACAGATAGTCTGGGACGAAGTATTGATTTCAGGAATACGATAATCATCATGACCTCGAATATCGGATCGCGCCAATTGAAAGAATTCGGGCAGGGAGTAGGTTTTAACCTGAATAAAACACCGGAAAGTGAAAACGAACATGCAAAATATATCGTGCAAAAAGCGCTCAAAAAAGCATTTGCACCTGAGTTTTTGAACCGGATCGACGATGTGGTGATGTTTAACCAGTTAGAAAAGAAACACATCCACAAAATCATTGATATCGAAATCAAAGACCTTTACAAACGGGTTGAGGGGTTAAATTACAAGCTGAAGATTTCGTCAGCAGCGAAAGATTTTATTGCAGAGAAGGGATTTGATCCGCAATTTGGTGCCCGTCCGCTAAAAAGGGCCATTCAGAAATATCTTGAAGACGAAATGGCAGAAATAATCATTAAAGCATCAATAACTGAAGGAGATACAATTTCAGTAGGTTTTGATAAGAAGCATGAAAAATTACAAATGAAAATTCTTTCAACAGTAAAATAACAAAAAAGGCCTTGTAAAAGGCCTTTTTTGTTATGGTTTGAGTTTAATAACCATAATTGTCACATCATCAGACTGGCTGGTTGTTCCCCTGAAAAATTCAAGATCATTTTCGATATTCCGGATTGTAGTTTTGGGATCTGAACCAGCCGATTTTTTCAGAATCTCATAAAATCGTTCACTTCCATAATGCTGTTTTTCTTTGTCCTGCATCTCGGTCACCCCGTCAGAGTATAATATGATTGAATCACCTGGTTTTAGTATTGTTTCTGATTCCGGGTAAATCCGGTTTGGGTATAATCCGAGCGGCATTCCATGTGAGTTGTTCAGTTCATTTAGTGCCCCGTTTTCACTTAATACAAGCGATGCCGTGTGCGCTGCATTACAATATTTTAAGTTGCCGGTTTTTAGATTTAATACCCCGGTAAAACAAGTTAAAAAGAACTGGTGCTGGTTGTTCGTATATAGTTCATTGTTTGTTTGTGCTATAATTTTCCCGGGTGACCGGTATTTTGAATTGTTTTTTAACAACGTTTGTGCAACACTCATAAAAAATGCAGCCGACAATCCCTTTCCTGAAACATCACCAATCGTGAAATAAAGATTTTCATCATCCAGCAATATAAAATCATACAGATCGCCACTAACTATTCTGGCCGGATGATAAACAGCAAATAAATCAAAATCTTTATTATTCTCCGTTATCGAAAAGTCGGAGTTAATTAAACTCATTTGAATTTCTGAGGCTTCCATTAAATCTTGCCGCCTTTGTGAATTCAGTTTTTCCTCATGGGTCTGATCAATTTTAAACTTCTCATACCAATCTTTTAAAAACTCAAGGCTCGATGAAACCAATTCAACTTCATTTTTTGTGTTAGAATCAGAAATGCCAGCAGCACTGGTGCTGAATTTCTTTAGTTGACTCGTAACCGTACTTAATGGCTGAATCAATTTATTCGATATATAGGTAACCATGAAAAATATTACAAGAATTCCCAAAATTGCAAAAAACAACATTCTGAGAACAATCAGGTATAACGGAACAAATAATTCATTGTAGGGTACAACAAAAATAAGTGTCCAGTCAGTTTCTTTCATGGGTGTATAATGAATCCAGCATTTTTCGTAATTAAGATATTCTGGGTATGCGATCGTTGACCCGGATAATTTGTTGTTAAGTAAGTTTTTTATCCCACTTGCTGTTGCACGGTATTCATGAGCTGAGATAGTAAAAAGGTTTTTCCTGAAAATCAATTCTTTATCAGGATGAGTTAAATAAGTCCCTTCCTTATTGACCAGAAATGCATATCCACTTTCTCCGATTTTTATCGAGTTGATTGTGTCGGCTAATTCGAGTAAGGTCAGTTCACTGATCACTGAACCAATCTGCCTCGAAATTCCATCTTCACGCTGAACGATTATTGGCACATAATACGAAACCACGAGCTGATCATTTTTTCTGCAGGTAAATTCTTCGGTCCAAACAGGAAATTTTTCTTTCATGACCTCCATAAAAATACTTTTCTCCTTACCGCAGTGAAAAACCAACTCGTTGCCTTTCCAAAATTCAAGTGAGTCCTGATTGCGAAAACAATAATAATTGTGGTATTTTATTTCGGGTATTACAGAATCGATGTTAATATGGATGGCATTCAGAAAATG
>JAJUGS010000153.1 GCA_029265875.1 Prolixibacteraceae bacterium
ATTTTTCTACTTCTCGTTCTCCCTCAACTAACACAATTATTATATTTTTTTTTTTTTTTGTGGGGCGGGCCCCCGCCCCCCCCCCCCCCCCCCACCCCTCTCTTGCTATTTCGTTTTCATCATTGCGAATGGGTTTGAGGGACGAAAACTCATGAAGCAATCCCTTTCATCAAATCTGTCAATTCGCCTCGCCTCAGTTGAGACGTGGAGAATTGAAAATCAACGGAGCAAAATTTTATCAAACAGAGAGATCTCTCCTTCGTCGAGATGACAAGAAAAGGAATCTGAAATTGCAGCGAAGCAATCCAATTTGTACAAAAACAACGGATTTGACTTTAGTCTGTGAAACCGCCTGCGGTTAGCAGGTCAGTTGCCTGTCTTTTTAAACTTTTTCCTTTACCTCAACCGGGAATGGTTTGGTTACTTCGCCGGTGTAAACACTGATGTGCGGAAATGGGATCTCGATACCTTTTTGTTCAAAGGCTTCCTTGATTTCCATGAAAACTGAGTTTTTAACCTTCAGATAGTTAGTTCTTTCAAACCATACGCCAAACTGCACCAAAATGCTGCTTGCCCCGAATCCCTTGAAAACAATGAGAGGTTCAGGTTCATCTAAGCAAAGCGGATTGCGTTTGGCAACTTCCTGCAAGGTTTGCATCACCAGTTCGAGGTTTTCTTTGTAGGCCACACCAATTTCAAAATCAAGCCTTCGGATGGGGAAACGGGTAACATTGATTACTTCGCTCGAAATTACAGTCTGGTTGGGTATTCGCAGCAAAAGGTTGTCGAAGGTCCTGATTTTGATGGAAAGCAGGTCGATGCTGTGTACCACGCCGGTTTTGTCGCCAATTCGGATCTGGTCGCCAATTTCGAAAGGTTTTTCAGAAACCATAAAAAAGCCGCTCACGATATTGCCGATACTGGTTTGTGAGGCAACACCCACCACGATTCCAATCACACCGGCAGTACCAAAAATTGCCGTCATATCGATATTTAATTCCGAAATAATAACCGTAAACAGAATGACGATGGCGGTGTACCTGACAAACCGGTTGATTATCATTTTTCGTTGTTGCGATAGTTTTGAAGGGAGAATTTTCTTCATCAACACGCCCAAAAGAGAAATGATGATGGTGCCCACCACGAGAATGATGGCAATTCTCAGCAGTTTCTCAAAAGTTTCTGCATTAAAATAATGTGACCAGTCTAAATTCATTGTTCGCCTCTGTAAATGTTTCTGATAAAATGAAATCTGATATTCAGTAGGTTATTACCTGAAGCGTTTCGGGGTTTTGCCATCACTTCCTGTTTTTCGCCGTTGTATTGTTTTGAATAATGATATTCAACCGAACTTCCTTCTTCGTCGCCTTTGTGGTCAATCTGGACAAGGCTTGTTACAATTTTATCCTCGTTTTTGTACAGGGTGATAAACTCGGTCCTGATTATAAGCCGCTGGACCATCAGGATCGAATTCGAACTGTTTCTGATGTTGACCGGACAAATCGCTTCAAGGTCGGTTATTTTTATATCCTCGGGGTTCAGAAAATATTCCGAACCGAGCGTAAACGCGGGTTCCCCATTGTCGGGATCGCCAAACCAGGTATTTGAAAGCCTTTTGTAAGAAATTTCACGGAGCAGGTTGGCAGGCTGGATTTTTGAAAAATAAATCTGAAATGCGAGCGGGATTTTCAGAAAAATGGTAATCGTTTGTCCGGGTAAAACATTCAGTCCGGTTCCTTTAAAAACAAGCGGTTTTGCCGGCAGGGCGGGCGCAATAATCAGCGAATTGGATTTTCCGGTCTGGAAAAAATCCGATAAGGTGGATTCATCGCTCAACTTTATGTCATCATCGGGGCAGTTATCGGTGGTTACCAGGTGCCAGCCATCGTTTTCGCGGGTGGCTTTCAGTTGAACGCACCCAATGTCGATTGTTTTTGTATTGCCAGGTAAAACCTGGTGTTTTATGAGCAGTTCGCTGATGTTCATTTTGAATAATTTGTTTGGGGCTAAAATTACGAAACATTTGGTTTTACATGGGTTCAGGCAAAAAAAATCCGGGCTTTCCCCGGATTTTCCTTTCTGAACTATCAATCAGAACCTGTTTTTTCCGTCGGTGTTAATGTCGAGTGCACCGGTAATCTTGCTGATATCTTTTGGATCGATGATTCCGCTGATACTGATTAGTGCATTATCGTCGCCGCCAACCACCAGCAACAGGTCCGAAATTTTTCCGTTGCCGGCATCTTTGGCTAAAAACCTTACCATTTCGTCGGGCCCGGTAACTTCCATCAGCACTTCGTACCCGTTGTTTTTGAAGAAACCTTCCTTTTCAAGTTCTGCATAAAAGTTCAGGGTTTTGTTGAGCGATTCGTCTTCGACAGAGAGAACCCTGATACCACTGAGACTTGAAAGAATGTTTGCAGTGGCTTTGTCGCCTGTTTCCATCTGGCTGGCAAATCCCAGCATTTTCCCCGAAATATTAACGGTGGTGAATCCTTTCTGGTTGGCATACTTTTCAAAAAGCTTGTCAACTGCTGTTTTCTGGGCAAACACTGCCATAGGCAGCAACATTGCCATCATTAATACTAACTTTTTCATGATATTTTCTTTTTAATGTTTAAAATTCAAGTTTTAAAGAACCTTTCAGTACTTTTTTGCGCGCTTTTATATTGAATCAGTTTCTTTCGTTTTTATATTTTCAGCATTCTCAGATTTCTGTTGATTCATTTTATCAAGTGTTTTGAAGAATTCGTTCACTGGCGCCACTCCTTTTTTTACCGGTTCAGTGGCTTTTTGCAGTTTGTCGAATTTTGAAAGTGCAGCAAATCCTTTGTTGTATTTTTCTGAAACAAACTGCAGGGTTTTTTCAGCATAAGCGTACGCTTCCTGAGGATTTTTAAAAGTATCAACAGGTTTTTGTTGTTGCTGCCAGAACAAAAATCCACCTAAAACAATGATTATGGCTGCTGCCACACCAGTTACTGTTTGCCAAAGCCAGCGGTATTTTGTTTTCTCCCTGTGTTCACTTTCCAGGATAAAATCCATGATTTCGCTTTCCAATTGTGGATTTCTGCAATCCGATATTTCATTCAACCCGTCAAAGAACGATTTATATTCCTGCAGTTCAGGAGCAATATTCCCGTTTCTGAAGTAACTTTCAATTAGTTTCTCCTCATGCTGAGTAGTCTGTCCTTCAAAGTATTTTTGCAGTAAATCTTTTATTTTCGAAGTTTCCATTGTCATTCAGTTTTATAAATTCGTCGCGAACTTTTTTTCTTGCTCTCGAAAGGTTTACCCTGATGGCATTCATTTCCAAGCTGGTTATTTTGGCAATTTCCTCATATTCAAGCTGGTCGATGTCCTTCATCTGCATAATCTTCCTTTGCAGATCGGGCAGTTCGTTTATCAGTTTTTTTATCAGGTTTGCCGATTCACTCAATTCAACCTGTAAATGAACGTCGGTGGCGTCAGGTTTCACAACCTGCATTGCTGGCGAAACCGCCGGTTTGTTTTTTTTGTTTCTCAGAATATCCAGGCATCTGTTTCGTGTCATCTGCATGGCAAAAGCTTCGATATTCTGCACATTGTCAAGTGTTGCTTTTTTTTGCCATAATTTCAGGAAGACATCCTGTATCACATCTTTTGTCTCGTCTTCATCGTTCAGGAAACGCATTGCAAAACGGTGAAGTTTGTTACTCACCGGTAAGATTTTCATTTTAAAATCGCTTGCCACCATTTCGCTGTTTTTCCTTTTTTGATTTTAAGACGTACCCGGCATGGATACATTACATTGGTTTTTTATATTTTTTTTTGAAGCCGGTTATTTAAAACGCAGAAGCCGCATTTTACGCGGCTTCTATATAATATCCCTCCCCAAAAAATGTACAGAAATTATTTTCTGTAATCAAATCTGAAATTTACTGGTTGTAACCCTTCTGGGTTTTATCTTCAATAACAACAAGCCTGTATTTTTGTCCAACCATTACCAGGCGATACGTTTTAATATAGAGGTGTTTGGTTACCACTTTGTTGTGAATCACAAAATCCTGAATCATATCCAATTCCGAAAGAGTGGACCCCGATAACAAATCACGCATCTGACAATGTTTGCAGAATTTTGTGCTTTCATCCACAATTTTCCCGCGGCGGGTGCATCCCATAATTTCGCAGAACTCGTGGTCCAGAATATCGCCTTTGTCGCTTTTTGTTAACTCCTGAAATGCTTTATTAAAAAGTTTCACCTTGAATTCGTGGTCAGTGAGGAAGATGGCATGTGGGTGGTGTTCGATCAACTGGTTGACCAGGTCGTTGGCTTCTTCAATTCTTACAAATTCCAGTCTCATAAGTTTATTTTTACAGGTTTTTAATCAACCGAAATACGGTTTTTTAAAATTGACTTAGTTTTTCAACCTGAAGTTATGAATAATTCGGCACAATTTGAAAAAATAGCTGAATTTATTTTTTTGATTCAACAGCAAGAAGCGAATCAGGTGTCAAGCGTACCAAAAACTCTTTTCAGGAGGTCATTTACCCTGGCAGCCGGGTCTTTTCGAATTAGTTTTTCCTGTTCCCCGATTTTCAGAAAGAGGCCGTCAAGCGCTTTTTGGGTCAGGTATTCTTCGAGATTGGTATTTACAGGTTTAAGTCCGGCTACTTTTCCCGCCACCGAATTTGCCAGATCATTCCACTTTCCGGTTAACAGGTTCCAGCTTTGAGCTGTTGATACATTACCGACTAATTTTTTATCGATCGAAGCTTTTATTTTGGGCTGATACAAAGCTGCCAACTGGTTGTAAGTTGTTTTGTGCAGGTATTGCGTGGCGGCATTGTCAGCACCTTTCAGGATGCCAACTGCATCGGTAATGGTCATACTTTTAATGCTGTTTACAAAAATAGGTTTTGCTTCCGAAACGGCATCTTCAGCAGCCCTGTTGATGCTTAACAAAGCATCTTCCACAAATTTTTCTCCTCCGGGAATTTTGCTGATATTTTTTACAATCACGTCGGCTTCAGGTGGCAAGAGAATTTTCACAAGGTCGTCTTTGTAATAGCCATCAGTTTTTCCAAGAATATCTGCTGATTTACCGGTACCCACAATCAGCGCTTCTTTCAATCCTGAAATAATTTCGGTTTGCGTGAGTGGCCGGTTTTCATTGATTGTTTGTTGGGCAATTTGGGTGAGTTCTGCACAACCGGAAAGAAAAATTAACAAAACAGGGAGAAATTTTAATGTTTTCATGTTTTAATAATTTTTCGTTTTTTGCATTTTCAAAGACTCGAAGTATTTCCTTTTTAAGTATTATCTTCTAACCATTCGAACAAATACTCGTCATTATAATCAATCTCAAATTTATCCAGAAAATCAAGATACTCATCTTTGAAACTTTTCTTTCTGTGATGTTCTTTTTGGTTGTTGATGTATTGAATAACATTATTCAGGTTTGAATGGCTATATGAAAAGGCTCCAAATCCTTCCTGCCATTGAAAACTGAAACGGGTGAATTTTTTATCGCTGATAAAAGTGTTGGAAGACTTTTTGATTTCCCGCACCAGATCAGATAAACAGCATGTTGGTTTCATCCCGATAAGAAAATGAATATGATTACCAGTTCCATTAATCGCCAACATTTTTTGTCTTTTGTTTTGAACAATACCAGTAATATATTTAAACAAGTCGTTCTCCCAATCCTGATGAATCAGGGCATTCCGGTTTTTAACAGCAAACACAATCTGAATATAAATTTGCGTGAATGTTCCAGACATAGTTCAATGATTTAAAGCTTTAAAAATATTCGTTTTTGTGATCACCGACCCCAAGGGTCGCATATTTATAGAAAATGGCGTCAAGTTAACAGTTGTGCGACCCCAACGGGGTCGAATATTATACATACAATTATCGTTACTATAAATATATGAACCCTTTGGGTTCAATCCAAAAATCGTCATCTCAGATGCAAGGTGGAAATTTCATCCGTAGAAATACGGATACTATCTTTGTTAGAGTAAAATAAACTTCAGATATTCAATAGTGTTACGAACCAGATTTTTTAAAAAGTTTATCAGCCAAATCATTTCTTCCGCGCGATTTCAGGTCGTTGATGATCGAATTTTTGAATTCGTTTTTGTACCAGAAAAAGAATTTCCGCTGATTTTCCTTATCGTGTTTGTTGCGGGCGGTGTAAATTTTCTCCATCGTGTACGGATGGTAGCCCGAATAGTAAACTTCGGTGGCCAGCGTCATCGGGGTGGGCGTAAAATCCTGCACCTGTTCGAGCCTGAAATTCATTTTTTTGGTCTGAATGGCCAAATCGGCCATATCTTCAGGTTTGCTGCCCGGGTGGCTCGAAATAAAATAGGGAATCAGTTGCTGGTTCAGGTTTTCTTCTTTGTTGATTTTGATAAACTCCTCGTTCAGTTTTTCAAACAGTTTGAAGGGAGGTTTGCGCATAAATTTCAGCACTTCGTCCGACGAGTGTTCCGGTGCCACTTTCAGCCTGCCCGAAACGTGGTGTTTAATCACTTCCCGCAAATATTCGTTGTTGGCCTTGTCGGTTTCTTCGCGGCCGGTTTTCTCCAAAATCATGTCGTACCGGATTCCGCTGCCGATAAATGCTTTTTTTACCTTCGGGTTTTGCCGCACTTTCCGGTAAAGATCGAGCATGGGCTGGTGGTTGGTATCAAGATTTTTGCAGATGGTTGGGAAAATACACGACGGGCGTTTACATTTTTTGCAGATTTCTTCATGGATACCCTTCATTTTGTACATGTTGGCCGATGGGCCTCCCAAATCGGAGATGTATCCTTTGAAATCGGGCATTTGCGTTACCTTTTCCACTTCTTTTAAAACCGATTTTTCAGAGCGGCTGGCAATAAATTTTCCCTGGTGCGCCGAAATGGTACAGAAAGTACAGCCGCCAAAACATCCGCGGTGAATGTTAATCGAATGGCGGATCATTTCGTATGCCGGAATGGGATCTTTCCCGTGGTAACGCGGATGAGGCAGGCGCGTGTACGGCAAATCGTAAACCCTGTCGATTTCGGCTTCTTTAAAAGTGGGCCAGGGCGGGTTCACCACAATTTTTTTCCCGCCAATCCGCTGGGTTAGCTTTTTCGCTTCCATTTTATTCGACTCTTCCTCGATGTACATAAAATTACGGGCATATTTTTTCCGGTCTTTCAGGCACTCTTCGTGCGACGTGAGCTCAAATACGTCCCAAATTTTGCGGGTTGCATATGGTTCGTCGGCACCAGTCATGAAAACTGTTTGCGGAATGGTGGTCAGGTTTTTTACCGGAACACCTTTCTGCATCAGTTGTGCAAATTCGGCAATCGATTTTTCAGCCATTCCGTAAAAAAGAAGGTCGGCTCCCGAATCGACCAGGATCGATGGCATCAGTTTGTCCGACCAGTAATCATAATGCGTAACCCGGCGCAGCGAAGCTTCAATTCCGCCAATCACCAGCGGAACTTCGGGGTAAAGTTTTTTCAGAATCTGCGAATAAACGATGGTGGCATAATCGGGCCTGAAACCGGCTTTTCCACCGGGAGTATATGCATCGTCGGTTCGTTTGCGTTTCCCGGCAGTGTAGTGGTTTACCATCGAATCCATGTTTCCGGCGGTAACCGCAAAGAAGAGGCGTGGTTTTCCCATTTTTTTGAAATCGCGCAGGTCGTCCTGCCAGTTGGGTTGCGGAATCACTGCCACTTTCAGTCCTTCAGCTTCCAGAATTCTGCCAATAACGGCTGCGCCAAAAGATGGGTGGTCAACATAAGCATCACCGGTAAAAAGAATTACATCAATCTCTTCCCAGCCAAGGTCTTTCACCTCTTTCATCGAGGTGGGCAACCACAATTTTATATCGGTCTTCCCTTCCAAATCAAGCAGTTTTTTGATATTACCGACAAATAAAACACTTTTTTGTCAGAATTTATTACGTTTAAAAAATAACGAAGTTTTGTGATTTTTATTTAACTGAATTTTAATGTCTTAACCCTTGATTCAATTATTTTTGCAAGAATCACCTTGAAAACGGATTTATGAAATGAGCATGATTTTTCGAAACATCAAAAGATATGAATAAATCTTCCTGCGAATCCATGTCGTTACAAAACCAGTTTTATCTAGTTGATTGATTACGAAAAATTATAGAAACCAGTTTGAAAATTTATACACATGAAAAACCGTAAGAATTTTGAATTCTTTAATTTTCTTAACTCAGCGTCGGTTGCCGGAAATGAATATTTCGACCGGATGTTGACTGGAATTTTCCGATTGAATCAGCTTGAAAAAGTGTACGCCAAAGCTTCGGAAACCGGCAGCAATGATTTTGTTGGGAAAGTGCTTGATTTACTCAATGTTTCTGTGGAGTTTAACGAAAAGCAATTAAAACGCATCCCGGAAAAAGGCCCAGTAATAGTGGTAGCCAATCATCCGCTGGGTGGAATAGAAAGATTGTTGCTCATAAAATATCTTGGTCAAATCAGGAGTGATATTAAAATTCTTGGTAACCCGTTGTTGCAAAAAGTTGATCCGCTGGCCGCTTATTTTATTACACAAAAACCACAACTTAGCCTGATTCCGGGTAAAAAACCGACAGCACTTCCCGAAGAATTGAAAATACATCTTGAAAACGGTGGAATGCTTTGTCTTTTTCCATCGGGCAGTGGTAGTACGTTTCACCCGTTTTATGGTTTAACCGATAAAGTCTGGCAATTGCAATTCATCAAATTTATCAGGGAAGCGCAAGTTCCTGTCCTGCCAGTTTTTTTCCAGGGAAAACCCGGTAAAATGGTTGCACTGATGATGAAAATGAACCCTGTTTTCAGTGGTTTTCAACCTGCTAATAAGAAGCTGAACCTGAAAATCAGGATTGGAAACCCAATCAGCCTGAAAACACAAAACAAATTTTCTGACGAATATCAATACGGAAGATACCTGAGGGCCAAAACATTCGGGATGCAGACGAAAATGAAAATAAAGCCGTTTTTTATTCTTTCACCCCGTAAAGTTGCTGATCCGGAGCCTGTTATAGAACCAATTCCCGTAAAAAAGCTGCTGAAAGAAATCAAATCGCTTGATCCTGCATTCGGGCTTTTTAACCTGAAAAATTATTCGGTGTATGCTGTGCCTTCAGCGAGAATCCCCAATGTGATGCAGGAAATCGGGCGGCTTCGCGAGATTACTTTCCGCGAAGTGGGAGAGGGTACCAACCGGAGCATCGACATTGATGAATACGATTTATATTATTATCAGCTTTTTATATGGGACAACGAAGAAAGTAAAATCGTGGGTGCTTACCGCATCGGGCCTGGCCGCGAAATTATGTCGCAATACGGAATTCAAGGGTTTTACATCAGTACTTTGTTTGTTTTACACGAAGGATTGTCGCAGGTGCTGAATGAAAGTCTGGAGCTTGGCCGTTCGTTCGTTGTGAGTGAATATCAACGCAAGCCGTTGCCCTTATTTATGCTTTGGAAAGGAATTTTGTATTTTTTACTGAAGAATCCGCAATATCGCTACCTGATTGGGCCGGCCAGTATCAGTAACAATTATTCGTCGGTTTCAAAAGATCTTATTATTCGTTTTATCACTGAAAATTATTCTGACAACGATCTGGCATCTTTTGTTTTACCCCGAAATGAATACAAACCCGGAAGACTGGACGAAAACATCAGGACATTGCTGAAAAGTGCTGAAAACGACATTGAATTACTGGATAAAACGGTTGCCGACCTTGAAGAACATAACATTGGGTTACCGGTTCTTTTGAAGAAATATATTCAGCTGAATGCCAGAATACTGGGTTTTAATGTCGATCCGGCTTTTAATGATAGTATTGACGGGTTGATATTTCTGGATGTTTTTAATATTCCGATGCAGGTACTCGAAGCGCTGTCAAAAGATGTGAATGATTCATCGATTTTAGACCGTTTTGTTTCACACCGGTAAGAAAATCTGAAAATAACGCAACAAAATTTACCTTTGCACCACATGAAGAATTATGATGTGATTGTGGTGGGAGCAGGGCCGGCCGGATTGCTGGCTGCCGGAAGTGCTGCGCAAAACGGGGCAAAAGTGCTGGTGCTCGAAAAAATGTACGCACCCGGGCGCAAACTGCTCATTACCGGGAAAGGCCGCTGCAATGTGACCAACGAAGCCCCCATCAGCGAATTTATCACCCACATTTTCCCCGACGGGCGTTTTCTGCGAAGCGCTTTTGCTGCCTTTTTTTCAAAAGATATTATTGATTTGCTTGCCGAACAAGGAGTTGCGTGTACGCTGGAGCGCGGTGGCCGCTGGTTCCCCGAAAGCAACCAATCGGCTGATATTCTGAGGGCCTTGTTGAAATGGGTTGGCGAACTGGGTGTTGAAATTGTTTGCAACCAGCGGGTTGAAAAACTGCTGGTTGAAAATGGCGCAATTACCGGTGTTAAATCAAATGGCGAAAACTACACAGCGCCCAACGTAATTCTTGCCACAGGCGGAAAATCTTACCCCGGAACCGGCTCCACCGGCGATGGTTACGAGTTAGCCCGTCAGGTAGGACACACCATCGAAAAACCCATCCCGGCGCTGGTACCATTAGAAACAAAAGGCAGCACTGCCCAGAAATTACAGGGACTGAACCTGAAAAATGTAAAAGCCATGATTTGGGTGGATGGCAAAAAAGCGGGTGAAGATTTTGGCGAAATGATTTTCACGCATTTTGGGTTGTCAGGTCCCATAATTCTGACTTTGAGCCGTATTGCGGTGGCCGCGCTTCAAAACAACAAAAAGGTGGAATTCACCATCGACCTGAAACCCGCGCTGGATGAGCAAAAACTGGATGCCCGCCTGATTCGCGACCTCAACGAACATGGCAAAAAGAAGCTCGAGAATATTTTCCGCGAATGGCTGCCGGCTTCCATGATTCCGGTGTTTCTCGAACTTTTGCAACTCGACCCCGAAAAAGAGTGTCACCAGGTTACTGGTAACGAACGGAAGCAAATCCGCAACCTGATGAAAAACCTGCG
>JAJUGS010000046.1 GCA_029265875.1 Prolixibacteraceae bacterium
AAGAACAGGTTAAAGCATCGGCCCTCAACCTGAAAAGGATGGAAAAGATGGTGGAACTCGGCATGAAATCGAAAACCGATTTGCTTGAAATGCATGCCAATTATGAGGCGGAAGAGTTGAAAAGACTTCAAATTGAAAACAACCTGAAAACAGCGAAACTTGTGCTGAAACATCGGATGAATTTCAGTTCTGAAGAAGAAATTGTAACAGAAAATATTGATCAGCCCGTTCTTAGTGCAACAAAACAAAATCAACAGGAGCTTTTCAGTTCGTATTTAAAATGGTCGCCCTATTTTCAATCGTACGAAGCTCAGGTTCAGGCCAGTGGAAAATCAGTTTCAATAAACCGCTCACAATTATTGCCCTATATTAGTGGCTATGGAGGCATGTCAACCGGTTACTACGAAACAACAAAAGATGCAAACGGGAATGTGGTACCCTTTGGAGAACAATTCGAAAATAACCGGGGACAGTACCTGGGAGCATCAATTAATATCCCCATTTTCAACAGAATGGCAGTGCGTTCAGGAATTACCAAAGCCAAACTCGCCCTGAATGAAACCCAACTTACAATGGATGAGGAAAAGCAAAAACTTTACTTTGAAATGGCCAATAACCTGAACGAAGTGGAAGCGCTGGAAAAAGAATACAACCAGTACAAACGCCAGCAGGAGGCCGACCAGCAGGCCTACCACGCTGCCGAAGTGAAATTTGAACAGGGTTTGATGAATGTAGTGGATTTTTATATCTCGAAAAACAGGCTTGCCAATACTGAAGCACAACTGTTAAAAGCTCGTCTTTTATGGGAAGTTAAAAAGAACATCATTGAGTTTTACAGCGGAAAAAGATTCTGGGAATAGAAGTGCATGGGGCAAGGAGCAAAGGGCCTGGGGTAGAAAGCCATGCACCGCGCTCCATGCTCCATGCCAGAAGCCAGGAATTATAAAACCGTTACATCGTGGACGGAAACCTGAAACTTTGAATTTGAAACAAAAAACAATATAGTCATGGGAATGGATAAAGTAATAGAAAAGAAAAAAGGCCTGAGGCCAAAACATATTATTTGGACAGTTGGAGCGATTGTACTTGGGTTTCTGCTGTACAAAGTGTTTTTTACAAACACAGGTTCGACTTTCAGGGCCGAAAAAGATAAGCTGACCATCAGCACTGTGGAAGACGGACAGTTTAACGATTACATCACTGTAATTGGACAGGTTGAACCGATTACCACCATTTATCTCGATGCCATTGAAGGCGGCCAGGTGGAAGAGCGTTTTATTGAAGAAGGCTCAATGGTAAAAAAGGGTGATGTGATTTTACGGCTCGAAAACCGGCAGTTGTACCAGACCATTCTGAACAGCGAAGCAGCTTTGGCCGAAAAGGAGAATTACCTGAGAAACACGCGCATTGGCTTTGAAACTGAATTGATTCAGTCGCGCAAAAACATTCTCGACAACCAATACCGGTTGACAAGAAAACAGAGGACATTTGAACAGTACAAAACGCTTTTTAACGACGAACTGATTTCGAAAGAAGATTACCTGCAATCGAAAGATGATTTTGAATATGAAATTAATATGCTCGAAATCAACCAACTGAAAGCTAAAAACGACTCATTAATCAGAGTGACTTCGATGCAGACTCTTGAAGCCGACATGAAAAAAATGCGCCAGATGCTGGTGCTGGTCCGCGAACGGTTGGACAACCTCAATGTAAAAGCCCCGGTTGACGGGCAGCTGGGAATGCTGGATGCCGAAATCGGCCAGCGGATTAACGAAGGCCAGCGCATCGGGCAGATAAACGTGCTGGATAATTTCAAAATCAAGGCGCTGATTGACGAGCATTATATCGACCGCGTAAAACGCGAGCTTCCGGCTACTTTAGACCGCAACGGAACCAATTTCGATTTGTCGGTGCGCAAAGTTTATCCCGAAGTACGCAACGGGCAGTTCGAAATCGATATGGTTTTTGAAAATACCACACCCGATAATATCCGCACAGGACAAACCTACCACATCAAACTCGAATTGGGCGAATCGGGCAAAGCCATTCTGTTGCCTCGTGGTGGGTTTTTCCAGAGCACTGGTGGCCAGTGGGTTTATGTGTTGAATGAAGCCGGAACCGAAGCCACTAAACGTAACATCCGCATTGGCAAACAAAATCCGCAATACTACGAAGTACTGGAAGGCCTGAACCCGGGAGAGAAAGTAATCACCTCAGGCTACGAAATGTTTGGAACAAATGATAGAATTACATTTAAATAATTAATTAAGAGATGACCACAATATGCACATAGAACACAGTAGATTTAATTTTTCTATGTGAACTATGTGTCCATGTGGTAAAGTATTTTGAACAATAAATATTTCAATAACATGATACGAACAGTAAAGTTAAACAAAGTATTCCGCACCGAGGAGATTGAAACCAGTGCGTTGAACAATGTAAATCTTCACATTCAGAAAGGCGAGTTTGTCGCCATCATGGGGCCTTCGGGCTGTGGCAAATCAACACTGCTGAACATCATCGGGTTGCTCGACAACCCAAGTTCAGGTGAGTATTATTTCGATGGCCAGGAAGTGGGTGGTTTTAAAGAACGCAACCGAACCATGCTACGCAAAGGAAACATTGGTTTTGTATTTCAGAGTTTTAACCTGATTGACGAACTGAATGTGTACGAAAACGTGGAATTACCGCTTATTTACCTGAAATTAAGCGCCAAAGAACGGAAAGACCGTGTTGAAAAAGTGCTGGAAAGAATGCAAATCAGCCATCGTAAAAAGCATTTTCCGCAGCAGCTTTCGGGTGGGCAGCAGCAACGTGTGGCCATTGCCCGCGCCGTGGTTGCCAATCCTAAACTGATTTTAGCTGACGAACCCACCGGTAACCTCGACTCGAAAAACGGGCTCGAAGTGATGAACCTGCTCACCGAACTCAACCGCGAAGGAACCACCATTGTGATGGTGACACACTCGCTGCACGACTCTGAATTTGCCCACCGCGTGGTGAACCTGTTCGACGGGCAAATTATTACCGAAGAAGTGAAACGGCAAATGGCGGATATGCTGGTTTAAAAAAGAAGCCCCTCCTAAGCTCCCCGAAGGGGAGGAAAAAAACAGAAAACAATTAATAGTCTCAAAGCCATGATCAGACATTTTTTCATAAACATTCTGCGAAACGTCAGGCACAACAAGGTTTTTACGGTGATCAACCTCACGAATCTGGTTGTTGGGCTGGCTGTTTTTATACTATTCAGTGTTGTGATTAATTATGAACTGGACTATGATAAGTTCAACACCAATTACGACCAGATTTACCGCGTGCAAACCCGTCAGGAAGATTCCAATCCTATCAACTATTGCACCTACAGCCCGCCGGCATTTCGGTATCATTTAATGGCCGAAGTTCCTGAAGTGGAGAAAGTTTTGCTGATGCGCGAAGTTTCGGGCGGAGCCAAAGGTTCAGGCCAGTATTTTACACTTCCGGATGGCAGTCAGCTGAACGAAAAAGACGGCTACTGGAGCGAAAATACGGTCTTCGATATTTTTACTGTGAAACTAATTGAGGGAAACAAGGAAACCGCGCTGACCGAACCCAGCACCATCGCTATTTCTGAAACTTTGTCGAAAAAACTTTTCCCGAACGGGAATGCGTTGGGCAAACTGGTTACCATTGGCAAACACTACCCATTGACGGTTTCGGCGGTTTATGCCGATTTTCCCATGAACTCATCGCTTCGGCCAACCTACATGGTATCCATGCCAACCTACGAAGTTCTGGCCGAAGGGCCAACCTACCGCGATAACTGGACCAATATATCGTGGGACAATTTTATACTGTTGAAAAAAGGTACAGACCCCAGGTTGGTTGATGCAAAAATCAAGGATGCGTTCAAAAATGTGAAGGATTACGAAAAGTCGTTTCCATATCTGCACCCACTGTCGAAACACCACCTGTCGCCCAACAGTCAGCCCGATATGATTGTCGGTCTGGCCATACTTTCGCTTGCCGCTATTCTGGTGCTAATTTTGGCATGTGTCAACTACGTTAATCTTTCGCTGGCCAATTCTACCCAACGTTCCACCGAAATCGGGATTAAAAAGGTGATTGGCTCCTCAAAGAAATTAATTGCCTCACAGTTTATCGCCGAAACCATGTTGCACACCCTGTTCGCGACCATACTGGGTTTGTTTGTAGCCCAGGCAGCCCTGCCGCTGATGAACCGCATCCTCGAAAAGAATTTCGACCTTTCGATCTGGAGTAACAGCCAGCTACTGGTTTTCATCTTCCTGGTAAGCCTTTTGGTGGGCGTACTTTCAGGATTGTATCCGGCATTGGTCATTTCGGCCTACAATCCGGTGAAAGTGCTGAAAGGCAAACTGTTCAGCAGTGTCCGGAATTCATTCAACGTGAAGAAAATATTGGTGGTCGCGCAGTTTTCCATTTCGCTGTTTATGCTCATCGTCAGTTTCATCCTGTTCAACCACGTTAATTTTATCCTGAATAAAGATCTGGGTTTCGACAGCAAAAACATCCTATATACCGAAATCAACGTACACGATACCACCCGGTTTGAAACCATTAAAAACAGGCTGCTGCAATACCCCGAAATTTCGGATGCCGCGTTTTCATCCACGATCCCGTTTATCGGCAACATTGGCGGGTTCATCACCTGGGATGGCGCCGCGCCCGACGAGCGGGTAATGGTCAGCCGCAACTATGTGAATTACGATTTTATCCCGACCTACAACCTGAAAATGGTCTATGGCCGCAATTTTTCAAAAGAGTATCCGGCTGACAAAGAAGCCTGTATCATCAACGAAACCGCGTTGAAGGTTTTTGGCTGGGACGACCCGATCGGCAAACAAATTACGCTGTACGGGAGAAAATACCCGGTGATCGGCGTGGTCAAAGATTTTCATCCATATTCGGTGCATAACCCTATTCCCACTTATGTCATGTTCCTGAACGACAATGTCATTTCAGGATCGAGCCTGATTAGCGTTCGTTTTACCGACGGAAACGAGCAGCAAGCCAAAGCCATTGTTTCCCGCGAATTGGAAGACATTCTGCCAAGAGATCCATTCGAGTTTAAAGATTTTGGTGCAGCCTTTTACCTGGACGGCGCGATCAGTTTCTGGCAATCGATGAAAAGGATGTTTCTGTTTTTTGCCGTGGTAACGCTGATAATTTCAACCATCGGGCTTTTCGGGTTAATCCTTTTCACCGTAAAACGCCGCACCAAGGAAATCGGTGTGCGCAAAGTGTTGGGTAGCTCAATTGTTTCGGTTTACTGGCAACTTTCGTCAGAGGTTGTTCAGATGCTCGGAATCGCCACTCTATTTGGTTGTCCGGCTGCCTTTTACATTTATAAAACCATGCCCGGCGCTTACAAAGAACCACTTTCTGCAATGGTTTTCGTGGCCGGAATCATCATCATTGCGGTAATTGCACAACTCACCATCAGTTATCATGTGCTGAAAGTTGCCGTGAGCAACCCGGTGGAGGCGTTGCGGTATGAATAGTCGCAAACTGTGATTAAAAGATTGAATGAAAACTATGATTTGAAAAGATATGACTGAAAATAATTATACAAACGAAAAGTATCCGCTTTCGGATTTGACTGGCAAAATAATAAAGTGTGCAATTGAGGTCCATAAATATTTGGGAAACGGATTTCAGGAAGTCGTATACCAGCGGGCATTAGCAATAGAATTTTCAATTCAGAATATTCCTTTTGAAAGGGAATTTGAAATGCCGCTTTTTTATAAAGGTGAGCATATTGGAACACGGCGGGTTGACTTTTTTGTTGATGGTAAAGTTATGGTAGAGTTAAAAGCGGTTATTCAACTCGAAGATGTTCATTTGGCTCAGGCGATTAACTATCTCGAAGCATACCAAATGGAAGTGGGTCTCTTAATAAATTTTGGGAGCAAAAGCCTTGATTTTAAAAGAGTCATGAATAAGAAAAATAAACCATGATTATACAGATTAATTGATTGCCTTGATTTTAGAATTAGGAAAAATCCAAGTCAATCAGAAAGTCAACCAATCAAAATTCAAGATAATATCAAAGTCAATCAGAAAATCAATTAATCAAAGTTAAAGACATGATACATTTAACCAACATCGACAAATATTACGATTCAAAGTTTCAACGGACGTTTGTGCTGAAAGGAATAAACCTCGAAGTTAACGAAGGCGAATTTGTGAGTATAATGGGGCCAAGCGGCTCCGGGAAATCCACACTGCTCAACATCATCGGGCTGCTGGATGCGCCGTCGGCCGGACAATACATGCTGTACGACAAATCAGTACTCGACCTGAAAGAAAAAACAAAGGTGGACTACCATCGCAATTTTATGGGGTTTATTTTTCAGGCTTACCACCTGATTGAAGAAATGACAGTTTATGAAAACATTGAAACACCGCTGATTTACAAGGGCGTGAGTGGCCGCGACCGCAAAGCAATGGTAGCCGACCTGCTCGACCGGTTTAACATGGTGGCCAAAAAAGACCTTTTCCCGCAGCAGCTTTCGGGCGGCCAACAGCAACTTGTGGGCATTGCACGTGCCATTATTGGCAAACCCAAACTTTTGTTAGCCGACGAACCCACCGGGAACCTGCAGTCGGCACAGGGCGAAATGATTATGGAAACCCTGAAAGCCCTGAACGACGAAGGAATGACCATCATCCAGGTAACACACAACGAAAAATTTGCCGGATACGGAAAACGGATTATCAGGCTCGAAGACGGGTACATCAGGAGCGATTCCGATAAATAGATAACAGAAAAACAGAAAAAACAGAAGTCATGATTGGGTTTATCAATATTAAAGAGATAATCAGAAGTTTCAGAAGAAACATAGAAACAGGGATTTTAAGCATACTCGGGCTTACCATTGCCATTACCATCGCTTTGCTCATTGGTTTCTGGAGCCTGAATGAGTTCAGTTACGATAAGTTTCATACCAATTACGAAAACAAATACAGGCTTTGCCGAAAAGGATTTCTGAACAACGAATCGGTAATTATGGGCTCGGAATGCGTGGCTGCCGGAAAAGATATTGCACAGAATTTCCCTGAAATACAATCAGCGTTGAGGGTTCTTCCGAGCGGTCGGCAAATTGTTAAAGTGGCCGACGAGAAATATTTTATCGATAATGTGGTAATTGCCGATAAAAATTTCTTTTCATTTCTGTCATTCGGGCTTGAAACCGGAAACCCCGCCAATTGTCTCGATGGAACCAACAATGTGGTGATTGACCAGGCGATGGCACAAACTTTATTCCGCGATAAAAATCCGGTGGGGCAAACGCTTGAAGCATTTGGTAAGCTCTGGAATGTAACCGCCGTGTCAAAAAATGCTCCAGCCAACTCGCACCTCGAATTCAGAATGGTTTTTCCCATCGATGGAATTGACTGGCTGAAAAATACGCCCTGGGGAGAGCGCGATTATACATTGACCTACTTCGAACTGAAACCAGGCGCCAACATTGCCAACCTCGCCGGAAATATCAACAAACTGGCTATTAGCAAGTTTCCAATGTATCAGCAATTTAAAATCGAACATTTTCTGCAGCGCATCGACGATATTCACTTTTCGGTTGGTCACCGGTTTGGCAGCGTGAAAATTATGGACAAACGTATTCTGTTCATCTTTATCAGTATTGCAACACTCATTTTGCTGATTGCCTGTTTTAATTTTATCAACCTGTTTGTTTCAACAGCATTTTTACGCGCCAAATCGATCGGGATCCGCAAAATTGCAGGAAGTTCGCCGCTTCAGTTTTATATCAGTTCCTTTTTCGAAACCACGCTTTATATTTTAGTTGCCACCATAATCTCGATTGGCTTATCATGGTTGATCTTGCCCTGGTTTAACCAGATTACCGGCACACGAATTGCGTTTGATTTTACAAATCCTGACATTTATTTACTGATTGGATCGCTGCTTTTGGCAACCATTCTTCTTGCCGGAGTGGTACCAATGATTTACATCACAAAACAAACTTCAGGCGAAATCATCCGGTTCAAAAACAAGGGCGGAAGTATCTCGGTTTTGCAACGCGGACTGGTGATTGCGCAAATTACTGCATCCATTATCCTGATTTCATCGTCGCTGGTGATAAAAAAGCAGATTCAGTTTATCAGGCAGAAAGACCTTGGGTTTAACAAGGAAAATATTGTGTACCTGAATCCGCGGGGAAGATTTGCAGCCGATTATGCAATGGTCAGGCAGGAATTAATGAAGCTTCCCGGAATTGTTGATGTTACGGCCAAATCGTGCCTGCCAAGCGACTGGCACAATGGCAACCCGGTTACATCGGCCAACAATCCCGACTCGAAATGGATTATGGAAGTTTGCGATATTAAAGAAAATTATGCCGAAGTAATGGGCTACGAGGTTGCAGAAGGGGAAATACCCTGGAAAGAAACCAACCTGGAATCGGAAGATTGCATGATTAATGAGCAGGCGGCAAAAGCCCTGGGTTATGATGACCCGATTGGCAAACAAATCGGGCTTTTTACCACCGACAAAAAATATACGATTCGCGGAATCTTTAAAAATGCCAATACAAAATCGCTGCACCGGGTTGTCGACCCGCAGGTTTTTGTCAAACTAAACGAACTCCGCGATTATCATGTGATGTTTGTAAAAGTGAGCGACGCGCAAACTGCCATCCGTTCCATTCAAACGTTATGGGAAAAGGAAAATCCTGAAACTCCGTTTGAATATCATTTTCTCGACGAGGTTTACGAAAACCTTTACAAAATAGAAAAAACGGCAAACCAGGTTGTCACCATCGGGATGTACCTGGCTATTTTCCTGGCATTTATGGGACTTTTTGCCATCGCACATTTTGCATCGCTGCAACGCGTGAAAGAAGTGGGAATCAGAAAGGTAAACGGTGCAAAAATCACCGAGATTATGACATTGCTCAACCGCGATTTCATCATCTGGGTTGGGATTTCCTTTGCCGTCGCTACACCGGTTTCGTGGTATGCCATGAACAAATGGCTCGGAAATTTCGCTTTCAAAACTTCACTTAGCTGGTGGATATTTGCTTTAGCCGGTTTTTTTGCACTGGGTATTGCCATTTTAACAGTGAGCTGGCAAAGCTGGAAAGCAGCAACGAGGAATCCGGTGGAGGCACTCAGGTATGAGTAACGAAATCCCACCGAAGCGTCGGGGGTGGAAGCGCTGAGGTATGAGTAAATCGTCTGAATCAGGATTTTCTGGATTTAAGGATGGACAGGATACAAAAGAAACATGAAAAAGATATCGCTAATTCAAATTATTCAAGAAACTAAAATCCTTAAAATAATTTCATCCGGAGAATCCGGATTCTGACAATCATTGTTGATAAAAATTATGCCTATAATGTTTTAAACCAGGCTTCGGCATCGATGAGTTTTTCGGTTGAGCCATTTTTTACAGCATAATTAAACCCGGGCTGGATACAAAATGATCCATATTCGCCTTTCAGGTTCAATGCTAAAAATCCTACCTGGTGATTTTTATAATCAGGGATTTTCTTTGCGATTCTTTTTACAGCTTCCTCGCAAGCTTCCGAGGGCGATTTACCATTACGCATCATTTCAACCACCAGGAATGAACCCAGTGTTTTCATGACCAGTTCGCCCGAACCGGTTGCTACAGCGCCGCCCACTTCGCCATCAACAAACAGGCCGGCCCCGATAATGGGTGAATCTCCCACCCTGCCATGCAATTTATACCCCATCCCACTGGTAGTGCACGCCCCCGAAAGCCTGCCTTCCTTGTCAATTGCCAGCATCCCGATTGTGTCGTGATTTTCCAAAAGCTGGTTTTCGATATTGATTTTTGTGCTGAAAGTCCGTTTTTCTTTTTTCCATTTTTTCCAGGCTGCTTTCATTTTGGGTGTCAGCAGGTTTTCTTTTTTAAAGCCATTTTCGAGTGCAAATTTCAGGGCCCCGTCGCCACTGAGCATCACATGCGGCGTTTTCTCCATCACCAAACGGGCAACCGAAATCGGATGTTTGATGTGCTCAAGAAATGTCACACTTCCTGCCCTGCCCTTTTCATCCATAATACAGGCATCGAGCGTGACTTTACCATCTGCATCCGGGATTCCGCCATAGCCAACCGTAATCACTTCCGGATCGGCTTCCGGCACTCTTACTCCTGCTTCAACAGCATCGAGCGAGCTCCCCCCTTTTACAAGTACTTCCCAGGCAGCCTGATTTGCCGGCAAACCATGATTCCAGGTGGAAATCACAACCGGAAAACTTCCACCATCACTAACAGCACCTGCCAGCACCTGATTTGAAAAACAGATAACCGGAAGTACAGCTGTACTTTTTTTGATAAACGAACGACGGGTTTGCATATTTTCAATTTTAATCGTTGGAAAAATCCTGAATCAGGTTCCGATATTTGGAAAAAACGCTGGCTCTTGAAATAAATCCGATGTATTTTCCATCGTCTATCACAGCCAGGTTATAACGGCCCGATGTTTCAAATTTCTCGGCTACATCTTCCATATTATCGGCAGGCGAAATATAATACTCAGGCATGTACATCAAATCTTTCACCAATACTTTATCATATAAATCGGGTTCAAAAATAATCCCGCGAACATCCGAGAGTTTGACCATTCCTTTCAGTATTCCGTTTTCATCAACCACCGGAAAAAGATTGCGGTTTGAGCGGGAAATTGCCTGTACAAGATCTGCCAGTTTTGCATCGGGCGAAAGAATCTCGAAATCGGTTTCTATCAGCTTGCGGGCCTGCATAAAGTGCAAAACTGCCTTGTCTTTGTGGTGCGTTATCAATTCACCGCGCTGTGCCAATCTTTTTGTATAAATTGAATGGGGCTCGAACTGCATAATGGTTAAATAAGCCACGGTTGAAGTTATTAAAAGCGGGATAATTAATCCGTAACCTCCGGTTATTTCAGCAGTCAGAAAGATGGCGGTTAACGGGGCGTGCATTACGGCGGCCATCATCCCGGCCATTCCAGCCAGCGTAAAATTATCGTCGGGCAATCCGGTTTTAAAAAATGTGTTGAACAATGTTGCCAGAAAATACCCGGCAATTGCCCCCATAAACAAGGTGGGTGCAAAAACACCGCCAATTCCTCCCGACCCGGTGGTAGAGGCCATAGCAAGTACCTTAAAAATAAGGATTCCACCCAAAACCACAAGCAAAGCAAAATCGTCATTTTTCACCTTGAAAAAAATCGAATTATTCATTAAATCGGTACCATGGCCGTTAAAGATGGATGAAATGCTGGTATAACCTTCGCCCCATAATGGTGGGAAAATAAGAATCAGCGTACCCAGAATAATCCCACCCGTAATTAATTTTACACCGCCCAATTTTATGCTACCGAACAATTTTTCAAGCCACATAGACGAACGGGTAAAATAAAGCCCCAACAAACCGGTAAAAACCCCCAGCAAAATATAATACCCAACATTTTCAATCTGAAACGGGTGAACATTTATAAACCTGATTGCCTCGGCCTCGCCCATTAACAGGAATGATACAAGGTTGGCCGAGATGGCTGAAATAAGTAGCGGAATGAGGTACGCCATCGATAAATCGAGCATCAGCACTTCCAAAGTAAAAATAATACCGGCAATAGGTGCATTAAAAATGCCAGATATCGCACCGGCTGCACCGCAACCTATCATCAGGGTTATATATTTGTAATTCAGTTTAAAAACACGTGCCAGGTTCGACCCGATGGATGCACCTGTTAATACGATAGGTGCTTCGGCCCCCACTGATCCGCCAAAACCGATTGTAAGCGAACTGGCCACCATCGACGACCAGTTGTTATGTGGTTTTATCCGGCTGCTTTGGCTCGAAATGGAATACAGAATTTTTGAAACCCCATGCCCGATATTGTCTTTTACCACATATTTAACAAAGAGTACTGTGAGCGTAATCCCAATCAGCGGATAGACAAGGTACCAATAACTGATTCCATCAATGGCAAACCATTCTGTCAGGCTTTCAGCTACAAAATGGACCAGTTTTTTCAAGGTAACTGCTGCCAAACCACTGAACAATCCGACTAAAAGGCTTAACACATAGAGAAATTTCCTGTCTGAAATAACAGAGATACGCCAGGCAACCAGTTTATTAATATTCTTTTTGGAATTGAGTTTCCAGATTAGCCTTGTTTTTCGTAACATTATCAATTCTTATACATTGAATTTCAAATAATAACAATATTACTTACAAAATTTCAAATGAAAAACAAAGTAACAAATGATTGATGTTGTCACCAAATTTTATCAACCCAATTCTGTAAGTTTTGTTATTAACATGATATTTATAGAAAATTAATCTGAACATGAATATAAGAATATCAGGAATGTCGGGCTATCTCGGAACATTGATTTCGAATGAACTGATTACACGGGGGCACCAGGTTGAATCTATTCCCCGAAGTTTGCTTTTTGGCGAAATATCAGCATTGAAAAATTTCATCGAAGGAGCTGATATTCTAATCCATCTTTCGGGTTCACCCATTTTAACCCGGTGGTCAGAAAAAAATCGCAAAGAAATTTACGAAAGCCGTGTTTATTCAACAAAAAACCTTGTTGAAGCAATTAAAATGCTGGAACCGGGAAAAAGGCCACGGAAATTTATCCAGGCATCGGCAATCGGAATTTATAAACCCGGGAAAATACACTCCGAAGAAAGCGCCGATTTTGAAACTGGTTATATCGGGAAGGTCACAACCGACTGGGAAAATGCATCAAAAACACTTTCTGAAGAGGTAAACAGAATAGTTTTCAGAATCGGGTTGGTAATCGGGAAGAAAGCAAAAACAATCACCAACCTGTTACTTCCGTTTAAACTGGGTTTGGGTGCAACCATCGGAAGTGGTAAACAGTATTTTCCATTTATTCATGAAACCGATGTGGCAAGAGCTTTTAGCTGGGCTGTTGACCAATATTCGCAAAACGCCACTTTTAATTTAACCGCTCCGGTTTTGATTACCAATAAACAGTTTACAAAATCACTGGCAAAAAGCCTTAACAGAAATGCCTTTTTTGTAATTCCAGAATTTGTTATCAAACTGGTTTTAGGAGAAGCTACTGTTTTGCTGACAGATATTCCGGGTGCCGTTCCATCAAAGTTATTGGAGAAGGGATTTGAGTTTCAATTTCCTGAAATCGAAAAAGCTTTGAAAAACATTCTGATAGGCCAATAAAAAAGGCCATTCGCAGTTAGCGAACAGCCTTTCTATCAACACATTAAACTATTTATTTCAAACGGTTTTTCAGCGCAACAAATTCTTCGGCCAGTTCTTTTGGAAGGTGAGTGCCGAAATTTGCATAATGTTCTTCAATCAGTTCACATTCGTCGAGCCATTTTGCTTTGTCAACACTCAAAAGTTCATCGAGGTTTTCAGCCACATTTTCAATACCTTTTACATTGATATCTTCTTTCTTTGGCACAAAACCAATGGGTGTTTCAACGGTTTCAACAGCGCCATCGCAGGCGTTGAAAATCCACTCCAGAACGCGCATGTTATCGCCATAACCCGGCCACAGCCATTTTCCGTTTTCATCTTTCCGGAACCAGTTCACGTTAAAGATTTTCGGAAGTTTTGTTTTATCAGGAGCTGTTTCACCAATTTTAATCCAGTGGCCAAAATAATCGCCCATGTTATAACCACAGAAAGGCAACATGGCAAACGGGTCGCGACGAACACCAGCTTTCAATCCGATAGCTGCTGCAGTTACTTCAGAACCTACGATAGAACCCATGAATACTCCGTGGTTCCAGTTGCGTGCCTGGTAAACCAGCGGAACGGTTGAAGGACGGCGACCGCCGAAAAGGAATGCCGAAATTGGCACACCTGCCGGGTTTTCCCATTCCGGGTCAATTGCCGGGCACTGACCTGCCGGTGCAGTAAAACGGGCATTCGGATGTGCAACAGGTTCGCCTGAAGCCGGGTCGTGAACTTTGTTTTTCCAGTTAATAGTTCCGGCCGGACATTCAGTTCCGATACCTTCCCACCAGATGTCACCATCAGGGGTTAAACCCACGTTGGTAAAAATTGTGTTGGCTTTTGCCGAAAGCATGGCATTCGGGTTGGTTTCCATCGAGGTCATCGGAGCAACACCAAAGAAACCAGCTTCAGGATTGATAGCATATAAACGGCCATCAGCACCAAATTTCATCCAGGCAATGTCGTCACCCACTGTTTCAACTTTCCATCCAGGAATTGTAGGGATTAACATGGCGAGGTTTGTTTTTCCGCAGGCACTCGGGAATGCGGCTGCAATGTATTTCTTTTCACCTTTTGGGTTGGTAATACCCATGATTAGCATGTGCTCGGCCAACCAGCCTTCCTGTTTTGCCGTGTATGATGCGATACGCAGGGCAAGGCATTTTTTACCGAGCAGCGCATTACCACCGTAACCAGAGCCATACGACCAGATTTCCTGTGTTTCAGGGAAGTGGCTGATGTATTTTTCTTCAATCGGAGCACATGGCCAAGCCACATCTTTCTGACCTTCGGCCAATGGAGCCCCAACCGAGTGAACACACGGAATAAAATCACCATCACCCAGTACATCAAGAACAGCTTGTCCCATGCGGGTCATGATACGCATATTTACAACAACATATGCCGAATCGGTAATTTCAACACCAATTTTGGCAATATTTGAACCGAGCGGTCCCATGCTGAATGGAATTACATACATGGTGCGGCCTTTCATACAACCTTTGTATTTTTCGCGAAGAATCGTTTTCATCTCCTGCGGGTCCATCCAGTTGTTGGTATGTCCGGCTTCTTCTTTTGTAGCGGTACAAATGTATGTACGGTTTTCAACCCGTGCCACATCAGAAGGGTCGCTCTGGAAATAGTAGCTACCGGGCTGTTTTTCCTCGTTCAATTTTACGGCAGCGCCTGAAGCAACCATTTCATCAAGCAAACGTTGGTTTTCTTCTGCTGAACCATTACACCAATATACTTTGTCGGGTTGGCACAATTGTGCCCATTCTTCAACCCATGCCAATAATTTTTTGTTAGTAGTCATAAAAATTTAATTTGTTATAAATCAGAAAATTGTACTTTGTTTATTTATTTTGATCAATGGCAAATATAAAGGTTTTATCCTCTTTTAAATTTGAAATAAATCAGTCTGTCGGTTTGTTTAGTTCCTCTGTAATAATCACTTAAAGTTCACTTAATAATGATTACAAAAAATTGTGAGGATACATTTCGCTTAAAGATATCCTATAATCAATTGATTTTATGATTGATAAAATAAATACCAAAACACTTTTGTTCTGGTTCAGTATTTATTATGTATGAACTGCATAAAGGTTTGATTAAATTATGCTATAAAGCATATATTATCTCCAATCTATTGTTATACAAATATTTAACTACAATTAATGGAGATTACCTAAACCAGAATTCAATGTTAATTAATAATTAAAAAACAAATCAGGTATCTTAAGCCCTTGGATGAAACTGTTGTACGGTACTTTTCAGGTATTCACGATCAAGATGTGTATAGATTTCAGTAGTCAGAATTGATTCATGACCTAACATTTCCTGAACAGCCCGTAAATCAGCTCCCCCGTTAATTAAATGGGTGGCGAATGAGTGCCGGAATGTATGCGGACTGATGCTTTTCTTTATTCCGGCTTTTTCAGCTAAACCCTTGATAATTGTAAAAACCATTACCCTGCTGAGTTTTTTACCTCTGCGGTTCAGGAACAAGATATTTTCGCTGTCTTTTGCCACATTCAGCTTTTTGCGGTAGTTGGCAAGGTATGTTTCAATTTCTTCAACCGCTTTTCCACTTACCGGAACCAATCTTTCTTTATTGCCTTTTCCTTCAACTTTAATATATCCCTGGTCGAGAAAAAGATTGGTTATTTTAAGGTTGACCAGTTCACTTACCCTTAAACCACAACTGTAAAGGGTTTCAATCATCGCTTTATTTCTTTGTCCCTCCACTTTACTCAGATCCACCGAATTAATCAGGTAATCAATTTCTTCAATAGACAAAACATCCGGAAGTTTTCTGCCAATTTTGGGCGATTCGAGCAGCGAAGTCGGATCAGTGGTAATTTTTTCTTCTACCATCAGAAACTTATAAAACGATTTAATCCCGGATATTGTCCGGGCCTGGGTCCTGGGGCTGATTTCCTTTTCATTCAGCCAGGTAACAAAACTTTTTAAATGTTCGAGCTTAACTTTTAAAGGGGTTATTTTACTGAAATGGGTGTTCAAATAAATGATCAGTTTATTAATATCGTTAATATAAGCTGATATTGAATTTTGCGATAAGGACTTCTCCAGTCTAAGGTAATTCTCAAAACCTTTTTTTGCTTCCTCCCAAGTCATAGTTATCTGTTTTAATTTATTATTGTCGGTATAAAAAAACTGTTCAAATCGAAATTACAAATTACATTACGTTAAACAACATATTAAAGTTACCATAAAAAAAATTAAAATTGCAAAATCTAAAATATTAATAAAATTTAAAATTTTGACTTTCAACAATATAACAATTAATTCAACAAATCGTTCAACTGTATAAATCATAAAATCAGAATAATAAAAGGATTTAATGATTGTGTTTATTTTTTAACCAGAAATTTTAATTTCATATCGACAATAAAACCACTAATTAATAGGAAATGAGCATGATTATTCGAAACATCAAAAGAAATAAATAAATCTTTATGCGAAACAACGTTCAACGTAACAAAGTGGAGTTAATTCAATGTCGTTACAAAACCAGTTTTATCTATTGAATTGTTAACGAAAAATTATAGAAACAAGTTTGAAAATTTATACACATGAAAACACAAATCCGGATTATTACGTGCCTGATGTCAGCGCTTTGGATGATTTCTGTTTTCTCGTTTGCACAGGAAAAAACGCTTGTTGGAAAAGTGACCACTTTTGACAGCATCCCGTTGATTGGTGTGAAAGTTTCGGTAAAAAGTACAGGACAGGTTACTTGTACCGACACTCTCGGGCGGTTTCTCGTGTTATGCAACGAGGAGGACAAAGTCAATTTTGAGGCAGGAGGATTTTGGGGCAAAAAGGTTAAAGTCGGAAAATCAACCCGGTTATTGCTGGTTAACCTCAAATTGAAAAATGGAGATAAAAATCTTGAACAGGCTGAAAAATTTGTGAATGTTGGTTATGGAAAAACAAGCGCACGTGAATTATTGTATGCTGTGTCTTCGATCGATAAAAATAAAGTCGATTTTTCGATTTACACCAATATCTACGATCTGATTCAGGGGCAGTTTGCCGGAGTAAGGGTTGAAGGCAATAAAATTGTGGTGAGGGGAAACAAAACCTTTCAGGGGGCAGAGTCAGATGCTGCATTACTCGTGGTTGACGGCGTGATTGTCAACGAAGCTGATTTTGCCGGTATTTCGCCCAACGATGTTGAATCGGTTGATGTGTTGAAAGATGCCTCATCATCGGTTTATGGATCACGCGGTGCCAACGGTGTGGTGCTTGTTGAAACAAAAAAGGGACGTTAAACAGAGGAGTAACCGAATTTTCTTGTTTAGATTTCAAACTGAAATACACTGACTTTTTGTAAGTTTGATTTATTGAGAAACATTTTACTGATTAACAGAATTAACAGAATTGCGATGCAGATAAATTTTAAACCGATCAAAAAAATCCTTTATTGGATCGTTTTTATCCTTATAATTATTTTGGGTGTATTTGTGTATTGGAAGTATGGTTTTACTTACAGCAGAGGCTACAGGGCCGGTTTACTTCAGAAATTTTCTGAAAAGGGAGTTGTTTTTAAAACTTACGAAGGCGAAATGATCCTAAGTAGCGTGCAGTCAAATGCAAATGTTGCCATTGCCTCCGAAAAGTTTCTGTTTTCGGTGGCCGACGAAGCTGTGGCCAAGCAGATGGAACAAATTCAGGGAAAAAATGTGGTGGTACATTATCGCGAAAAAAACGGCGTATTGCCGTGGGTGGGAGAGAGTACCTATATTGTTGACAGCGTTCGCGTTGCCAATGTGGCTGGTGGAACTTATCATCCCTGATCCGTTTTTGAAAAACTTAAAATTTAAATAATCATGGGACGTTTGGTAACAACCTGTACATTTTTAAATTCATTTGACGTCCGGTATAACCTGTTTAAAGACATGCTGGAAGAAGCCGGAATCGGGTACATTGTTGTTAATGAAAACCGCCGGATTGCCGGAGGCGCGTTGGTGGTTTCGCCCGATAACGTGGCTATCGAAATTAAAGTGGATGAGGAAAACGAGGCAAATGCTTTGGAGATTCTTCAGTCGATTAAATAAGCAGGAGATAAACGAATAAAAACAGGAGGCAGCTTTTGGGCTGCCTTTGTTTTTAGGATATGAGGTAATTCATTACGAATGTCCTTTAACAACTATCAACATGATTTTCAGGTTTAACCTGAAAAAGTTGAAAAGCTGGATCAGGAAATTGGTCCTTCTCCTTTTGGTTCCTTTGGTAGGGATTGGCGGATAAAACTCATCCTTATTGGCGAAATTTATTTTGTTTTCCATTTTTTATTCTGTTATAAAATTTGAATAATAAATAATCACTAATCAATTATCATTTCTTTTATTCCGGCACCAGCCACCAAAACGGGTAACCTTTTGCCTTATGGAGAAACATGTAATGCAGGAAAAGCTTGATCCAGTGCCCGGCCAAACCAATCTCGCCAACTGTGGCATTAATATTCCGTCCCCATTCCGGGTATTTTTCCCAGTCGGGAACAACCGGCGAAACAGTCATCGTGGCTCCCAAACCTTTTGTCATGCTGTAACCTGCCGAAACAATGCAGGCAGCTCCCATCCGGCCCATGCTGGCTTTGTGACGATGTTCCATTTTCCCCGATTTAATGGCTTCGGCTATGTTCAGGGCAATAATTTTCCCGATTACGCCTGATGGCATTCCGGTGCGTGGGGGAGCCGGTGCAATCAACGTTCCGTTCGGACTTTTCATGGGTTTTGAAATGGCATGAGGCGGGGCAAAGGCAATACCGGCTGCATAAATATTACTGTAAAAAGGCGATTGATAAGTTTGCGGCCAGTCATTTATGCTCCATTCTTCAAAATTTTTCGGGGTGTAATCAGCATCCACCTTCATAAATTTATTGGGAGCAAACAACAAGCTTGTAATTTCATCACCAGCTTTATTAAAAGCTTTTATATCGTGTCCCGAAAAAGCCGGAATCAGCATGGCAAAGTCAAATTCAACCGAATGCATTTCGCCATCCAGCGTTTCGTAATGGCAAACTCCGGGGTCCACTTTTTTAACTCCTGCACGCTTGATCCAATTAATGTTGTTTTCGGCAAAAACCGATTCGGTAAAAACCTTTGTGGAAGTAATATATCCGCCTCTTTTCACAAAAGCGCCACCCATCCCAAAATCGCCCACTTCGTATTCATTCGATATCCAGGTGATTTCAGCCAGGTGCGAAAGTTTCAGTTGCTTTAAAATAAAAGCAATATTCAGGGCATACTCAAAGGCGGCTCCCTGGCAGGTGGCTGCCGGGTGACCGGTTCCAATCAGAAATCTTTGCTTTTGACCCTGCTTCATTTTTCCGATGCTTTTTTGCAACTCCTCCCAGGCATGGGCGGCATGGTCGTATGAACAAACCGAAACACTGTTTTTACCGGGACCAAGACCCTCGGTGGCTTCAAAATTCAGTTTTAGGCCGGTGGCATTTACCAGGTAATCATATTCCACTTTTTCGGTATGGCCAATTTTGTCGGGCGATGTGTATGCTATTTCCACGAAACCTTTATCAATGGTTGTGTCACCCTCGGGATAAATAGCGGTGGCTTTTGCCTGTTTGAAAACAATACCCCAGCGGTTATACACTTTTTCGAGTTTAAACCTTACCTGGTCAACCGTCATTTTTCCCACACCAACCCAAATATTCGATGGCACCCACTGGTAGTACTGACTGGGTGAAACCACCACCACCTCGTGCTTACTGCCCAGTTTTTTCTTTAGAAATGCGGCTGCCGTGTGGCCTGAAATACCGGCTCCCAGTACAACTACTTTCATAAATTAATCAGTTTATGTTCATAAAATATCCTGTTAATTTAATTAAAATGAAGAAATTAAATACAGTTTCCAAATAAAAATTCAGGCAATATTCTACTGGATTTTAACCAGATTTTTAGAAATTGATAATAAAAACAATTTCGTGCATATTTGTGGAAAATTGAAGGCGATGTCAGAATTTACAAATCATAAAGAAGAACGAATAACAAGGTTGTTTAACCTTTTTGTTGAATTGCTGAAAGGAGAGAACCTGGCACAGTTGGTTGCCGAAAATAAAGATGTAATTGATTTTTGCACACCTGCCGATGTTGTATCAGTGGTTCACAGGCTTGTGGAAACCGGAATGCCGATGCCCGAACTGAAAAAGGGCATCAACAAATGGCTGAACCTTTTGTATAAACCGCTTTCCGATTTTCCGTATTCACCTCCTGAAAAGTCTTCATTTTTAGGTTGTATGATTGAAAATAACCGGATTCTTGACACAAAACTTCAGACTGCAAAACCGATGATCCGGGAGTTCAACAGTGGTTTATCTGATGCAGAATTGAAAAAAGCTTTATTGGCAGTTTTCAGCGAAATAGGAAAAGTAGGACAGTACTACCAGATCAAGGAAAATGTACTTTTCCCGCTGATTGAAAAATATGTTCCCGGGTTTCGCTGCCTTTCGGTAATGTGGTCGTTTCACGATGATATCCGGCGAAATCTCAAAGAAATTATTGAAGAACTTCAAAAAAAGGAGCCGGATTTAAAACGGT
>JAJUGS010000306.1 GCA_029265875.1 Prolixibacteraceae bacterium
ATCACAGGGCCTTGTCCCAAAGAAAGTTTACGAATATCATTTCAGCCCGGTTTTCAACAAACAAAACCAGTTAATCAGGATACTGGTAATAGGCCGCGATATCACGCAATTAAAAAATACAGAAGAAGAACTGGTAAAAAAAGAATCTCATCTCCGGGAGTTGTTCACGGCCATCCCCGATATTATTTTCAGAATTGATAAAAAGGGTTTTTTTACCGGTTACAAGGCTGCCACCGATGATTTGTTTTACCGTGAAAAAGAAATAACCGGAAAATCGGTTCACGAGATTTTCAAGCCCGATTTCGCTTCAGAAATACAGGAAAAAATAAAGGAGGTATTGCAAACAAGGATTATTCAACGATTTGAATACCAGCTTGAAATACCTGAAAGAGGGTTGCGGTTTTTTGATGCCCGGATGGGTCCTTTCGGTGACGAAGAGGTGGTTACCGTGGTAACAGATGTTACCGACCTGATAAAAGCAAAATCTGACCTGGATAGTAGTATCAGCGAGTTCAGGAACCTTTTTGAAAATGCCCCGGTTGGGATTTACCGAACCACTCCCGATGGGAAAATACTGATTGCAAATCCATTCCTGCTGAAAATCCTTGGATATAATTCAGTCGACGAATTAATGCAAATAGACCTTGCCAAAGATATTTACCTGTCAGCTGACCGGCGCAATGAATTTATTAAATTGGTTGAAAAAGAAGATGTTGTATTCGGGTTCGAATCGCAATGGTTAACTAAAGATAACAAAACAATAACGGTGGTTGAAAATGCCAGGGCCAAAAGAGATGTTTTGGGCAATATTCTCTGGTTTGATGGTATGGTGCAGAATGTTTCTGACCATAAGGAATACGAGGAAAAACTCAAATTTGAACGGTCGATTTTACGCACACTGATTGATAATATCCCGGATGCCATCTATTTTATTGATAGAGAGGGCAAAAAAGTAATTGCCAACAGGGCCGATGTTTTGAATATCGGGTGTGAAAACGAAATAGAAGCCATTGGCAAAACGGATGTGGAACTTTTTGAGGGTGAAATTGGCTTGCGTGGACATGAAGATAATATGCAAGTGATAAACTCCGGAACCCCGATTATTAACCGCGAAGAAAATTTCTTTAACAAGGAAGGGGTTCAATCCTGGTTACTGACCTCAAAATTCCCGGTTTATGATGAACAAAGGCAAATTCTCGGTTTGGTTGGAATTGGCCACGATATTACGCAACGCCGAGAAACAGAAAAAAAACTGAAAGAAAGTGAGGAAAAATACCGGCTGATATTTGAAACTTCACAAGAAGGGATTCTTGTGGAACAGGATTATAAAATGGTATATTTCAACCCGGTTTTTGTCGAACTCAGTGGCTATTCAGCCTCTGAGCTTGATAACAAACCGTTTGCCGCAATGATTCATCCTGACGATTTGGAAAGGGTGGTGAATAACTATCGTAAAAGGCTCGTTGGTGAATTGGTGGAGCAACGCTACGAATTCAGAATGGTAACAAAATCGGGGGAAATCAGGTGGATTTCGTTAACCGGGGCACCCATGCTTTGGAACGGAAAACCCGCAACCCTCAATTTCATCAGCGATGTACACCAGCGTAAACTGGCTGAAGACGCATTAAAGGAAAGTGAAAAAGCACTGCGTGAACTCAACGCTACCAAAGACCGGTTTTTCTCCATCATCGCCCACGACCTGAAAAGCCCGTTTAACAGCATCGTAGGTTTCAGCGAATTGCTGAAAGATGAAGTAAAATACCTGAGCCCTGATGAAATTTCGAATTATTCGACTGCCATATACAATTCGGCAAGAAATACACTGGGGTTGCTCGATAACCTCCTCGATTGGGCACGGATGCAACAAAACCGGATGATATTTGAACCCAAATTAATGGTTTTGAAACAGATTGTAAACGATGTTTTTGAAGAAGTAAGCTCCGTGGCCCTGGCTAAAGGCATTCATATGTTTGATGAGGTGCCTGGAGATATTATCGTAAATGTTGACGAAAATATGTTTAAAACCTTGATACGTAATTTGTTGAATAACGCCGTCAAATTTACAAAACCCGGGGGGACAGTTAAAGTGATAGCCGTGAAGGAAATGGACAAGGTAATTCTTTCGGTAACCGACACCGGAATTGGAATCAGCCGCGAAAATTTGGAGAAACTTTTTGATATTGGCGCCGGTTTTACCACCCGGGGTACGGAAAACGAAAAAGGTACCGGGCTCGGCCTGATCCTGTGTAAAGAGTTTGTGGCACGCCATGGTGGTACAATCAGCGTTGAAAGTGAAATCGGGACAGGAAGCAAATTCATTGTTGAATTACCACAAAGTATTTAAAATGACAGGATTAGATATACGGACCATTTTTCTGAATTATACCTTAGTCAACTTGGTTAGCTTGTTGATTATTATTATTTTATGGTTTCAGTTGCGAAAACGCTTTGATGGGATTCATTATTTTTTGCTCGATTTTCTTCTGCAAATCAGCAGTTTGTTGCTTATTTTTTTGCGTGGCCACATACACGGGTTTTTCTCAATTTCTGTTGCCAATACACTCTCCATGTTGGGGTCGTTTATGGGGTTAGTAGGGCTGGCAGTTTTCACCGGGCGTAAAATCAGTTATACTTTCAATATCATACTGATTGCGGTGTTTTTTGTTATTCATACCTGGTTTTCGGTTTTTAACGATAGCCTTATTATTAGAAGCTACAATTTTGCCTTCATTTTTCTGCTGATTACTGCCCAGTGTGCGTATATTTCGTTGTACAAAGTACCCGCCCGTTTAAATAACCTTACCCGTTGGGTGGGCATTGTTTTTCTGTTATTCAGTATTCTCAATCTTGTCCGGCTTATTGTATATCTTTTGCAGGGCTTACAAACAAACGACTATCTGCATGCCGGAAATTTTGAAACGGTTGTTTTGCTGGGTTACCAGATTCTGTTTACATTTCTCACTTTTTCGCTCGTGTTAATGTTTAACGGCCGTTTGTTGCTGATGATAAATTCAGAAGAAGAAAAGTTTAAAAAGGCCTTTCATCTGTCGCCTTATGTAATTATAATTTCACGGCCCGATGATGGTAAAATACTGGAAGTAAACAAAGGCTTTAGCTTGCTTACGGGATATCCGGAAACCGATGTTCTGGGGAAAACTACAGTAGAGCTGAATTTATGGGAAAATCTGGCCAACCGCAACGAAGTTATCGAAATCATAAACCGCGAAGGAAGGGTACTCCAGAAAGAGTACCACTTCAGAAAAAAATCGGGTGATATGGTGGTGGGGGTATTTAACGCGGCAATTATTGAAATTAATGGTGAGAATTGTATGATGTCGGTAATATACGACATCACTGAGCGTAAAGAAATGGAAACCAGGCTGGTGGAACTCAATGCCACAAAAGACAAATTCCTGTCGATAATTGCCCACGACCTTAAAACTCCGCTCAACAATATTTTGGGGTTCAGTAATCTGATTGTTGAGGATGAAAACCTGGATGCCGGTGAAATTCGGAAATATGCTTCTTTAATCAACAAATCAGCCGCCAATACGATCAATCTTCTCGAAAATTTGTTAGAGTGGGCCACTGTTCAGGATGGGCGGATATCATTTAAGCCCCGCCTGGTGAACCTCCGCGAGCTTTTATCTGAAATGGTTTTATTGATCAGCGAACCGGCTGCTGAAAAAAGAATTGAAATATCATTGGTTGACACCGCTGAAATTTGGGTAAAAGTTGATGAGAATATGATGAAAACAATTGTGCGTAACCTTTTAAGCAATGCTGTAAAATTCACAAAACCAGGAGGTAAAATAATGGTATCAGCTTGCAGGAACGAAAGTGAAATTGAGGTGAAGGTTGCAGATTCAGGTGTTGGTATATCTTCCGAAAATCTGAAAAAGCTTTTTGATATAGGATCGGGATATTTCACACGTGGCACAAAAAACGAAAAAGGCTCTGGTATTGGGTTGTTGTTATGTCATGAGTTTGTTGAAAAACACGGGGGGAAAATAGCAGTGGAAAGCAGGGAAGGTGAAGGGAGCATATTTCGTTTCACAATCCCGGTAAGTTGATGTATTATTCAGAAGCTAATTTACTTTTGGTTTCATGCCAGGTTTTTTGTCTGGTCGGTTTTTTTGTTCAGTAATAAAATAATATTCAATGTTCTATATAGAAATTATCTATAACCTGTCGTTGCTTGTTACCCTGAGTTTGTTGTCGGCATTTATTTGGAACACGCAAAAAATATCGTATATCTCAAAATCGGTATTTCAGGGTTTTGTATTCGGAATAATTGCAATAGTTGGCATGATGTATCCGCTTGAATTTGCAGAGGGTGTAATTTTTGACGGGCGTTCGGTGATAGTCTCACTTTGCGGGCTATTCTTTGGCCCGGTTTCAGTTAC
>JAJUGS010000358.1 GCA_029265875.1 Prolixibacteraceae bacterium
CAACCCTGATTTTCATCCTAAACCTACCCTTAGTGCGGTAAATTTAGTCTTTTTTTAAACACAAACATTGATTTTCAAATACTTACAACCGCACTAATTTAAGAGGGGACAAGTCAGGAAATAAAGCAGATTTATAATCGTACAGAAATTCAAGCAAAAGGGCTGGCCGAAATTACGGGAGCAAAGTACACTTCTTCATTATCCGGAATCGCTGGTACCGCAGATATTTTCATTGTTGCAGTAAAAGATTCGGCAATTGGTGAAGTTCTTTCCCAAATTGATTTTCAGGATAAACTCGTGGTACATTGTTCGGGTAGTTTGCCAGTGTCAGTTTTAGAAAAATACACATAGAATTTTGGGTTTATCTACCCGCTCCAGACTTTTTCAAAGAAAAGGGAGGTCAATTTCAGTGATATTCCGGTTTTTATTGAGGCAAATTCACCTGAAAACCTGGAGATTCTGAGAAAGATTGCCGCTACAATTTCCGAGAAAGTCTCAGTAGCCGGTGCTGAACAAAGACAGCTCCTTCATATTTCTGCAGTTTTTGCCTGTAATTTTGTCAACCACTTTTATTTTATTGCCGGTGAATTGCTCAAAACAAAAAATATCAGTTTTGATGTTTTAAAACCGCTGATTCTTGAAACAGCTTTGAAAGTTCAGGAACTTCAGCCTTTCGAAGCCCAGACCGGGCCGGCTGTGCGATTCGATAAAAATGTAATTGACAAACATCTTGAAAAGCTGGCAGATGCCGAAGAATACCTGCAGTTGTATGAAATGATTTCAAAAAGTATCTTTGAACACCACAAAAAACTGAATGGATGATTTTTTTCAAAGAAGAGCTTAAAAATGTAAAGGCCTTTATTTTCGATGTTGATGGTGTTTTGTCGCTCGATACAACGCCGTTGAACGAATCGGGCGACCCGATGCGCACAGCCAATGTAAAAGATGGATTTGCCATCAGAAGTGCCATTAATTTTGGATTTCCGGTAGCGGTTATCACCGGCGGGAATGTGGAACGCGTAAAACTTCGCCACGAAAAACTGGGTGTTGTACATTATTATGAGGGTGTTCGCGATAAAGTAGCTTGTTTGATTGATTTTGTGCAAAAAACAGGTATTCAGCCTGAAAACATTCTTTTTATGGGCGACGACCTTGTGGATTACAACATCATGAAAGCCGTTGGCGTGCCGGTTTGCCCCAATGACGCAGTGCCTGAAATCAAATCAATTTCGAAATATATTTCTCATAAAAATGGTGGTGAAGGCTGTGTACGCGATGTGATTGAACAAACGCTGCGTGCACAGGACCGATGGTTTACCGGCGAAATGATTAAGGACGCATTCTGAAATGAACTGGCTGCCAAAATACAATTACATTCTTGCTTCAAAATCGCCCCGCCGGCAAGAATTGATTCATGATTTAGGAATTGACTTCAGGGTTGAAATAAGGGAAGTTGAAGAGAATTTTCCGGCTGAGCTTTACAGGGAGGAGATTCCGGTTTTCCTGGCTGAATTGAAAGCAAAACCATTTTTGGGCACTTTATATGAAAATGATTTGCTGATTACGGCCGATACCATTGTTTGGCTTGATGGAGAAGTTTTCGGAAAACCATCAGATAGAGAAGATGCATTCAGAATTTTAAAAAAACTGAGCGGAAAGGAACACCAGGTAATTTCGGGGGTTTGTCTTACAGGAATGGAAAAGCAAAAATCGTTTTGGTCGGTTTCCAATGTCAGTTTCAGGGAACTCTCTGATAAAGAAATCTATTTTTATATCGATGAATTCAAACCTTACGACAAAGCCGGTGCCTATGGGATTCAGGAGTGGATCGGCTATATTGGAATCACACATATCGAAGGTTCGTTTTACAATGTAATGGGACTGCCTGTCCAGCAGCTTTATTCCGAAATTATCAGGTTTTAAATGAAATTGATTCTTAAAAAATTGTATTCCAAAACATTAAAAATTAGCTCATAAAATTCTAACTCTTAAGGCTTTCAATACGTAATAGAGATTGACATAACTAAAATCGATATTATGTATTTCCAGGTTAAACTTTTCATTTGGATTTTCCTGGTGCTTCTTTTCGCTGGTGGATGTTCCGAAAAACCGAAAGATCAACCGAAAATCGGTTTTCTGATTCATGCTCTCGACAGGGAGAGGTGGGAAAATGACCGCGATTTCTTTGTTTCAAAAGTAGAAGAACTTGGCGGAAGTGTACAAGTTGAGGTTGCCGATAATGATGCCGCAAAACAATTGGCTCAGGCAAAAGAAATGCTCACCAACGGTGTTGATGTTCTGGTGGTTGTACCTGTCGATCAGTTTGCAGCCGCAGAAATTGTAAATGAAGCGCACGCCAAAAATGTCAAAGTAATTTCTTACGACCGGCTGATAAAGAATTGCAAACTTGATTATTATGTTTCAACTGATAATGTTGCGACCGGAGAATTACAGGCCGATTATCTTACAAAAATAAAACCAGCCGGAAATTATGCCTTGATTGGAGGTGCCAAAAGCGATAATAACAGTCAGTTTTTATATCTCGGGCAGATGAATGTTTTGCAGCCCCTGGTTGAAAAAGGAGACATCAAAATTGTTTACAACGAATTCACCAATGCATGGGAAGAAGCTGAAGGTTACGAACATACCAAAAATATCCTGGCAAAAAATCAGAAAGTTGATGCAATAATTGCGGCCAACGATGCTATTGCATTGGGTGTTGTAAAAGCTTTGCGTGAAGCAGGAAAAGAAGGTCAGGTTTTATTGGCCGGAATGGATGCTGATTTACCAAATTTGCAGGAAATAGTAGCCGGCCACCAAACCTGCACGGTTTATAAACCCATCGAGAAACTTGCAGCAACAGCCGCAGAATTGGCTGTGAAACTGGCAAAAAATGAAGATGGTGAGAAAACTTTTCAAACGGTAAGTAATGGCGAAATGCTGGTTCCTGCCTTGTTTCATCCGTCGATGATTGTAAACCGTGAAAACCTGAAATTAACAGTGATTTCAGAAGGATATCAGAAAGAGGAAGAGGTTTATAAATAGAAAAATCTTGCGTTTTAATGAGAGGGAATTTTCGATTTGGAAATTCCCTTTTTTATTGACATTAATGTACTTTTTTATCTTTAATTGTTGTTTTGTTTTCTTGACAGATATGCA
>JAJUGS010000161.1 GCA_029265875.1 Prolixibacteraceae bacterium
TGGCTGATTGAGTAAACCGCGTCGATTTTCTGCGGGCCTGTCATTTCCTGCAGGCTGGCCAAAAAAACCCGTTGTTTGGTCTGGTTGAGTTCGGCCTGCAGCAACTGCTGCTCGCCGCGGCTTTTTTCGGTTCCGAAATAATAACCACCCGAGTAAGTAATGATGGCAATGGCCAATACAGCCGCCACCTGGAGCCACACAGGCATCAGCACCCGTTTTTGCTTTGCTGGCATTTCGGTGTCGAGCATTTTCAGAAACTCGTTTTTCATCCCGGCAGGTGGTTCAATGGCGGGCATCGCGTTGGCAAAACCCAGGAACGACTCAAAACCTGCATGAAACTCGCTGCATTCAGCACAACCTTCGAGATGACGGCCGATTTCTGCCATCGTTTTGTCATCCAGTTTCCCGTCGATGTAAGCGGGGAGATTCAGTTTTACTTCTTCACATTTCATCTGTTTACCTCTTTTAATTACTTTCTGGTTGTTGGTTGTACTTTCACACTTTCATCAACTTTTTCACCCGATGCCCGCCTGAACTTCGGGCAGGGAACTCACCCCGATAAATCGGTATTCGTTTCATAATTACTCAACCATTATTTTCTCGTAAATCTCTTTCAGTTTTTGTATCGCCCTGAAAGTTTTCACCTTCACGGCGTTCTCGTTGCTATCGGTGGCAGCGGCAATTTCGCGGTACGAAAACCCCTGGAACCGGTTCAGTTCGATGATCTCCCTGTACCCGGGCGGAAGCTGGTTCATGGCTTCGAGCAGCATTTCGTACGACTCGCGCACCTCGCTTTCGCGCACCGATTCTTCATTGTCTTTTGCCCCGATTTCAGGATGGCCGTCGAGGTCGCTGAAATGCCGGAGGCTCCGGTAGTGGTCAGCCAGAATGTTTCGTGCAATCCTGAAAAGCCAGTACACAAAAGTTTTGTCATCTTTCCAGGTGGCTGCATAACGAATCACCCGCAAAAACGTGTTTTGTGTGAGATCGCGGCCCGCCTCGCGGTCGTTGGTCATCCTCACAAAATAGCCGTAAACCCTTGTCTGGTACCTGTCGTACAATACAGCCGCCGCCTGCCGGCTGCCTTGCGCCAATTGCACCATCAGTTGTTCGTCGCTCAAGTGATTCATTATTTTTTCCTGTCAGATTCCGTTTTTAATGAACTTCTGAAAACAATACCTGCAAAAGGAGTGATTCGTTACACAGGCAGAAAAATTTTCTTATAAAATTGATGAAAGATTAACGGGTGAATCAAAAATTATAGTTACCCCTTTTTGCTGATCTCCTGCAAACTGGCCGCATTCAGAATGGTGATGCTTTTTTCGTGGAGTTCGATCAGCCCGTCTTTTTCGAAGCTTTTGAGCACTTTCACCGCGCTTTCGGTGGAGATGCCGGCAAATTCGGCAATATCTTTCCGCGAAATCAGTTGAAAAACATCCTGCCCTTCCTGTTTGAGGCTGTCGATGTACAACAGCGTGTCGGCCATGCGGCCATTCATCTGTTTGTACAAAACCGTGCGCAGCGTGTCGTACAAATTGCCGTTCTGCTCAAAATAGCGTTTGATAATGTTAAAGGCAAAATGGCCGTTTTGCATCACCACCGCGGCAATGGCATCTTTTTCAACCAGGTAGGCCTGGCAATCGGTAAGCGCCACCGTGGAGTAGTTAAAGGTGTTTTTGCTGAATACCGCCGACAACCCGATAAACTCGCCCGGCTGGATTACCCGCAGGTTAAAATTCTTTGAACCATCGCCTTCCACGTATTTTTTGGCAAGCCCTTTCACCATAAACAACGCATACGAGGCAAAAGCGCCCTGCTTGGTGAGGTTGTCGCCTTTGCGGAACAAAACCTGTGTTTTGCTGGCTTTCACCAGGTCGGCTTCAACCGGTGTCAGCATCTGAAAACAGGGAGCCTGTATATCGCAGAAAAACTCTTTGTCGGTTTCAAGAATTGGCTTCATGGAATGATCCCGTATTCGTTCAGCGGATAAAATTAAGATTTAAATCAATAAAAAAGTTGTCGCAGTTCAATTCATAAACCGGATTCACCGGCGCTCATTCTGTTGGTGCCCCGTAGGTCAGACGGTATTTTTGCCGGGGAAAAAATTGAAAAACATGTTGTACACAAATCTGAATCATATCGAAAATGCCGCTGATTTTTCAAAAAGCCTGACGGAAAACGAAAAAGTTGTGATTATCTGCGGAAGAATGGACACGGCCAGCGTGAGTACTTACCGCGCTGCTGTTGGTTTAAAAGCCAGATACAGGCACATCAGATTCTTCGATCTGGAATTTGATAACCCGGTTTCGGCATTTTTCCATGCCATTCCCGAAGTAGCCAGTCAGAAAACACTTCCGGTAACCGTATGTTTTAAAAACGGGAAGGTTGAAAAAGTAACAGCCGGTCCGCTTTCAGCATCTGAAATGGCGGAAATTCTGGATGACGTTTTTGAGCCTGCAACAGTTTAATCAGCAAATTTCAAACGAGTTTATAAAGAATAATTAAATAAAATCAGAAATATGAAAATGGAAAAAATACTGATCATCGGTGGTGTTGCGGCGGGAGCCACAGCAGCAGCCAAAGCACGCCGCATTTCACCTTCGGCAAAAATCACCATGCTCGAAGCCGGGCCTGACATTTCGTTTGCCAACTGCGGATTGCCTTACTATATCGGGGGCGACATCAAAAGCCGCTCGAAATTGATTTTGCAGAGTCCCGAAAGTTTTAACGAACAATACAATGTGGACGTGCACACGCACACGCTGGTTTCGGCCATCGACAGAAAGGCACACACCGTAAAAGCCTTCGATACAAGAAGTGGCGAACAAAAAGAATTCAGTTATACAAAACTGATTCTGGCACAGGGTGGCCGCCCGGTTAAACCTACCATTCCCGGCGCCGACAACGACCATGTTTTTACGCTCTGGACTTTGGAAGACATGGACAAAATCGCCAACTTCCTGAATGAAAAGAAACCCAAAACTGCCGTTGTTGTAGGAGGTGGCTTTATCGGCCTCGAAATGGTGGAAGCACTGGTAAAAAGAGGACTGAAGGTAAATGTGGTGGAAATGATGCCCCACGTGATGGCAGTAATGGAAGCTGAAACTGCCGGTTTTATTGAGAACGAACTGCTTTCGTATGGAGTGGGGGTAAACACAAGCGCCAGTGTAACCGAAATCAGGCAGCGCGAGGTAAAACTCGACAATGGCAAAGTACTGGCAGCCGACATGGTTTTGTTGTCAATCGGGGTGCGCCCCACTTTGCAACTGGCCAAAGAAACCGGTCTCGAAATTGGTGAAGCTGGTGGTTTGCTGGTAAACGACAAATTACAAACTTCGGATCCTGATATTTATGCTGCCGGCGACATGGTGGAAATTGAACACCGCGTAAACGGTAAAAAGGTACGCATTCCGCTGGCAGGCCCGGCCAACCGTCAGGGACGTATTGCCGCCGAAAATGCTTTGGGCGGAAATCACAGCTACAAAGGTTCCATCGGCACTTCGGTGGTGCGTGTTTTCGAAGCGGTGGCCGGAACCACCGGTTTGTCGCTGAAACAGGCCCGCTCGCTGGGAATGGATGCCGATGCCGTGGTGGTGCACAAAGAACATCATACCTCGTATTACCCGGGTGCCGAAACTGTAACCGTCCTGCTGGTGTACGACCGCAAAACGGGCGTGGTTTTAGGCGGACAAACAGCCGGGTACGAAGGCGCCGACAAAAGGCTGGATGTGATTGCCACGGCCACAGCGGCCAAACTCACCGTGAGCGAACTGGCCGATGTTGATTTTGCCTACTCGCCACCCATCGGTACAGCCAACGATGCCATGAACATGGCTGCCTACACCGCCGAAAACCGGATGTCGGGTTTCAGCCCGTCGGTGACGGCTGCCGAACTTGACCAGTTTGTTTCCAACAAAACGCCGGTTTATGTGGATGTACGCGACAGTTTTGCTTACGAAAAAAGCCATATCAAAGGCGCTTTGCACATTCCACTCGAATTTCTGGATCAAAACCTGCACGAGATTCCGGCTAACCGTCCGGTGATTGTGTACGACGAAACCGGCAAAAAAGGACACCAGGCGCTTCGCATCCTGAAAGGTGCAGGCTACAGGGAAGTAACCAACATCTCGGGTGGGCACACATCGCTTCAGCGTTATGCCCGGTCACTGGGTTTCAGAAATATAAAAATCAGTCTTTTGCCCATCGAAGAAAAAACGATTCAAGGTGAAGAACAAAAAACGGAAGAGAAAAAAGAGGTAAAAGCCCGCGACGAAAATTCGCCACTGATTGTAGATGTCCGCACGCCGGAAGAATTTGAAGACGGGGCAGTTCCGGAAGCCATCAACATTCCGCTGGATGAACTGGCTGAACGATATTACGAACTGGGCAACAATGCGCGCCGCGAAATTGTGGTGTATTGTGCCACCGGTGCCCGCTCGGCCTACGCACAGCGGTTGCTGATGCAGATTGGCTACACCAATGTGAAAAACGGCGGAGGAATAGCCGCCATGATGGCCCGCAGAAATGCCGCCAAAACCACAAACGCAGCGCCGTCAACCGGTCCGCTGGTGGTGGATGTCCGCACGCCTGAAGAATATTATTCAGGAGCCTACCCGGGCGCCATTAACATTCCGCTGGATGAATTGCATGCAAGAATGGACGAACTGGGAAGCAAATCGCGCGAAATCACGCTGTATTGTGCTTCAGGGGCACGCTCGGCCTATGCACAGCGGATGCTGATGCAGATGGGATTTACCAATACCCGCAACGGCGGTGGGATTATGCAGATGATGAGACAAAGAGTAAACTGATAAATTATGCAAAACATTGAATCTTTGGCCGGTTTCCGGCAGAAAATTACCGAACAGGACCACGTCCTGCTGTTGCTTCACAATCCTGAAGATAAAGTATCGAAATGTGCGTTCCGGAATGTTACCGAAGCCTGTTACCTGAGTAAAAAAACACAGGTTTATGTGGCGGATACGAGCCAGGTCAAAGATTTACATGTTTTGGGCGAATTGAAAAGTGTTCCTTCCCTGCTGATTTTTCTGAAAGGAAAACTGGTCAACACCTTGGACGGTTGCAGGGACAGTGAATACATCAAATCGGTTATGAACAAACTGGAAGCATGAAAAAAGTACTGATACTGGGTGGAGGTTTTGCCGGAATTCAAACCGCCATCCAATTGCAAAAAAGCGGCAAGGTGAAAGTAACGCTGGTTTCCGACCGCGACTTTCTGTACCTCTACCCTATTTCTATCTGGGTTCCGGTAAGAACAAAAGATTTCAGCGATGTAAAAGTTCCGCTGGAAAAAATTCAGAAGAAACATGGTTTTAACGTGATTATTGATGCGGTGAAGGAAATTCAGCCCGAAAACCGGAAAGTGGTCTGCGAAAACCAGATGCTGGATTACGATTACCTGGTCCTGGCTTTTGGTGCCGGAAAAATGCCGCACAAAGGGATCGAAAACACCCTTTCTATTTGCGGAAAACCCGAGGTTTCGCTGGCAATCCGCGAAAAAATCGATGCACTGGTAGCCCGTGGCAACGGGAAAATTGCCATCGGTTTTGGCGGCAACCCGAAAGACAAATCGGCTGTTCGCGGCGGACCGGCGTTCGAAATGATGTTCAACATCCACAACCTGCTGAAAAAGAAAAAAATCAGGCAGAATTTTGAACTCACCTTTTTTGCGCCCATGGACGAACCGGGCGCCAAAATGGGGAAAGGTGCGCTGCCTATGCTGAATAGGATGTTCGGGAAATACAACATCGCGCAGCGTTTTGGCAAAAAAATCACCGGTTTCGAACCGGGAGCGGTGGTTTTTGAGGACACCACCACCCTCGAATCCGACCTCACGCTGTACATTCCGGCATCGGCAGGACACCCGGTTTTGCAGAATGGCGCATTTCCGCTAAACGAAGCTGGTTTTGTGCAAATCGACACGCACTGCCAGGTTCGCGGACACGAAAATGTGTATGCCATTGGCGATATTGCTGCCCTCGAAGGCCCCGAATGGGTTGCCAAACAGGGGCACGTGGCCGAACAGATGGGACGCACCGCTGCCCACAATATCCTGGTTGCCGAAACCGGGAGCGGAAAGAAAATACATTACCACGAAAATCCCAATATCATTTGCGTGATGGACACCGGCGATGGCGCAGCCTTTGTTTTCAGGAGCCTCAAACGCTCGTTCATTATTCCGATGCCCTTTTTAGGCCACTGGATGAAACGCGGCTGGGGAACTTATGCCAAGGTGAGCAAAACCGGCATCCGGCGGCATTTTTCGAATCTTTGATAAACGACAAAACCTGCGGAAATCCACAGGTTTTGTTGTTTTTAGCCAGATGCCAGCCTTTATTTTACAGTTTGAATTTCAAGCTGAACAGGTTTTAGTCCTTCTGCAGAAGCAGTCAGCCTGACTTTTCCTGCGTTACCTGTGGATTTTACAATCACCAGGCACCTGCCCTGCCAGGCTTTTCGCTGTGGCAACTGGTAACTTTCGGTGCTGACCGGGTTGGCGTTCCCTACACCAACAATATTTCCCTCACCTTCAATTTCAAATTTTACGAGCCGCTCATCCTTTGGATTCCGGATTCCTTTTTCATCGGTGAGCTCCACCGTGATGTAGCTTAAATCCTGGTTGTCGGCTTTTATTTTGTTTCTGTCGGCACTCATTTTTATGGCTTTAGTTTCGGCGGCGGTTGCCAGCACCGATTGCGAAACCGGTTTTTCTTTCTGATAGCCCACCACTTTCAGTTCGCCCGGCTGGTAAGGCACTTTCCACACCGCCTGAAACTCCGTTGAACGGTTGGTTTCTTTTTTCCCCAGCGATTTTCCGTTCAGAAAAAGCTCTGCGGTTTCGCATGATGAATAGACATTCACTTCAAACTCCGTGTTTTCGTAGCCCGGCCAGTTCCAGTCGGCCACCACATCGTGCCAGTGCCATTTGCTCCACGACTGCCGTTTCGGGTTCTGCGGAAAGCTGGGTTGCGGCGGTTTTACAAACACCGAAACCTGGTTTTCCATCCAGAGAGCATCGCGGTAAAACGACTGCGGACGTTTCCATCCGCAAATATCGATGTCGCCGCAATAGGCCAGGTTCCAGGGGTAAAAGTTGTTTTCAGCCCAGTACCCGCGCCAGCCAATACTCGCTTCGCCAATATAATCAAAGGCCGTCCACACAAAATCACCCGCCAGGTAATCATAATCCAGCACGTCCATCCACGCGCCAAAAGCTTCCAGCGCGTACGATTCAGTTCCCAGCATAATTCTCTCAGGAACCCGTTTATGGTCGATGGGATACATACTGCCTTTCAGGTGGTCGCCGCCGGTGGCGTAGTTGTAACCACCCACATCGAGTGTGGCAAAAAACGGGTCTTTTCGCGGATTCAGCCCATTAACAGCCGCAGTCACAGGACGTGTGGGGTCAAGTTTCCGGATATGATTGCCAAGCATTTTTGCCACTTCCACCACCTCGGGTGAATCCATTCCACCAATTTCGTTACCGATGCTCCAGAGAATGACGGACGGATGGTTCCGGTCGCGCAGCACCATACTTTCAATGTCTTTCTGCCACCATTCATCAAAATACAACGAATAGTCGTAGGGATTTTTGGCATGTCGCCACATATCAAAAGCCTCGTCAATCACAAGCATCCCGAGTTTGTCGCAGGCAGCCAGAAACGCCGGCGACGGTGTATTGTGTGAGCAACGCACAGCATTATAACCTGATGCTTTCAGCAGTTCGATGCGCCGTTCCTCGGCGCGGTCGTAGGCTTTTGCGCCCAGCGGGCCATTGTCGTGGTGCACACAGCCACCTTTCAGTTCCACTGTTTTCCCATTTAATTGAAAGCCTTTATCAACACTAAACGAAATTGTGCGGATGCCAAATATAGTTTCATTTTTGTCGCACATTTTTCCATCGTGATACACTTCGGTAACCGCTTTGTACAAAACCGGTGTTTCCACCGACCACAAACCGGGTTTCAAAACCGATAGAAATTGTACGGTATTCTCAGTTTTTTCATTATCGAGTGTAAAAACCGATTCAGTTTTTGCGGCTTCTTTTGATGCAGCATCCAGAATTCTTGTAACCAATTTTATTTCTGCCCGTTTTTGGGTTTTATTTTCAACCGTGGTGACAATTTTCACCGTGGCTTTTTCGGCGCTCACTTCGGGTGTGGTGATATATACGCCAAAAGGCGTGACATGCACTGGGTCGGAAGCTTTCAGCCACACATGGCGGTAAATTCCCGAACCACTGTACCAGCGACTGTTGGCACCCTCGTTTTTTACCTGCACCGCCAGCACATTTACCGTATCAAACCTCACTTTTGAAGTAACATCGTACCAGAAAGTGGTGTAACCATACGGGTGATTGCCCAGCGATTGTCCGTTCAGCCAGCATTCGGCATTCATGTAAACGCCATCAAACTGTATCTGAATGAGCTTTCCCTTCATCGGTTCGGGCAACGAAAAAGTTTTGCGGTACCAGCCATTGCCACCGGTGGTAAAACCGCCGCTTGTCTGGCTCACTGCGTCGCGACTGAAAGGCGAATCGGACCCGGGCAAATCTTCGATGCTCCAGTCGTGTGGCAAATCAACGTTCCGCCACTGCGAATCGTCGAAACCCACGGTTTCGGCACTCTGCGCCCCACCCCGGTGAAAACGCCAGCCATCGTCGAAAAGCTGTGTTTGCGAAAATGTGTTCAGGCTGAAAAAAAGGATAAAAAGCAGGTTGATTTTTTTCATATGATGAATCTTTCAGGTTCGTTTGAATAGATAAGTTTAACCAAATAACGAAGGTTTTCAGGAAATGCCACGCGATAGTCTGCCTGCATTTTTCAAACATTCAGTGATTCACCTTCTGATTTGGCAATGATGACTGCGGCACAGGTATCGCCCCAAACATTTACCGTAGTGCGCGACATGTCCAAAATTCTGTCAACTGCCAGAATGAGGCCAATTCCTTCGAGTGGAAGATGCACCGCTGTTAAAACAATCGACATCATCACCAAGCCTGCCATGGGAATTCCGGCAGAACCAATGGCAGCCAGCAGCGCGGTTAAAACAACAATGGCCTGCTGCCCGAACGTTAAATCGATTCCGTAAGCCTGAGCGATAAAAATCGCGGCAACACACTCGTACAACGCAGTTCCGTTCATATTAATGGTTGCGCCGAGTGGCAAAGTAAAACTGGTGATTTTGCCTGAAACACCATCTTTCTCTTCAACAGCCACCATCGACAACGGCAACGCAGCATTTGACGACGAGGTGGAAAAAGCTGTCAGCAGCGGTGTTGCCATATTGCGGAAATGTTTGTACGGATTTGCCTTGCCCAGAAATTTAACCAGTAACGGCAATATAACACCGCCATGAAAAATAAGCGCAATAAGCACCGTAAGCATGTAAATTCCGAGGCTGCCGGCAATATTTCCCAGCGAACCGGCATTTTTGGCCACTTCTTTGGCAACAATGGCAAAAACGCCCAGTGGAGTAAATTGAATAACAAACGTGGTAATTTTCATCATCACTTCAAAAAATGCGTCAAAAAAACGGGTCAGTAATTGCTGCTTTTCGGTTTGAATTTGCGTGATGAAAAAGCCAAACAAAATGGCAAAAAAGATAACCGGTAAAATCTGCCCCCTGGCCATTGCATCAATCACGTTTTCGGGAATCACCCTGATAAGAATATCGGATGCCGAATTACTGACATCGGGTGTTGAAACTGTGGCTGCATTGCCAAGATTGGCTCCGGTTCCGGGGCGAAAAAGATTAACAAAAAACAACCCTGTGATAATGGCCAGAAAACTTGTAGCGATATAAAATGAGATAGTTTTAAAACCAAGCCGCCCCAGGTTCGACCCACCACCAATACTGGAAACACCACTGATGATGGAACTCAGAATCAATGGTACAACCACCATATTCAAAGCACGCAGGAAAATTACACCCATCCACGAAATATAGGAGACCCACCCGGGAACAAAATAGCCAAA
>JAJUGS010000324.1 GCA_029265875.1 Prolixibacteraceae bacterium
AGCAGGAACCCCAAAAAATCAAAAAGCAACTCAAAGAAGAACAAAAAAAGGAACGGATTGAAAAAATCAGGGAAATTATACGAAGCAAAAATTTTGTATTTAAAGCCGAAACTGTTAATGGAGTTAACACAAGAACTAAAACACTGACCACCGATTTTGGCTTGGAGGTAAGAAATGATTCGGTTTTTTCTTATATGCCTTACTATGGCAACAATTACTCAAACGATTATGCCTCACAAAACAAAAGCCCGATGGGTTTTATCCAGCCTGTTGATTCCTATTCAATGAAAAGAACCAACAAAGGATATTACATTGATATTGATGTAACAAACAACCACGATGTGATCAACCTGAAATTTCACATTAACAAGGATGGCGAGGCCACTCTTTCGGCGAACAGCATTAACCGTTCGTCGGTATCGTACACGGGATTTATTATTATTCCGGTTGAAGAGCCTAAAGAGGAATCTCCTGAGCAGCCAAAGAACTGAAAATCTGAACTATAACATAACCGGGAGTTTTCTGACCAGCTTAATTTCCTGCGGTGAAACTTTTGCCTGCAAGGCCATAATTTCAACCCCATCAGCTGCCACTTTTTTCAGCAGGGTTGCGTAAGCGGGATCAATTTCTTTGGCAGGGGCAAATATTTCAACGTCGCTGCGCTGAATGATATACAACATTACAGCGCGCATTCCTGCCTTTTTTACTTCTGATAAAGTTGTAAGATGTTTTAATCCGCGTTTGGTAACCAAATCAGGGAAAAGTGCAAATTCACCTTCTTTCAGCGTAACGTTTTTCACTTCCACAAAACATTTTTCCTCATTGTTTTCGGCAAAAATGTCAAACCGTGAATCGCCAAAAACCACCTCACGGGTAACTTTTGTGTAGCCTTCGAGCCCCGGAATCAAACCTCCGGAAATATATTCAAAAGCCAGCTTATTTGGATTTGCGGTATTGATACCCACCCAGTCACAGCCGATTCGGATCATTTCCCAGGTAAAACGGGTTTTGCGAAGCGGACCATTTACGGGTGACAAATAAACTTCAGCACCATTTTCAATACAACTTTTCATGGAGCCGGAATTGGTGCAATGCGCCACAACCATTTCGCCGGAGTTGAGTTTCACATCGGCCAGAAAACGTTTGTAACGTTTTACCAGCGTCCCGTGTATCAATTCATGCTGAAATTTCATTTTCCCAATTCTCACTCACTCACTCACTCACTCACTCACTCACTCACTCACGCCAGAACTTGTTCAATGGGCCAGTCACTACAACTGCGTGTGCGCAAACGGAACAATGTCCTGTCTGGCAAATTCGCCCTTTAGAAATTTGTAATACCCTGTAATGGCAATCATTGCAGCGTTATCCATGGTGTATTCAAATTTCGGGATGTACAAATTCCAGTGTTGTTTTACGGCTGTTTGTTTCAAAGCTTCGCGTAAACCTGAATTGGCCGAAACGCCGCCCGCCACGGCAATCTCGCGGATTCCGGTCTGTTTGGCTGCCTTTTTTAATTTTTTCAGCAGAATTTCGATGATGGTAAATTGCAGCGAAGCACACAAATCGTTGATATTCTCGGTGATGAAATTTTCGTTTTCCCTGAGGTTATCGCGCAAAAAGTACAGAAAATTGGTTTTCAATCCGCTGAAACTATAATTGAGATCGGGAATACGGGGCTGAGAAAAAACAAATTTCGAAGGATCGCCCAATTTTGCCAGTTTATCAACGTGCGGCCCGCCCGGGTAAGGCAAACCTATTACTTTGGCACATTTATCAAAAGCCTCTCCGGCAGCATCGTCAATCGTTTGCCCGATAACTTCCATTTCGAGATAATCCTTTACGAGTATGATTTGTGAATTACCGCCTGAAACCAGCAAACACAGAAACGGGAATTTGGGCGGGTTAAATTCGACCCCGTTTTCGCGGATAAAAAGTGCCAGCACATGGCCTTTCAGGTGGTTCACTTCCACCATCGGAATTCCGGAGGCCAGTGAAAATCCTTTGGCAAACGAAGTTCCAACCAGCAGTGAGCCCAACAAACCCGGGCCATTTGTAAATGCCACCGCACTGATTGACTCTTTTTCGACCCCTGCCCTTTTAATTGCCCGGTCAACCACCGGGATAATATTTTGCTGGTGAGCCCGCGATGCCAGTTCGGGCACCACGCCACCAAATTCCTCGTGTACCTTTTGTCCGGCCACCACATTCGAAAGTATTACACCGTCGCGGATGATAGCTGCCGACGTATCGTCGCATGATGATTCAATACCTAAAACCGTAATATTTTGTTTGTCCATTTTCACCTACTCTTATCAGAATAAAGATATTTCTTCGTTATTAATAAACATCGGTTAACAAAAACTTGTTTTCCATACTTTTGCATTCGTTAAAATGATATAAGTTCGTTTAAAATAACCGCGCAAAGCTATTAAAAAAGGTTGGAAAATATTGATTATTGCAGCAGCACTGGTGATGGCGCTGGTTGCATCAGCTTATATCGTGCTGCAGTTGAGCAGTGTACAGACTTATATTATCAGGCAGATAACGGAAAACCTTTCGCGCAAAACGGGTGCAAAAATCTCAGTCGGGAAAGTGGATTTCAGGTTCTTCAACCTGCTTGTTTTACAGAATGTGCTGGTGGCTGACGCTGAAAATGACACCATTTTTTATACCGATCTGGTGGCTGCAGAAATTGACTCACTCAGTTTCAAAAAACAAAACATCGTTTTAAGCGAATTGAATTTTAATAACAACCAGATCAATATCAGCCGTGACAGTTTAAACCGGTTCAATTTCAGTTTCATAATCGACTCGCTGCAAACAGAAAAGGCCGATACAACAACCGGTTTCTGGAGGATCCGTTGCAACCATTTCGGATTTCAGGATTCAAAACTGGGTTTTACCAATTTCGGGAGTACTGAAACAAAACATCTGTTTGTAAACGATTTCAACCTCTCTGTGTCGGGATTCGAAAACTTTGCCGATTCCACAGTTTTTAAACTCGATAACCTGAAACTGAATTACAACAACCAGGTAAAAATTAACCGGCTCGCAGCCAGGGTTGCCATTGGCCCCAAAAGTATCGCGCTTTCGGAAATGAACATGGAAACCGGCAAATCGGCAATTAACAACCTGAACCTGAATTTAAAAACCTACGAAAATGAGGTGTTTCTGGATATGAATTCGGATTTTGAACTTTCGATAGAACCATCCAATATCAGCCTTTCGGAATTGGCTGAATTGATTCCTGCGCTAAAAGGTATGGATGAAGAAATCGGAATTTCGGGCAATATTTATGGGACAATTCACGACCTGAAAGGCAAAGACCTGACTTTAAATACAGGCGAAAAAACCATTGCAAACCTTGATTTTTATGTGAATGGCATTGAAAACCCGGAAACCATGTACCTTTTTCTCGACCTGAAAAAACTGGAAACCACTGTCAGCGATATCTCAAATTTTACGGTCCTGAAAAATGGCAGGCCGGTTAAATATACTTTCCCTTACTTTTTATACCAGTCGGGGTTGCTTTCGTACAAAGGAAATTTCAGCGGGTTTCTCTCCGACTTTGTAACGTTTGGTACGCTGACAAGCAAGATGGGAACCATCAAAACCGACGTTTCAGTTATACCAAAAGCTGACGGACAAATAACGTACAAAGGGAAAATATCGACCACTGATTTTAATATTGGCAGTCTTTTCAAAATCGATGACCTTGGCCGGCTGACTTTTAATGGTGAGGCTAATGGCGATTACCAGATCAAATCGCAAAAAATATCGGGCTTGTTTAAAGGTGAAATTGATAAAATGGAAGCACATGGTTATGAATATAAAAACATTCACCTCGACGGATATTACAAAGACAAAATGTTTGACGGGATGGTGAATATGAACGATTC
>JAJUGS010000272.1 GCA_029265875.1 Prolixibacteraceae bacterium
CAGCCTCTTTTTAATCAATTTTTAAGAAGTATTTGAAAAGATTGTAATGGTTTTCACCCGGATTAACCTTTATTTTGGTCAGGTGGGTTTTTTACCCCAAACGGTTTAACAATATCGATTTAATTTTTATAAATTATGAAGACAATTGCATCACTCCTCATTTTATGGATAGTTACATTTTCAGGCTTTATTACCAAAGCCCAAACAAAACCTGCGCTGAAATTCGGTGAAAACGGGAAACTGAAGATTTTACAGTTCACCGATATTCACTTCCGGTATAACTCTTACAAATCAGACAGTGTGCTGGTTCTGATGAAAAATGCGGTTGCTGACGAAAAACCCGGTTTGGTGGTTTTAACCGGCGATGTGGTTTGTTCCGACAATACCCAACAGGCCTGGCTGGCATTAACCAAAGTTTTTGTGGATGCAAAAGTGCCGTGGGCCGTGGTTTTGGGCAACCACGATGTGGAATACGAACTGACTAACAGACAAATAATTGGGACCATTTCAGAATTGCCCTACTGTCTGGCCGTTAACGGGCCCGAAAATATTTCGGGGAGCGGAAACTACAGCGTTCCGGTGCAGTCGGCCCGGTCAAAGGAAACAAAGGCCATTCTTTGGTTCTTCGATTCGCACACGGGACTTGGAAAGGAGAGCACGCTGGGGTCGTACGACTGGATTAAAAACGACCAGGTGCAGTGGTATCGGAAAGAAAATGCGTCATTCACCAAAAAGAACGGCGGAAAACCTTACCCGGCACTGGCATTTTTCCATATTCCGCTGATTGAGTACAAAGAAGTTTGGGGAAAACCACAGACAGTGGGCGTAAAACACGAAGATGTTTGTTCGCCCGATATTAACTCAGGATTGTACAACGCCTTTCTGGAGTCGGGCGACGTGATGGGCATGTTTGTGGGGCACGACCATGTGAATAACTACATCGGCTGTTTGCACGGAATCTGCCTCGCATACGGACAGGCTACCGGCCGCGAAACTTACGGCGATATTGGCAAAGGTTACCGGGTGATAGAATTGTATGAAGGCGAACGCAAATTCGACACGTGGGTACGCACAAAATATAACGCCGACAGAGATAAAGATCTCTGGGAACCAACAAATAAAACTGAAAAGGAATTATTTGTGACTTACCCCGACTCTTTTCAAGAGAAATAGTCTATTTTTGCTGCCACTAAAATCATTGGATGTTACTATTGATTTCGGATCGTGTGAGGTAAATAACCACCGGCTTTGGTCGTTGGTTATTCCATTGAAAACTCCGGCAGATTCCTGTCCGGAGTAAAATCTTTTATTTTTCAATTAAAATTTTAACATCATGAGTAACGAAAATAAAACAATACACGATTTCGATTTTAGTTTTATCTGCGAATATTTTTCAGCCATCGAGCGTCAGGGACCCGGAAGTCCCGAAGTAACCATCAAAGCACTGGGCTTTATTGATAACCTCACTGTTGATTCGCGAATTGCCGACCTTGGTTGTGGCACCGGCGGACAAACCATGGTACTGGCGCAAAATGTACCCGGAAGTATAACCGGCATCGACCTGTTTCCCCTGTTTATCGACTTGTTTAATGCCAATGCACAAAAGCTTGGATTCAACGAAAGAGTTAAAGGAATCGTGGGTTCGATGGACAACCTGCCATTCAAAGAAGAAGAACTCGACCTGATCTGGAGCGAAGGGGCGATTTATAACATCGGGTTTGAACGCGGCGTGAATGAATGGAGAAAGTTCCTGAAAAAGGGAGGTTATCTGGCTGTTTCAGAAGCGTCGTGGTTTACAGATTCGCGGCCTGAAGAAATAGAAACTTTCTGGAACGATGCTTATCCTGAAATTGATACTATTCCAAACAAAGTGGCGCAGCTTCAAAAAGCCGGCTACATTCCGGTGGCAACTTTTATTTTGCCCGAAAACTGCTGGACTGATCATTTTTACGCGCGACAGGCAGAAGTTCAGGAGGCATTTTTACAGAAACATGCCGGTAACAGAACAGCAGAAGAACTGGTCGCCAATGAACGGCGCGAAGCTGAGTTATACAGCCTATACAAAGCCTTTTACGGGTATGTTTTTTACATCGGTAAGAAGATATAACTAAGGTCAGTTTTAGATATCACGGACCCGTTCTGTTCGTAAAGAACGGGTCCTTTTTGTCCCATTAACGTAAAGCATTTTTTCACTAATTGTCTTTTCTGCTGGATGCTATTTGGCTCCGATTACGAAATTCAAGCGGGAGAAAGATTATCAAAAGTTTAATTATTGGAAATCCCTTTTAAGATCAGGTTCATCAGTTTGTGCCTGTCAACCGGTTTTTCGATGTATTCGTTACAGCCGGCAATCAGGGTTGTATCTTTGTAATCGTCCTGTGCATAAGCTGTTTGGGCAATAATATAAACATCGGGGTTAAACTGGCGTATTTTTTTTACGGCCTCCATCCCGTTTAATTCGGGCATCCTTGAATCCATCAGGATAATGTCGGTATCCGGGTGGGTTTCGGCCAGTTTAATGGCCTGGTGCCCGGTGGTGGCATGTAAAATATTGGCCGAAATTTCGCTCAGTATGTATTTCAGGTAGAAAAAAGAAGTCGGGTCGTCTTCAGCAACGATTATTTTTAACCCCTTTGGAATTACTTTTTTCCCGTTCTTTTTTTGTGTTTCGGCAATTGGTTTTACAGGTACAACAGGGGCATGATTCGGAATTTCGAAATAGAATGTTGAACCTTTGCCGGGTTCCGATTCCACGCTAATCTTACCGTTGAGCATTTTTGTATATTCTTTACAGATCGAAAGTCCCAGTCCCGAACCTTCAAACCGGCTCGAAATAGAAATATCTGCCTGCACAAAATGGTTGAAAATGGCATCCTGTTTTTCCTTTTCAATCCCGATTCCTGTGTCGGAAACATAAAAACTGAATTTTTCAGGTGTAATTGTGTACCCGATTTTCACGGTTCCTTCCAGGGTAAATTTCAGCGCATTTTTAATCAGGTTGGTAATAATGGAATTTACCTTGTAATTGTCGGAATAGAAGGTCTGGTCTGTTAGAATTTCTTTCTTCTCGATGATAAGTTGTAACCCCTTTTTACGGGCTTCAAGCTCAAAAAAGTGGAATAATTCACTGACGGTTTTTTCAGGATTTATTTCACTGATTTGTATGGTTTCAACGCCCGTTTCAATTTTAGAAACCTCGATAATGTTGTTGATGGTTGTAAGCATTCTTTCACCGCTTTGCTGGATGATTTCGATAAACTGCTTTTGCTCCTCAGCCGAATAATGAGGCGATTTCAGCAATTCGGCAAATCCCATTATCCCGTTCATCGGTGTGCGTATTTCATGGCTCATGTTGGCTAAAAATGCCGTTTTCATCCTGTCGCTTTCTTCGGCTTTCAGTTTTTGTTTTTCGAGTTCACGGGTGATTTCGGTGTTTAAATCAAGCTGAAGTTGCAGGTCGCGGGTACGTTTCCTTACCTTTACCCGCAGGATTGAATTAAAAACAACCAGGATGAGGATGATGAAAGAAACGAAAATTCCTCCGGTTATCAGGTATTTCAGCAGGTGGGCCCAGTTGGTGCCACGGGTATTATAACCTTCAATCCAACGGTCGTAAATTTTCTGGTATTCACCATTCGACATGACAATATCCAGCCCGTTGTTAAGCATATTGGTCAACAGCGGTGCGTCTTTCGAGATTTTAAAACCCATGTTCCGATCCAACACTTCTTCATTCCCGGTACGGATGTCGGATTTGTTCATCTTATCAGCAAAATACAGGCTCGATATTTTTTGTGAGAATGCACAGGTGACTTCGCTTTTATCGAGTTCATTCAATAGGTCTTCGTAGTTATTCACAATCCTGAATCGTACATTGGGATTAATTGACTGGAGATAATGAACCAGGACATCGTTTTCCCAAAGCACAATTAACGGGTTCGGTTCGGTCCTGATAATGTCGGCCGAGATTTTGTTCCTGAATTTGCGGTTATACAAAAAACAATGGAAGGTACGGATAACTGAACGCGTGTAATTGTAATCGTTATTGGGGATACCCTGATAGTGAGCACCTGCAATGGCCTGTATTTTTTTCTCTTTCAACAGGGTATTGGCCGTTTTCCAATCCTGACCAGTAATTTTAATTTCTACATCATACAGGTTTGCTATGGCTTTCAATAAATCAACATTAAATCCGACAAGTTCTCCTTTTTCATTCAGATAATTATAAGGCGGATAATCGGTACTTACCATTACCTCGTACTGTGCCGGGGAAATGAATTGCATCGATAACAGAAAAACTGTCAAAAATAGCGCCTTTAACTTCATCACGGGTTTGTTTCCCGCAAAACTATAAAAAATGTATTAATAAGGATCGAAACGTGTCGAAATATTTGATTTTCAGTACTGGTTAAATACAATGTTATTTTGTTTTCCGGGAAACGGGCATAAACGATGTTCCAATACCGCGCAAATAAGTGCCCCGGGCAAAACCACGATGAATCAGCAATTTATCAAACTATGAAAAGCAATTTATCTTTTTTTTAAGCAGAAGTGTTAATTTCACCTTTATAGCCCAATTTTCAACCGCTGTATTGTATCTTCGGGTGCTTTAAACTGAAAACCATTTTATACAATTATGAAACGAATAGTTTCTTTTTTACCGGTTCTTTTTACATTCATATCGATTGCAGCTTTCGGGCAAAACCAGAACTTGTCCGAAATAAAAATTTCCAAAGCCAATCTTGAAAAAGTGGGCAATACAATTCCGTTTTCGGCACTGGGCGAACCAGCGGGTTCCGTAAAGTTGTATGAACCCCGTTGGGTGGAAGCCACCGAAAATGCACCTGCTTATGGTGTGGTCGAAGGTTCCATTTTTCCGGTTGATCCCAAAGGCTGGCCCATCAATTTCAGGGTACTGCTGCCGGCAAACTGGTCGCAGCGGGCTGTTCACCAGGGCGGTGGCGGCATGAACGGAACGATAACAGTCAGGGAAGGAAGGAATCCTGCATTGGGCAAAGGTTTTGCGCTGTATGGCAGCGACTCGGGGCACCAGGCAGCAGGTTTTGGCGGACCGCAGGCAAAACCGCTGGCCGAAGGGCCGGCGTCAGGCGATGAATGGGCTTTAAACGATGAGGCAATCATCAACATTGGTTACGCGCAGTTGAAAAAAACGCACGATGTGGCCATGGTCATCATGGAACGTGTTTATGGCAAACGTCCGGTTTACAGCTATTACGTGGGAAGTTCGCACGGAGGCCGCGAAGGGCTGACCGTTGCACAACGCTACCCGAAAGATTATAACGGAATCATTTCCAATGTCCCGATTGTTAATTTTTCAAG
>JAJUGS010000175.1 GCA_029265875.1 Prolixibacteraceae bacterium
AACTGCATCATCATGGGTCGTCTCGAAGCGTTTGCCATGGGAAATAAACCCTGGCCTTCGTTTATCGATGGTATCGGAAACGGAATCGGATATGCAGCCATCCTGGTAATTGTCGCCATTTTCCGCGAATTTTTCGGATCAGGTTCCATTCTTGGAATCAAGATTATTCCGAAAGGTTTTTATGAAGCCGGATACGTGGACAACGGTATGTTTATTATGCCAACTATGGCGTTAATTCTGGTTGGAGTAATCATCTGGATCCAGCGAAGCTACTTCAAACAATTAAATGAAAAAGAATAACCGGTAAACGATACAATTATGCAGGAAATGATCAACATATTTGTCAGGTCGGTTTTTATCGACAACATGATTTTTGCTTACTTTTTGGGGATGTGCTCATATTTAGCCGTTTCCAAAACAGTAAAAACATCGCTTGGGCTGGGGATTGCCGTAATATTTGTACAAATCATCACGGTTCCGGTTAACTATCTTTTATTAAAATATGTCCTGAAACCAGGCGCACTTTCGTGGCTTGGCGAAACATTTCAAAACGTTGACCTTTCGTTTTTAGGTTTTATGGTGTTTATTGCCACCATTGCTGCTATGGTTCAGCTTGTTGAAATGATCGTTGAAAAATTCTCACCCGCGTTATACAACTCACTCGGCATTTTCCTTCCTTTGATTGCTGTAAACTGTGCAATTCTTGGTGGTTCATTGTTTATGGAACAACGTGAATATGAAAATATCGGACAGGTATTTTCATGGGGGCTTGGTTCAGGAACAGGCTGGGCGCTTGCTATTGTATCTTTGGCCGCTATCCGGGAAAAGATGAAATACAACCAGATTCCGCCCGCGTTGAAAGGGATGGGTATTACTTTTATTGTAACCGGGCTGATGGCGATTGCCTTTATGAGTTTTCTCGGAATTACCATTTAATCTGAAAAATTAAGACCAATGATAATAGGATCAACAATATTTGTAATTGCTTCAAGTCTGGTAGCCTTTCTGGTGATAATTCTGATACTTGTTGCAACATTATTATTTGCCAGGGCAAAACTTACCGCAACAGGCAAGGTAAAAATCAATATTAACGAGGAGAAAGAAGTGGAAGTGAACCCTGGAGGAACGCTGCTTTCAACTTTGTCAGAACATGGAATTTTTCTTCCTTCGGCCTGCGGGGGTGGCGGGACCTGTGCCCAGTGCCGTTGCCAGGTAATAGAAGGTGGCGGTTCAATATTAGCCACCGAAACCGGCCACTTTACCCGCAAAGAACAACAAAACCACTGGAGACTCGGGTGCCAGGTAAAAATCCGCGAGGATATGAAAATCCACGTTCCTGAGCATGTTTTGGGTGTAAAAAAATGGGAATGTGAGGTTGTTTCAAATAACAATGTGGCAACTTTTATTAAAGAATTTGTAGTACGGCTCCCAGAAGGAGAAAATCTTAATTTTAAATCAGGTGGTTACATTCAGATTGATGTTCCAAAAATTGATGTGGATTTTAAAGACATTGAAGTGGGGGAAAAATTCCGCGACGAATGGGAAAAATTCGGAATGTTTAACCTGAAAATGAAAAACCCGGAACCAACATTCCGAGCTTATTCCATGGCTAACCACCCAGCTGAAGGAAACATTGTGATGCTGAACATCCGAATTGCAACCCCCCCTTGGGACCGTGCCAATAATGCCTTTAAAAATGTAAATCCCGGTATTTGTTCTTCGTATATTTTCTCACGCAAACCGGGTGACAAGGTAACAGTATCAGGGCCTTACGGCGAATTCTTCCTGAAAAACAACGACAATGAAATGATGTTCATAGGTGGTGGTGCAGGAATGGCGCCAATGCGTTCGCATCTTTTCCATTTGTTCCACACTGTGAAAGAAACAAAGAAAAAAGTTACATTCTGGTATGGTGCCCGTTCATGGAAAGAGGTTTTCTATTACGAACAGTTCCGCGAAATTGAAAAGAATTTCCCGAATTTCAGCTTTAATCTTGCTCTCTCGGAACCGCTGCCGGAAGATAATTGGGAAGGCCCGAAAGGTTTCATCCACCAGGTGATTTATGATAATTACCTGAGTAAACATGAGGAACCGGAAGAAATCGATTACTACCTGTGCGGCCCGCCCATGATGAACGATGCGGTTCAGAAAATGCTTTACAATCTGGGTGTACCAAATGAAAATGTGTTATTCGACGATTTCGGAAGTTAGAGGCAAAGTTTTTCATTATATGGCAGAGCCATCTTCAGCATTGAAGGTGGCTTTTTTTTATTTTTCTGATTTCCAATTTCAGGATTGAAAAACGACATCTCAATTCTTTTATTTAAGACAAAATAATCTTAAATTGTATCTGCAAAACCAAAGTCCTGAGGCGCCGGGAAAATTAAATGAACAGTTTGAATACTGACAGGCTTATTAAGCTGGTGAGAGCCTGCCTGTTATTTTTTCATCGGCAAAACCAAAAACATTAAATTATGGCTGAATTTGAAAAATCAGGTCTTGGATGGTTGCCTGACTATCCCGATTTCAGGGATTACACAGTTGAACAAAAAACCGTAAAAACAATGCTCACTCCAACCGGAGTTGTCAAAACAAGTGCGCCGGCCTTACCGGTAAATGTTGATTTGCGAGCCTGGTGCTCACCGGTTGAAGACCAGGGATCGATTGGTTCGTGCACGGCACATGCAGGTGTGGGGATGGTGGAATATTTTGAAAGAAGATCATTCGGAAAACACATTGATGCCTCACGTTTATTCCTTTATAAAGTAACCCGTAATATGCTGCACTGGACCGGGGATACCGGGGCTTTTCTGCGTACAACAATGGGTGCATTGGTTTTATTTGGTGTTCCGCCGGAAGAATACTGGCCTTATAAAATTGCTGATTACGAAAAAGAACCTACTCCTTTTTGCTATGCGTATGCACAAAGTTACCAGGCTATTAACTATTATCGTTTAAATGCGCCAGGTGTTACAAAAACAGCCTTGCTCAGCCGGATTAAAACAAATCTGGCTGCTGGTCTGCCTTCCATGTTTGGATTTACCGTTTATAGTTCTTACACGCAATCCAATTCAAGCGGCAAAATTCCGTACCCTACTGCAGGAGAGAAAATAGTTGGTGGACATGCTGTTATGGCCGTTGGTTACGACGATAACCTGAAAATAAAAAACACCAATACAGGGGCAACCGAAACAAAAGGTGCCCTTCTGATCCGCAATTCATGGGGTACAAGCTGGGGTGACTCTGGCTATGGCTGGCTTCCTTACGACTATATTAAATATGGGCTCGCTGTTGACTGGTGGTCGCTGATAAAACAGGAATGGGTGGATACCAAAGCATTCAAAATTTAATCCTGCCATTGTAAAAATTGTTAAAAAAGACCATCTCTGGCCGGGGATGGTCTTTTTCATTACCTCCAAATTTCCTCTTTTGGCAATTATCCTTATTTTCGCAATTGATGGACTTTTAATTATTAATCAAATTATTATCTCTAATGAAACGATCATTATTATATGGTTTCGCACTAACTTTTTTGTTTTATGCCTGTAACAACGACGATCCGGCAGATTCAGTTGAAAATATTGTTATTAACGAATTGCTTCCTAAAAACGCAACGAACGGCTCGGATGAAGACGGTGATTTTGATGACTGGATTGAAATTTATAATCCTGCCGCAAAAGAACAGGACATTTCGGGCTATTATTTGTCTGACAGCAAAAAGAACCCCACCAAATGGAAGTTTCCGGCGGGGACAACCATTGAAGCAAACGGATACCTGATAGTATGGTGCGACGAGGATTCAACCCATGTTTCGGGGCTGCATACTAATTACAAACTTTCGGCTGACGGCGAGAATGTTGTTTTGCTCAATCCTGATCAGGATGTAATTGACCTCGTGGAATATCCCACAACCCTTACAGAACAATCGTGGGCAAGGAAACCAAACGGAACAGGAGATTTCAAGTGGTCGGTTCCGACTTTTAATAAAAAGAATGATTAAAAAGAAGAGCGGTAGATGCAAATTTTACCGCTCTTCTTTCTTTACTTCACATTCAATTGGCCCGATGAACCGGATTTCGAAAGATTCCGCACACCGGTGGTGCCACCGCCATTGAGTGTTATATCCAGCGGTTTGTTTGTTTTCCACGCACCGCGGGTAAAGTCGGGAATTTCGATTGGCGCTGAGCCATTGGCAATCGACCATTCGCTAAGTGGCACAATTGAGCTCCAGGCTGCAGCATCGTAAACATCCATGTCCATCGGCAATCCATTGCGCAAACAGTCAATCATCCGCCAGTCCATGATAAAATCCATTCCGCCATGGCCACCCACTTTTTTGGCCATCTCTCCCACCCTTTTTACAATTTCGGGCGTATATTTTTCTTCGATCTCTTTCATTTTAGCTTCGTCGGCAACTTCGTGCCCGAAAGCAATGTGCTGCAGCGGCCATTTCTGCGCAAAACATTTGGTTCCGCTTAAAAGATGAATGCGCGAATAGGGGCGTGGCGAGCTCACATCGTGCTGGATCATAATCGTCCGGCCTTTGTTTGTTTTAATCAGTTGAATGTCCATGTTCCCTCGCATATCCCACCCGACAAATTGTTCGAAAAACGGGTCTTCCTTTGCTTTTTCCTCAATCTTTTTTTTCAGCGTGAAATCTTCCGACATCATGGCGGTGAGATAATCCATTTTATCGCCGCGATTGATGTTCATCGCCTGGCAAATTGGCCCTAAACCATGTGTTGGATAAACATTTGCCTTGCGTTTGTTTTCGTGCATGCGCCACATTTTATAGTAGGCGCCATCACTCATTTTATCGTCTTTCGGTTTGTTAAACAGCCAGTAATCGAGGTCGTGAATATACGCGCCTTCGCCATGAACCAGGTCGCCAAACGCGCCCTGACGAACCATGTTCAGCGTTAAAAGCTCAAAGAAATCATAACAGCAGTTTTCGAGAATAATGCAATGTTTTTTGGTGCGTTCCGAGGTCTCCACCATTTGCCAGCATTCTTCTATAGTTTTTGCAGGTGTTACTTCAACGGCGGTGTGTTTTCCACCTTCCATGGCAGCAATTGCCACCGGGACGTGCCATTGCCAGTTGGTACAAATATAAACCAGGTCAACATCGTTGCTTTCGCACAAGGCTTTAAAGCCCAGGTCGCCGTTTACATATTCTTTTGCTTTTGGTAAACCGGCATCGGCCAGAATTTTCTGTCCGCCATCAACAGCCGCCTGACGCACATCGCACAAAGCTGTAATTTCAACACCATCAATAAATGTCATACGTTCAACCGCACCCGAGCCACGGTCGCCGATTCCCACAAAACCAACACGCACTTTTTCGAGTTTGGGAGCGGCATACCCACACATATTAAATTTCATGGCCGGCACACGTTCGGCTGCTTTTCTGATTTCTTTCAATTTTTCGCTGTTACCGGGCTGAGCCGATGTAAACAACGGGGCTCCGGCCAAAACACCCGAGCCAATGGCTACATTTCTTAAAAACGATCTACGGTCTGAACTCATGATTTATGATTTAAGTTTTTAATATACTCTCTTTCCCTGAATGACCAAACTTATGAATTTATTGCCCAAAGCGACAATGAGTTTTGTTTTATTTAAAAGGTTTTTAAATGGTTTTATTTGGCAGCAACCGCCCAATCAGGGAAAATTGCCACATCGATTCCAAAAACCGCCGTTCCCCAGAAATACATCACAAGTGTTATGATTATAATACTCAGCAAATTCAATAGAATGCCTGTTTTTACCATATCAATTACCCTGATTCTGTTTGTCCCGAAAATAATGGCATTTGGCGGCGTGGCGACCGGTAGCATAAATGCCATGGACGCAGCCAGCGTGGCCGGGATCATCAGCAACAAAGGGTTCAGTTTAATTACCATGGCCAACCCTGCAGCCACCGGTAAAATCATTTCGGTGGTGGCCACATTCGAGGTTAGCTCGGTTAAAAATGAAATGAGCGTAACATTGGCAAATGTTAAAACCATCGGTTCAACACTGCCCAACGAAGCCAGTTTTTCGCCAAACCACACCGAAAGGCCTGAATCTACAAAACCCTGTGCCAGTGCAAAGCCACCACCAAACAGCAACACAATTCCCCACGGAATTTTATGAGCTATTTCCCAGTTCATCAGTTTTTCCCCTTTTTGTGTTTTTGATGGAATCATAAATAACAACAGCGAAAAAAATATAGCAACCGTTCCGTCGTTTATGTAGGATGGGTTTTTAAACAAACTCTCCCATCCCGGAATTCTGATCGACTGAATATTAATTTCGGTCCTGAAAATCCAAAATAAAATGAGCAGGCCAAATAAAACAGACACTACTTTTTCTTCGAAACTGGTTTTCCCAAGTTGTTTGTATTCATTCCTGAATTCGTCAATCGTAACATTTTTCCATCCCTCTTTGGGTTTATACATCAGATAAAGGAGCAACCAGGCAGCCAGAAAAAGTATAACAGTTACAGGAAGTGCAAAAATAAACCAGTCGCCAAAAGAGATTTCGGGCATTTCGGGGAATATGATTGCAGAAATCCTGACAAGCGACAAATTGGGTGGCGTACCCACAAGCGTGGCAATTCCGCCGATTGAAGCCGAATACGCAACTGCCAGCAGCAATCCCACGGCATATTTTTCTGTATTAATTTTTCCGAGGCTTTCTTCCAGTTTTAAAATAATGGAGAAAGCAATGGGAACCATCATCATGGCGGTGGCAGTATTCGACATCCACATGGATAATATAGAGGTGGCCAGCATAAATCCCATCAGAATCCGGCCCGGGCTCACTCCAAACAAAATCAGAATGCGCAATGCTATCCTTCGGTGAAGATTCCACCGCTCCATGGCAAAAGCCATCAGAAAACCGCCAATAAACAGGAAAATAACATGATTAAAATAAAGTGCTGAAACCGTTTTTCCGTCAACAATACCAAATAAAGGAAATAGTACAACAGGGATCAATGCTGTTACTGCCAGGGGAACTGCTTCCGTTATCCACCAAATAGCCATTAAAACTGCAATAGCAAAAGTGGTGGTGATTTTCCTGTTTTCAGGATCGAAATCGGCAAAAAGAATAATCAGCACACTGATAACAGGGGCGATAATAATCATCAGGTCCTGAATTTTACCCTGTTTCAGTTGGATAATTCCCGACATAATTTAACGGTTGTTACTAAAAAATTCAATCTTAAATTCTAACTCTGATAAAATTAAAAGAAATCTTGTTTCTGAAAACCTTGAATTTCAGTTTTAATTCATTAAATTGAATCTGTTAAAAAATCTGATAAACATGTATAAATACAAAGCAAAAGTTGAAAGAGTGATCGATGGCGACACCCTTGAAGTAACCATTGACCTTGGCTTTAAAATCACCACGGTTCAGAAACTCAGGCTGGCAGGCATTAACACACCCGAAACCTATAATGTAAAAAAGGATTCGGAAGAATACCAGAAAGGCATGCTTGCTAAGAATTATGTTGAAAAGCGGATTGCTGAAAATAACAACCTGATTTTGATTGAAACAGAAAAGGTACCCGAAAAATATGGCCGTTATGTAACCAAAGTCTGGCTTGAAGATGTGGAAAAAACACTGAATGATGAGCTGGTTGAAAAGGGTCTGGCTGTTTATGTGCAATATTAATAATTGAAATGGTTATGCAGGTTATTTTAGGTGCAGGCGGAGCCATTGGCAAAGAGCTGGCAAAAGAACTGAAGATTTACACCAACAATGTCAGGTTGTTTGGCCGCAACCCTGAAAAGGTAAACAACGATGATGAACTCATAAAAGGCGATCTACTGAACGCTGATGATGTCGTTAAGGCTGTTGCCGGATGTGATGTAGCGTATCTTGTTGCCGGAATTCAATACAAAGCGGAAGTCTGGGAATTGCAATGGCCGGTGATTATGAGCAATACCATAAACGCTTGTAAAAAAGAAGGCGCCCGGCTGGTTTTTTTCGATAATATGTATATGTACAATCCCCAAAAAATTGGACATATGACCGAAAACACAGAAATTGCCCCTACCAGCAGAAAAGGAAAAGTAAGGGCATTGATTGCAGGAATGTTGACCAACGGATTTGCCAAAGGCGAAATAAATGCTTTGATAGCCCGAGCTGCCGATTTTTATGGCCCTGATATCAAAAACAGCCTGTTTTCAGAAGCGATTGTAAACAATCTCCGTATAGGAAAGAAAGCCAACTGGTTTGTTTCGGTGGATAAACTCCATAATTTCACCTATACTCCCGATGCTGCCAAAGCAACAGCGCTTTTGGGCAATACACCAGATGCTTACAACCAGGTCTGGCATCTGCCAAGTTCGGAACCGTTCACCGGAAAGCAGTGGATTGAAATGGTCGCCGGCGAGTTAAACAAAAAACCGGGTATTCAGGTGGCATCCAAAAGCATTCTGAAAATCATGGGGCTTTTTAACCCGATAATGAAAGAATTTGTTGAAATGGCCTATCAATATGACAGGGACTATTTCTTCGACAGTTCGAAGATTGAGAAAACATTTGGAATCGGGGCAACACCTGCTTTGGAAGCGGTCAGGCAAATAACCAGGATAAAGTAAGGAAAATGCCAGAAAATTTTTGCAATGTAAAAACTATTGATATTTTTGCACGCGAAATTTTAAAGCGTTTCGCTCACGTTCTTTAATGGAATTATGCGGGAAAACAGCTGTGGAACACCAGCAGTTTGACAACAAGATATTTTAGTTCTCAACCTGGAGAGATGGGTGAGTGGCTGAAACCAACAGTTTGCTAAACTGTCGTACGGGTAACCGTACCGGGGGTTCGAATCCCCCTCTCTCCGCGTTTTGAAATATTAACGGGGTATAGCGCCCGCCTGAACGATGCAAGTCGGGCCTTCATAGTATCCGGAGAGTAATGGATATTCAGCCGTCTGATCGGTAAATTGGAGCAATGCCCCTGATGCCAGGTGAAGGTTCACGTTGCTTTTCAGAACAATT
>JAJUGS010000231.1 GCA_029265875.1 Prolixibacteraceae bacterium
GAAATGCCCAACCTGATGTACATGACCAGCTACGAAAATATGCAAGCGAACGAAGACTGCTGGAAAGCTTTCCGCGACCATCCGGATTGGAAAACACTTTCTGCAATGGAAGAATACAAAAACACAGTTTCAAAAATCACAAAATACATGCTCCACCCGGCAGATTATTCTGATTTCTGATAACAAGCAATTCTGAAATAAACTTCCTTAACCAGTATTTTAATAATAACAAAAATGAAATACTGGTTAATTTTTAATAACGCCGGCTAAAACAAAAAAATACAACTTTGTGTTTTTTGAAATAATTCTAAATTTGCCCGCATGATTTACCACAAAGCATTTACACATAAAAAATCGGATACCTGGGTGGTGTTTGTGCATGGTGCAGGCGGCAGTAATGCTGTTTGGTTCAGACAGTTGCGCGACTTTAAAAAACACTTCAACGTATTGCTGATTGACCTGCGCGGACACGGTAAATCAAAAGAACACTATTCGCAGGAAGAAATTTACCGGTTTAACGAAATAGCGTTGGATGTGGTGCAGATTATGGATCACCTTCAAATTCAGAAAGCACACTTTGTGGGTATTTCGCTGGGTTGCATTGTTATCCGCGCCATCGACAAACTGGCGCCAGGCCGCGCCGAATCCATTATTCTGGGTGGGGCTGTGATTCAGTTTAACTCGAAAATTAAAGTTTTGCTGAATACAGCAAAATTGCTGCATTATATTTTGCCTTACATGTGGTTGTACCGACTCAACGCGTGGATTCTGATTCCATCGAAAAAACATGCCGAATCGAGGAAGCTTTTTATCCGCGAAGCCATAAAACTGGGCGGAAAGAATTCAGAAAATGGCTGAAAATGTCAACCGAAATCCGCGATAATTTGCAGGAATACATCAGAAAAGAAGCATCGGCACCGGTTTTGTACATTATGGGTGAGCGGGATCACATGTTTTTACCCATGGTAACCGATCTGGTAAAAAAACATATCAACTCAAAACTCGAAATCATCCGTAACAGCGGTCACGTTTGCAACCTCGACCAGCCCGAAGAATTTAACGCCCGATCAATTCAGTTTATAAAAACCATTTCTGCTTCTGCTTAAAAATATCAGAGCGAAAACCAGTACGAAAGTTTTACAAGAAAAACATTGTGCGGTTTCACACTGAAAAGGTCGCTCATTTCGCTTCCATAGTTAAAATTTCCATGCGATTCGCTGCCGGTGCGGCCTTGCGACCATACAAAAAATACGGTTGATCCGGGTAAATATTCCCACCGCAAAACCAGGTTGGAACGAAATTGCCTGAAATTGAAATTCGGATTGCTGAACGAATAATCTGCTGTGCCATCGGTGTTTTCGTCAACCGAATACAGATTTTGAGCCTCGTTGTAAGTGAGTTCATTTGCCGAGAAAGCGTGATACCTGTCGGCAAACTCGCCGGCATCGGGATTGGTAATCCGCTTAAATTCGGCGTACGAACCCGCTGAAACAAAAGGTTGTCCGTAATATTCAAGCGAAAGTTCGGGGGTAAAAGTATAATTCAGCCTGAAAGTAAAACTCACAATCTTCTGGTCGATTTTACCAAAAATGTAACGTGTGTCGTCGTTCATTGAAGTAGTTGAAACATATTGCAACGATTTGTTGATACCGGTAATTTCAGGTTCGAATGAAACCTCGAGCGCATTGAACGGTCGCGCCTCGAAACCCAGCCAGTAAGCCTGTGAACGTTCGCTCTGCAAATCGCCAAATCCCTGGTAATTACCTCCAAACAGAATCAGCTTCTTCGATCGATCCGTCGATAAATTCAGGTTCATTTCAATACCTCCCGGCATTCTAAAAGCTGGTCCGCCACGCAAAAGACTTGTCGAAATATTTTCGCTTTCGCGGGTAAAATTTCCATTTAAACGCCACCGGTTTTTAAATTGCGAGTTAAAGTTGGTGTTGGCATAAACACCCAGCAGTTTTCCCGAGAAATTCCAGTACATCCAGTAGTTGGTGTTTAAAAAGAAATTATTGAAAATCGAGAACGGATTCCGGATGTAGTAAGCTGCCCAGCTACCGTGATGAATGACATCGGAATAGCGCATAAAACCAACATCGTTAAATTCCAGCCCAGGCGAACGCAGTGTTAAACTTGTTTCAAACTGCAGCTTTTTCTGGCTGTTGCGGCCAAATTTAAACGTTCCGCCATATCCTGAAAGCGAAGTTCTTGTTGAATCGAAAGTAAGATGGGTTGCGTCGGGCCGCTGATAGTAGCGGGCCGAAGATAACTGTGCCGCCCGCATGGCTTCTTCGGTTCCGCTGATGTAGCTGAACTCTGTATTTCCGCTGATGTACCAGGTGCGGTCGTTCCAGTTGTGGCTGAAATCAAGTCCGCCGGTGTATGCCTCCACCGGAAGATAGTTAAGCGCCGGGTTGGTGATATCGCGGTTTACTGCCGTTAAAATGCCACCCAGAACTGTTTCTCCCTTGTCGAAATCTTTTTGAACACGACCCACAAAATAGTTGGTAAGCGGCTCCACTGATTCTTTGCGGCGGTCGCCATTGTTGTCGATTACAGCATTTTCGTTGGCTGTAACGCTTTCCATAATCCCGATGGAAAGCCCGTTTTTTGTTTTTCCCGACAGTTTCATTGCGCCCAAAATGGTAGTGGCTTCGGGAACTTCGGCATATTCATTTGCCCCCAGGCTTGGGTAGTTGTGTGGCGACCGGCCAATGCGTCGCGAGTAGAACAGATTGTCGGCCTGCATGTTATGAATTACGATTGAATTGGAAGGCTGAAACTGGTAAATGTTTTTCTGCTCCACAAAAAACGGGCGGCGCTCAGAAAAATAGGTTTCAAAGGCGGTGAGATTTACTTCAGACGGGTCGGCTTCCACCTGACCAAAATCAGGGTTCACCGTAAAGTCGAGAGTCATGTCGTTGGTTATGGCTACTTTCCCGTCGAGACCAGTCGAGAGCGCACTCTTTTTACCATCCATAAACGGATTTCCCTCTTCTTTCTCAAATCGCTCGGTACGGGCAACTGCGTAAGGCATCAGTTCAATCTGCCGTTTTGGTTTTATGCCTTTTATACCGCGCAGTTCGCCGTACAAATGCACTTCGCCGGGCGAACCCTTCGGAATGTATTGCCACATGGAACGCTCTTCGAGCCTGAAAATCTGTCGTTGAATCTGAATTCCCCAGATGTGTTCGGCTTTCTTACCAAATCGCAATTGGCTGAACGGAATCTTCATTTCGGCACACCAACCTTTTTCGTCAATCGAAGTTTTCAGGTACCACACCGGGTTCCAGCTTCCGTCGTTGTTCTGTCCGTAGTTTGTAACCGCCTGGTCGCCTTTAGTTTCCGATGCCGTGGCAAGAAACATAAATGCCGTTTTCTGGTCGTAATAACTGTCGATACTGATGGCAACAATATCGCCCGATAAATTGTCGCGGCGCGAAATACGGCGGCTGATTTTTTCGGGTTCCGAATCCCAGGCGCGGATAAATACATACAGGTTGTTGTCGTCGTACAAAATTTTAAAAGAAGTTTGTTGTGATGGTTCAATGTTTTCTTTGGGTTGAATTTGGGTAAAATGGTTGCCCCATTCCACCTGATTCCAGCAACTGTCGTTTAACAAACCGTCGATTTCGGGGGCTGCTGAAGTAAAGTTGGTATTGTAAACTCTTTTTTCGGTTGTTTGAGAAAAACCGAAAAAACCAAAATGAACAAGGAACAATGATATAAACAGACACAATTTTAATTTTCCAAACATAGTTTTCAGGCTTCAAATTTTAAAAAAGGACTGTAATTTTTGATATGTGTTACACAAGTTTTCAAAATTTTTCAAAAAAAATCCCTGCCTTTTTGCTTTGTTTGGTTTCACGACTGATTATCAGACAAATATTTTCAAATTAATATTTTACACGAATCAAGGATAGAATTGGTATTTTCATTCATCAAGTCAGTCCTGCCTTTCAGGCAGTTGCTTTTTTGATGTTTTTTTCCGCAGGTCGATGACCATGCGGTTATGAATCTCTGACTTTTCAAGTCAGTTGTGGAACTTGTCCTGAAAGGACTTATTTTCATAACCACAGGTTGCGACCTGTGGCCAAAGTAAAACACCGCTATACTGCCTGAAAGGCAGTACTTTGCTATAAAACAGTGTCGTTAATTATATGCTTTCAAACCTTGATTCACATTTTTACAAATAATCATGTGAAATTTCGTCGTCGCATAAAATCCGGCTTTTCGTCGGTAAAATCAGCCCGAACTTCTATTTCATTTTAGTAAGAAAATGTACCGGAGTAGTTTCGATGCGTTCAAACTAATAATTGAAATGAAAACAAAAACAACATTTTTGATGAGTGCGGCGGTTTTGCTCGCTGTGCTTTTTCCAACCAGAAACAATGCCCAGGAAACCGACACGACGTTGTGGTCGCTTACCCGCTGCATCGAATATGCACACCAGCAAAACATCGATGTGCGGAGCAGCATGTTAAACATTAAAACCAGCGAAGTAAGCTTCGACCAGGCCAAATCGCTGAAACTACCTTCGGTAAACGGCTCGATTTCGCAGATCTTTAACTGGCAGAAAGGCCAGGATGCCACCGGTTTCTCGGGCAACAGCAGTAACAATTACCAGTTGAGTTCGGCGGTGCTGTTATCCAACGGGTACAAACTTACCAACAAGGCAAAGCAGGCCGAACTCGATTTACAAAGTGTAAAATTCAATGCTGAGGCTATCAAAGAAAACATCAGCCTGCAGATTCTGAACTCGTTTTTGCAGGTTTTGTATGCCGAAGAACAGGTAAAAAATGCCGAAAAGCAGATTGAATCGACCACCGAGCAACTGGCGTTGGCCAACGAACGACTGACGCTGAGCATCATTTCAAAGTCGGATTATTTGCAGGTGAAATCGGAATTGGCCAGTGAAAAACTGACACTTGCCAACGCGAAAAGCAATTACGAAATTGCCCGCATTTCGCTGATGCAGTTGATGGAACTGCCTGTTACCACCGCGTTCGACATTGTTCGCCCCGACCTTGAAAAAGAGCTGGACCAGATGCGAAAACCCGATGCACAGTCGGTTTACGAAACGGCCCTCGGTATAAAACCACAGGTAAAAAGTGCCGAAATCAATACCGAAAGTGCCCTGTATGACGAAAAAATTGCCAGAGCCGATTTTTATCCGTCGGTTAACCTGAATGCAGGCGTGGGAACCGGTTATACCAGCGCTTTTGCCAATTCAACCTACTTCGATCAACTGGAAAATTCAATCAGTCCGTCGGTCGGGCTTTCGGTTTCGATACCGATTTTCCAGAAAAACCAGGTAAAAAACAATGTTAAAATGGCGCAAATTGGCATCGAAAGCGCTGAACTGAACCAGATTAACATTAAAAACCAATTGCGCAAAAACATTGAACAGGCTTGCGCCGATGTAAATTCGGCACAGGAACAATATGCAGCCGGAAAAGAAAAATATGCTTCAAGTTTAGAATCGTACTTGCTGGCCGAAGAAAAATTCAAAAACGGCCTCATCAATTCTGTCGATTTCCTTGTGATAAAAAATTCGCTGATTTTAGCCGAAAGCGACCTGTTGCAATCAAAATACAACCTTGTGTTCAGCTACAAAATCCTCGATTTTTATGCCGGGGTTCCCATAAGTTTTTAAAAACGATACTTAAACTTTTTGACAGAAATAAAAAAATAAGATTGAAAATGAACAGTTTAAAATTTTTCACTCACCCTGATTCGTCTGCGCCGAATCGTCCCGCTCTTCGCGAAGAGAGGCCCGCCTGAATGACGAAGTCGGGCAGGGAGAAGAGGATGAGTTAAAATGACTGGAAATAAATGAAATAGCAAACAATACAATTAAAACATAAATCATGAAAAAGAAAATTATCATCATCGCAATTGCAGTTGTGGCCGTTGTTGCCACAGCCTTCTATTTTCTGCGGCCAAAAACCGTCGATGCCAGCAAAATCAACATCGAAACTGCCCGGGTAAAAACCGGTACCATCAGCAAAACGATAACTGCCACCGGAACATTGGAAGCGATTACCACCGTTGAAGTGGGTACGCAGGTTTCGGGGATTGTTGAAAATATTTATGTCGATTTTAACTCGTATGTAAAAAAAGGCCAGTTACTGGCAAAACTCGACACCACCAACCTTGCAGCCGCTTTGGAACAAAGTAAAGCCACCCTCGACAATGCCAAAGCTGAACTCGACTACCAGCAGGCCAACTACGACAGGCTGGAACCGCTTTACAAGAAAAATATGCTGGCCAAAAGCGATTTCGACCAGGCAATTTATAACCTGAATAAAGCAAAAGCCAGTTACAACAACGCGCTTGCACAACATAAAAAGAATAAAATCAACCTCGATTACGCATTTATCCACTCACCCATCGACGGAATTGTGCTGAACCGCGCGGTGGAAGAAGGGCAGACCGTGGCAGCCAGTTTTAATACACCAACACTTTTCACCATTGCCAACGACCTCACGCAAATGGAGGTACAGGCCAATGTTGACGAAGCCGACATCGGCCAGGTGAAACAGGGCCAGCGGGTTGAGTTTAAGGTGGATGCCTACCCCGACCAGTTGTTTGAAGGAACTGTAACCGAAGTTCGTCTCGAACCAACGGTTACCAACAA
>JAJUGS010000392.1 GCA_029265875.1 Prolixibacteraceae bacterium
AATAAGCCCGCCTGACCGGACGGGCAGGAAATAACAAAATAAGAAATTAAAAAGAATGAAAAGCCGGGTTTCCAGGAAGTCCGGCTTTTAATTCAATTAAAATTCTTACCTGAAAACTGTCAATTGATTTGATAATTAACAATTTATTTCTACTTTTGCGCGTCCAAAAATTTGGGACAGAGATATTAATAATTTAAAAATTAGAGGATTATGATGAATCAGTATGAAACCGTCTTCATTTGTACTCCCGTTTTATCTGAGCCACAGGTAAAGGAGGCGGTCAAAAAGTTCAGGGACTACATCACATCCCACGGTTGTGAGTTGCTCCATGAAGAGAATTGGGGAATGAAAAAACTGGCCTACCCGATTCAAAAGAAATCAACCGGCTTTTACCAGCTGTTTGAGTTCAAAGCCGAACCTGCATTTATTGCAAAACTGGAAACTGAATTCCGCCGCGACGAGAAAATTATTCGTTTTATGACAATTAAACTCGACAAATACGCCGTGGAATACAGCAACAAGAGAAAAAGACTTCAAAAAGAAAAATCAGAAAAGGAGGGTTAAATCATGGCACAAAGTTCAAGCGAAATCCGTTATCTGACCCCACCGTCAGTAGAGATTAAAAAGAAAAAATACTGCCGTTTCAAAAAGAACGGTATTAAGTATGTTGATTACAAAGACCCTGAATTTCTGAAAAAATTCCTGAATGAACAGGGACGTATTTTACCACGCCGTATTACCGGTACTTCATTGAAATATCAACGCAAAGTCGGACAGGCCATCAAACGTGCCCGTCTCATCGCACTGTTGCCGTTTGTAACCGACAACTTGAAATAATTTAGGAGGACACGACATGGAAATTATATTAACACAAGATGTTGAACGTCTGGGAAGCAAAGATGACGTGGTAAAGGTAAAAGACGGCTACGCCCGCAATTACCTGATTCCTCAGAAAAAAGCAATTGAAGCCAGCGCAAGCGCAAAAAAAGTATTGGCTGAGAACATCAAACAGCGCGCTCACAAAGAAGCAAAACTGAAAAGCGAAGCTCAGAAAATTGCTGACCAGCTGGTGAACAAGAAAATTACCATCGGTGCAAAAACAAGCTCACTGGGTAAAATTTTCGGTTCGGTGAACACCATCCAATTGGCTGAAGCCATCAACAAAAAAGGGTTCGAAATCGACCGCAAACAGATTATTTTACCTGAAGACCACATTAAAGAAGTGGGAACTTACACAGCAAAAGTAAAACTGCACAAAGAAGTGGTGATCGAAATTGAATTCGAAGTGGTTGCTGAATAATCGAGGCAAAACGATACATCTAAAAAAAGGGTTCCGGAAATTCCGGGACCCTTTTTCTTTTGCCTTTTCTGATCCTATTTCATGGCAATGGTTTCGATTTCGACCAATGCGCCCAGCGGAAGATCTTTCACAGCAAATGCCGAACGGGCTGGTTTGTTTTCCGGGTAAAACTGACCATAGACGTCGTTCATGGCTTTAAAATTGGCGATGTCATTCAGAAAACAAGTCGATTTTACCACATCTGCATAACTGTAACCGGCAGCCTCAAGAATCGCCCCGATATTTTTCATCACCTGCAGCGTTTGTTCTTCAATTCCGCCATCCACCAGTTTTCCGGTAGCCGGGTCAAGTGGCACCTGTCCCGAAATAAAAAGCATCCCGTTCATTTCAACGGCCTGACTGTAAGCAGCCACGGCTTTGGGGGCATTTTCAGTTGCAATTATCCGTTTCATAATATCTGTTTTGGTTAAAAATTATCATAATGGCTTTCCTGCTTCCTTAATCTCAGGTCTTTCAACATCGACGATTTGGCATTAATTGTAAAGCTATAGCTTTTCATATATCCGAATGGCACAAAACTAAATGCCATTTGCCAGCAATGTAAATCGCGGTTTACATTAAATGTGGTATAAGAGAATTCTCCCGCTGCAATGTCAAAATTCGTATTCATAGAAAGTTTCCATTTTTCGGTCAGGCTCAGATTTCCCCTGATGCCAAGAGTTTGAGTAACTTTGCCATTTGGGTACGATTTTGAGGGGCCATTGTAATTAAAACTATAATCAACACCAAAATTCCAGGGCATATTAAACTCGGCATATTCGCTAAATTCAGGCATGTGATTATCTTCCTCTATATCCTGCGACTGCCCTTTTTGCTTGTCTTTTTTACTTTTCGAATTAAAATTCAAACCAAATGACAGGTTCGCATTGGTAAGCCTCCCGATTTTCTGAATCCCTTTTTTGTTATTCCATACCCATTGGTTAACCCGCTGGTAATCATCGTTAACCATGTA
>JAJUGS010000055.1 GCA_029265875.1 Prolixibacteraceae bacterium
CGGCTTTTGGCTATATTTATGCCTGGTTCAAACGCCTGCTCGAATGGCCATTACAGAATATTCTGGCTGAATCGGCTTTGCTGGATGAGGAAACTAAACAAAAACTGCTGGATGAGACCTCGGATAAAATAATTGCCAAACTGAGCGAGGAAGCAGCAAAAATTCCGATTGGCGAAAGTGGTATTGTGGCACTCGACTGGATGAATGGCCGCCGCACACCCGATGCCAACCAGAATCTGAAAGGCGCGATTGCCGGGTTAAACCTCGGTTCTGATGCGCCCCGAATTTTCAGGGCACTGGTTGAAGCCACTGCTTTTGGCTCCAAAGCTATCAATGACCGGTTTATTTCGGAAGGCATTCGCATTGATGGTGTGATTGCGCTGGGTGGTGTTGCCAAAAAGTCGCCGCTGGTGATGCAGATTGTAGCCGATGTTTTGAACATGCCGATAAAAGTGGCCCGCTCTGAACAGGCCTGTGCACTGGGCTCGGCAATGGCCGCAGCCGTGGCAGCCGGCGTTTACAGCAATACTGCCGAAGCACAGAAAAAAATGGGTGGCGGCATTGAAACCGAATATCACCCGATTCCTGAAAACGCGGCCAAATACAAAGAATTGTATGAAAAATATATGAGGTTTGGCAAGTTTATCGAGTTTGAATTCTAACCCGATTATCTTTATTCAGCAGGTGGCTTTGAGTCCGCCTGCTGAAATAAAGTTACCTTTTTGAATTTGTTACTCAGTACATTTTTGTTAGCTGATAGCGGATTATTATTACTCAACCCGAACTGATTCATTTGATGTACTTTATTGCTGAAAATAGTGATTATTCAAACTTCAAAAATGAAATCAGCAAAATTCCCGGTGAGCACGATAAATGTCTGTTTTACCACGAATTTTAGGATTTTATGTACAGGTACCCATGTAAGCAAGACTGACTTACCCGAATCTTTACAAATTTAAAATCGGATACATTATTGTAAAGTTTAAGTTCCGGCAACCTGAAATTTCGGTGGGCCGGACAATAACCAATCCATTTTTATATATTTGGGGCTCTGTAAAAATTAAAGCATGAAACGAGTTGCGATTCAGGGTATTGTTGGTTCTTTTCACGAGGATGCAGCTATCAAATATTTCAATGATAAGATTGAAGTGGTTGAATGCAAGACATTTACCAATGTTTGCGAAATGATGGACAGCGACAAGGTTGACCTCGCCGTGATGGCCATCGAAAATTCCATTGCGGGCAGCATCCTGAAAAATTATCAGTTGATCCGCGATTATCATTTGCGCATTATCGGCGAAATTTACCTGCATATTCAGCAAAACCTGCTGGTAAACCCGGGAACAAAACCGGCTCAGATTACCGATATTTATTCGCACCCGGTGGCCATTGAACAATGCGCCGAGTACCTCGAAAAGTATTATCCAAACGTCGAAAAACACGAAAATGTGGATACGGCTGCTGCTGCAAAATTGGTACACGAGAAAAATCTGGTGCATGCTGCCGCCATTGGCAACCTGCGATCAGCAGAATTGTATGGTCTTGAAGTACTCGAAACCGGCATCGAAACCAACAAAAAGAACTACACCCGTTTCCTGATCCTTTCGAAACACGGCAACAAGACCGAAGGCACCAACAAAGCTTCCATCTGTTTCGAAGTGGGGCATTTTCACGGCTCGCTGGCACGGGTTTTAAACACGTTTGCCGAAAACGAAATCAACCTCACCAAAATACAGAGTGTGCCGGTAATCGGGAAACCCAACGAGTACACGTTTCATGTGGACCTTGAATGGGAAAAGCCTGAAAAATACGACCGCGCCATTCACCAGGTACTAAAAAGCGCATCGAGCCTGTCGATTCTGGGCGAGTATGTGCGCGGCGAAATCAATATTCATAACCAGTAATTAATCAGTAAAATTTAGAATTATGAGCAAAACAGCCATTTTTTACGGTCCCGTGGGGGGAGCAGTGAACCGGGTTGCCGATAAAATTAAAGCACAGATTGGTGACGATAAGGTTGAAATGGTTCCGGTGAAAGGCGCAACTGCCGCTGATCTTGAACGTTTTGACAAAATTATATTTGGTATTTCCACCGTGGGAAAAGATACCTGGGATTCGAAATTTGCCAATAACGACTGGGGAATTTTTCTTCCTGAAGTTGAGAAAGTAAACTATGCAGGTAAAAAGGTAGCCATTTTTGGTTTGGGCGACCATGTTACCTACGCCGCCACTTTTGTCGATCACATGGCAATTCTCGCGGATAAGCTCATTAAAAACGGGGCAGCGCTTTTGGGACAGGTTCCGGCTGATAATTACGAATTTGATGAATCACAGGCTGTGATCGACGGAAAATTTGTGGGCTTGCCGGTTGACGAAGATTTTGAACCCGAACTGACCGACGAACGCGTTGCCAACTGGGTAAAACAGCTTGCACCGGAGTTCGGATTTTAGTTTTTCTGTCATTTCGACGACGAAGGAGGAGAAATCTGTTTCAAAGTTGCAGATTTCTCAGTCATTCTTCCTTCGAAATGACATCCGTTAATAAAATTTATTGCTATGCACAATTCACCGCTCGACAAATCGATTGTCGATTCAAAAATTAAGGAACTCCGTATTCCGGATGTCGGGAAAGCCTCGATTCGTGAAATTGTAGCACTGGTAAACCTGGTTGAAGCGGCAACCGGAGTTAAATACATCCGCATGGAAATGGGGGTTCCGGGATTGCCACCCACTCAGGTGGGGGTCGATGCCGAAATAGCCGCCCTGAAAAGGGGAGTGGCTGCTGTCTATCCGGTGATCGACGGCATTCAGCCATTAAAAGACCAGGCTGCTCTGTTCGTAAAAAACTTTATGAATATTGAGGTGGGTGCCAAAGGCTGCATCCCGACGGTGGGTTCCATGCAGGGCACTTTTGCCGCTTTTATGGCTGCCGGTAATATCGATGCGAAAAAGGACACCGCACTTTTTATCGACCCCGGTTTCCCGGTGCAGAAACAGCAAATGATGGTGCTCGGTTTGAAATACGAGTCGTTTGATGTGTTTCATTATCGTGGCGAAAAGCTCAGGGAAAAACTGGAATCGCTTCTTTCGAAAGGCAATATCAACTCTATCATTTACTCCAATCCCAACAACCCGGCGTGGATTTGTTTCAATGATGATGAACTGAAAATAATTGGCGAACTGGCCAACAAATACGATGTGATTGTGATGGAAGACCTCGCCTATTTTGGCATGGATTTCAGACACAATTTATCGCAACCCGGTGTGCCGCCATTTCAGCCAAGTGTGGCCAACTACACCAAAAACTTTGTATTGTTTATCTCGAGCTCGAAAATATTCTCGTATGCCGGTCAGCGGATCGGGCTGATGATCATTCCGGAAGCCTTGTACAACCGCGAGTTTCCTGCGTTACAACATCGATTCGGAAGCGCCACTTTTGGCAGCACCATTGTTTTCAGGTTGTTGTATTCATTTTCTTCAGGCACCAGCCACTCGGCACAATGGGCGCTTACAGCCATGCTCGAAGCCGCCAACAACGGACAGTACAATTTTGTGGATGGCGTAAAATCGTATGGCGAAAAAGCCAAGGCCATGAAGAAAATCTTTACGGATAACGGGTTTGAAATTGTTTATAAAACCGATATGGACGAACCCATTGCCGACGGATTTTATTTTACGCTTTCGTATCCGGGGATGACAGGTAATCAATTGGTTGAAAACCTTCTGTATTACGGAATCAGCGCTATTGCACTCGAAAATACCGGCAGCAACGAAGAAGGAATCAGGGCGTGTGTTTCATTTGTTCAGCCTGAGCAATTCGGGGAACTTGAAAAAAGGCTGCAGTTGTTTAATGCGGAATATTGCCTACAGGGGAAATGATGTTACAGGTTACGGGTTTCAGGTTGCAGGTTACGGGCAGCCGTTAGTAGCTGGAAGAAATCAGGAATCCGGCATCTGTTAAAATCAAGTATCAAAAAGATGGATCAAAAAAAGGTTATAACGCGCTACCAGCATACCCTCGGTTTGATCGAACAATTTAATCTTAAAAAACCAGTAACACTTCACAAGGGTGAGTCGTTTATCGATTATGGCGAAAAAACCAAACGGATCGGCATTTTGCTGAACGGGCTTCTTTACGCCACCTACCTTTCGAATACAGGGACTGAATGGATTTCCCGATTTTTCTTTCCGCCAGTGAATTTTATTGTCAGTAATCACCAGGGTTTTTATTTCGGGAAAAACTCCACCGAATCGATTAAAGCTTACGAGGATTCAGAAATTATCTATATTGAAAAGGAAGAGTTCAAATATCTGCTCGATAACAACCATGATTTTGAGCGGACTGTGCGGATCCTGGCCGAAGAAAGTTATATACAGGCAATGGACAGGGTACATTCATTTCAATCGCTGAATGCCGAACAAAGAATCAGGAAGTTTTTTGCCGAAAATCCTGAACTGGGCAAAAAATTGCAGCGGCAACACATAGCATCGTATCTTGGAATTCATCGGAATATACTCACACGTTTTCTGTATAAAATCTGATTGAGGGATTTTTCTTCTTTCTTTTAATTTTCAACATAATAAAACATAATTGTTGCTTTCCTGAATTAGCAACATAAGTTGCATCCGGAATTTTTTTCATCGGGTAGTTTTGAAAACAAATCAATCGTAAATGATTTTTGTAATTTAAACATCAAACTGAAAGTAAATAACATATTTGTTTTAAAGATTTTAACCTGCAAAAATTATTTAACCAGAACCTGATTTTTATGACGTTTTTTGAGTTTTAGGGTACTTATTTTTAACCAAAAAATAGCACTGAAATGGCAAAAGTAAGAGGAGCAGTGGTAGTGGATAACGAAGAATGCAAAGGTTGCGGACTTTGTGTGGAAGCCTGCCCGCATGATGTTTTACGGTTAAACCGCGAAGTAAACAGCCGCGGATATCATTATTCGTACATGGAAAATCCTGGCAATTGTATCGGCTGTTCGAATTGCGGCGTTGTTTGTCCCGATACCTGTATTACAATTTACCGGATGAAAGTGGAATAATTTATTAGTTATTAATGCTTATTTATTATTGGGAGTGATTTCTTAACAGAAATTTTTGCGGGCAGAAAATAACTAATCAATAATCAATAGAAAATAATCATTTAAAAATGGCAGAATACAAATTAATGAAGGGTAACGAAGTACTGGCAGAAGCAGCCATTCGCTGCGGATGCGACGGGTATTTCGGATATCCGATCACGCCACAGTCGGAAGTGATGGAAACGCTGATGGCACGCCAACCCTGGACTGAAACCGGGATGGTGGTTTTACAGGCCGAAAGTGAAGTGGCTGCCATCAACATGGTGTATGGGGCTGCCGGTTCGGGCAAAAAGGTGATGACTTCTTCATCGAGCCCCGGAATCAGTTTGATGAGTGAAGGAATTTCCTACATCGCCGGCGCCGAATTGCCCTGTCTGATCGTGAATGTGCAGCGCGGAGGCCCGGGCCTTGGAACCATTCAGCCTTCGCAGGCCGATTATTTTCAGACTGTGAAAGGCGGAGGCCACGGCGATTACAGATTAATAGTACTGGCTCCTTCATCGGTGCAGGAAATGAATGATTTTGTGGGTCTTGGTTTTGAACTGGCCTTTAAATACCGCAATCCGGCCATGATTCTTACCGACGGAGCTTTGGGGCAGATGATGGAAAAAGTAAAATTATCCGATTATCAACCCCGATGGACCAAAGAAGAAATTGAGGAAAAATGGGGAAGCTGGGCCACCACGGGAAAAACTGCAACCCGTAAAAAAAATATTGTTACTTCGCTCGAAATGGACCCGGGACGTATGGAACAAAACAACATCCGGTTTCAGAAAAAATTCAGCGAAATTGAGGAAAATGAAGTCAGGTATGAGGCCATTCAATGTGATGACGCAGAATATATCCTGGTGGCTTTTGGCACTTCATCACGTGTTTGTCAGAAATCGGTTGAGCTGGCCCGTGCAAAAGGGCTGAAAGTTGGTTTGTTAAGGCCCATTACACTGTATCCTTTCCCCAAAAAGGCAATCAAAGAACTGGCCCGAAAAGTAAAAGGATTTTTATCGGTTGAAATGAGTGCCGGACAAATGGTGGAAGACATCAAACTGGCGGTTTATGAAGCCGGAAGTACTGTAAGAGTGAATCATTTCGGAAGGATGGGCGGAATTATTCCGACACCGGAAGAAGTTGTGGAAGCATTGGAAGAAAAATTTTCATGGGAGTTAAGTTATGGAGTTAAAAGATCTTATTAAACCCGAAAACCTGGTTTACAGTAAATCAGCGTTATTGGAAGATGTGCCGATGCATTATTGTCCCGGCTGTTCTCATGGGGTGGTTCACAAAGTTCTGGCTGAACTGATTGAGGAAATGGGCCTTCAGGAAAAAACGGTGGGTGTGGCTCCTGTGGGTTGCAGCGTTTTTGCCTACAATTACATCGATATCGACTGGCAGGAAGCAGCCCATGGCAGGGCGCCGGCAGTGGCAACCGGCATCGTAAGGGTGAATCCCGATAAATTTGTTTTTACCTACCAGGGCGATGGCGACCTGGCCTCCATCGGAACCGCCGAAATTATGCACGCCTGTAACCGCGGCGAAAATATACTGGTGATTTTCATTAATAACGGAATTTACGGAATGACAGGCGGACAAATGGCGCCAACCACCCTCGAAGGAATGGTGACTTCGACCACACCATTTGGCCGAAATGTTGACCTGAATGGCTATCCGCTGAAAATTACTGAATTGATTGCCCAGTTGCCCGGAACATCGTATGTAACACGCCAGTCGGTTGAAACACCCGGTGCTGTGCGCAAATGTAAAAAGGCGATCAAAAAAGCGATTGACAATGTGCTCGCCAAAAAAGGAACTTCGTTTGTTGAAGTGGTTTCAACCTGCAATTCGGGCTGGAAAATGACACCGGTTGATGCCAACCACTGGATGCAGGAAAATATGTTTCCTTTTTACCCGCTGGGCGATATGAAAGACAGCGTGAAAGGTGACAACAATGCAAAAAACTAAAGCTGAAAAATTATGACTGAAGAATTAATCATAGCAGGTTTTGGAGGACAGGGTGTTTTGTCGATGGGGAAAATTCTGGCTTATTCGGGAATTATGGAAGACAAGGAAGTTACCTGGTTTCCTTCATACGGCCCTGAAATGCGCGGCGGTACTGCCAATGTTACGGTTATCATCAGCGACACGCGAATCAGTTCGCCCATTGTAAAACATTTCGATACAGCCATCATTCTGAACCAGCAGAGCATGGATAAATTCGAAAAGGCTGTAAAACCCGGAGGTACCCTGCTTTACGACCCGAACGGCGTTATTCATCCGCCAACCCGCACCGACATTAATATTTATAAAGTGGAAGCAACCCGTACCGCCGTCGAAATGGGGAACCCGAAAGTATTCAATATGATTGTGTTCGGAAGCTATTTAAGTGTGAGGCCGATACTGACTTTGGACAACGTGGAAAAAGGTCTTGAAAAATCGCTTCCTGAACGGTATCACAAAACCATTCCGCTGAATCTTGAGGCGATTAAAAAAGGCCAGGAGATTGTGGAAACTGTGTTGGAAGTCTGATTTACAGATTTCGGAATTAACGGGAATATTTTATACCAGGATATTTTCTCTGACCGGCAATCACAAGCGAGGGGTTGCCGGTCTTGTTTTAATTCATAGTGGTTGGTTGGTTCACTTTTTCTTCCCTTTTCCTTTGTTTCTTATTGTTATGTTTTACAGGTGTTTTGTCATCAAACAGTTCTTTATTGTAAACCTCCAGTTTAATAAAATCCACAAATCTGTCAAAATCGTTTTGGGTTACAACCCGGTCAGGTCTGTCGGCAAAAATTGAATCAACCGGAAACCTGTAATTCAATTTTAGCGAAAGCGTATAATAGTCACTCATTTTTTTATCCGGAATCCTTAAAATATAAGGTGGCAGAATACATTCTTCATCGGGAATCAGCCAGGGGGTCAGATTAACTTCAAGGTCGAGATAACGGCGAAGGGTGATTTCATTGCTCGGGTATCTTTTGTCATTCCGGTACCAGACGTTGTTTACCGATTTCATCGCATTAAATGTTTCTTCCTCGGTTTTAACTGCCTGCAGGGTATCCAGCATGTTCGAAAGTTCTTCGGTCATGGCCTCATTAAAGGAAAGATTGTTTTTGATAGCGCGCATCCCCATGTGAACACCCAACAGATTTGAATACATGTCTTCGGGTGAAAAACTTGAAAATTTTTCCGGAACCAGCGGAACATAACGGGCTCCGAACCAGGTCGATATTTCGTGCCACAACGAAAGGTCGTAGGCAATTCTACCAGCCAGTTCAATAATCTGTTCTTCATTCAGGTTGGCAGGAACATGCAGCTCCAGCGATTTTTCCCCACCTTCGTTTCTGAGTTCCATTTTTAAGAATTTTGAATCGGTTTGGCTGGTTTTAATGAGGTTGTACAGGTAAGCAGTCCAGTCGGCACAATCGCGTAAATGTCCCAGGTCGATAAAACCACCTCTTCTTGTGTAAATAATGCCGTTATCTTCAGAACCCCCGCCCATAAATTTATGTGCGCCCATTTTGTCGAGAGAAGTGATATCGGTCTTTTTGAAAAACGGAACGGCAACAACACCGATTTCGGCACCAAAACCACAGCAGGTCCTGATGATGCGGGGAGGTGGAATTGATAATTCACGTTTTGAAAGCTCAGGCGATTTTGCCTGTGAAAAAATAAAGAGTGACGATAGCAAAACGGATAATGATATTCTGAAAATATGCATGTTCAATTGTTTATTCATGATGTAAAGGGTGCAAAAATAAGCATTTTATACAGATAATTACAACCAGCTGAAATCGCATAAAATTCAGTAACCTGCTGCTTGTCCGTCTTTTCTCGATTCAGAAGCACCGTAATACACTTTATTTTTGCTGTCGTATAGAATCGCCTGGTAACCGCCATACGGGCCTTTCTCAAAACGGATATAATGCCCTTTACTCATCAGTTCACGGATAGTTTCATAATCAAATCCGCTTTCCAGAGAAACAACGCCGCCGTTTGTCATTTTTTCGCCGGTTGGTTCGCTCGATCCTTCGTGACTGATTCTTGGCGCATCGCCGGCTTCCTGCAGGTTCATGCCAAAATCGATGAGGTTACAAACAATCTGGGTGTGTCCCTGTGGTTGCATGCCACCGCCCATCACGCCAAAACTGATGTACGGTTCGCCATCTTTGGTAATAAACGCCGGAATGATGGTGTGAAACGGCCTTTTGTGCGGTTCATATACGTTAAAATGACCTTCTTCGAGCGTAAACAATTCACCGCGGTCCTGCAACACAAAACCCAATTGGCCCGGTGTCATCCCGGAACCCATTCCTCTGAAATTACTCTGGATCAGTGAAACCATATTCCCTTCTTTGTCGGCTGTTGTAAGGTAAATGGTGTTGGGCGATTCAGGAAACCCGGCCGGGTAACTTTGGGCTGCCCTGTTCATATTAATCAATTCTGCCCGTTTTTTACCATATTCTTTTGAAATCAGTTCAGCGATGGGAAGTTTGTTAAAATCGGGGTCGGCATACAATTTGGCGCGGTCTTCAAATGCCAGTTTTTTAGCTTCAATAAAAAGGTGCATGTATTCCGGCGAACCAAATCCCATGCTTTTCAGATCGAAGTTTTCAAGAATATTCAGCATTTGCAGTGTGGCAATTCCCTGTCCGTTAGGCGGAAGCTCCCAAACATCGTAACCGCGGTAATTGGTTGAAACAGGTTCCACCCAGTCAGAATGATGGTCTTCGAAATCTTTCATCGTAAAAAATCCACCCTGTTCGCGCAGATATTTCACCATCTTTTCGGCCATTTCGCCCCTGTAAAAAACATCGCGGCCTTCTTTGCCAATTTTTTCCAAAGTATTCGCCAGATAAGGATTTTTAAAGATTTCACCTTTTGCAGGCGCTTTTCCTCCGGGCATAAAAATCTCGGCAAACCCGGGATATTTTTGCAAACTTCTTGCATTCGACTGCCAGTAATACGCAATCACTTCACTTACCGGAAATCCATCACGGGCATATTTCACAGCAGGGGCCAGAATTTCACTCATGGTTAGTTTCCCGAAACGTTTATTCAGTTCAAACCAGCCATCCACGCATCCCGGGACCGAAACCGAAAGCGGCCCCAGCGACGGGATTTTTGTGTAGCCGTTTTCTTTAAAATACTGAAGTTTTAGTTCGTAAGGCGAACGACCACTGCCATTTAAACCATATAATTTTTTGGTTTTGGCATCCCAAACAATGGCAAAAATATCGCCGCCAATGCCATTTCCGGTGGGTTCCATCAAACCGAGCACCGCGTTGGCGGCAATGGCAGCGTCGATGGCATTTCCGCCTGCCTTTAAAATGTCTAACGCAACCTGAGTTGCCAGTGGCTGACTGGTACAGGCCATCCCGTTTTGGGCAATCACCTCGCTGCGCGTGGCAAAATTGAGTCCGGTGATACGGTCCTGTGCAACAACTGTAAGGGTGAATAACCATAAAAGTGCGGAAATCAGTAAATTCTTCATAAAAACGAGTTGGTTTATTTTTTGTACTGAATGGCTCAAATTTATGGAAATTTCGGTGCACAGTGCGAAATGCAATTTCTTTTTTACTGGATATTTGCCCCGGTTTGTTTTTAAATAACTTTCTATCTTCGGGGAAAAAACAGGATGAACAGGTTTCTGGCCCAATGCGCTGATTTTGTTTACAAAAAACACCAGACAGAACTACACAAAGTTTGTTTGGTTTTCCCTAACCGCAGGTCGGGCGTATTTTTTACTTCCTACCTCCAAAAACTCATCAAAAAACCTGTTGTTGCTCCTGAAATTACCACAATCGGGGAACTCTTTTCCAGCTATTCAACTTGTTTTCAGCCTGAAAAACTGCAACTAATTTCGTTGTTGTACAGCGAGTTTAGAAAACAGACACAAACCATCGAAACTTTTGACCAGTTTTATTTCTGGGGCGAAATGCTGCTTTCCGATTTTAATGATATCGACCGCTACCTGGTGGATGCAAAAGACCTCTTTACCAATGTGGCCAACCTGAAGGAAATCGACACATATTTTGATTACCTGACTGACGAACAAAAGGAAGCGTTAAAACAGTTCTGGGGCAGCGTGGCGGTTGCCGATAGAAAAGCGTTTCAGCAAAACCATGCACAGATCTGGGAAAAATTGTATCCGGTTTATAACGGTTTCAAAAAAAGCCTGAAAGAAAAGAATCAGGCTTACCCGGGAATGGCCGACCGCTTGGTGGTGGAAGAGCTTTCTGCTAACAATCTCAGCTTTCAGTTCGATCAATACTATTTCATCGGGTTGAATGCGCTCAATGAATGCGAAAAACGGTTGTTCAGGTATTTGAAAAATGAAGGGAAAGCCTTGTTTTTATGGGATTACGACAGTTTTTATACTGATGATCAGGTTAATGAAGCCGGTAAGTTTATGCGCGAAAACCTGCTGAATTTTCCGCCACCTGAAGATTTCGGGTTAGAAATAAATTGCTTTTCAGAACCAAAAAATATTGAGTTGGTGGCAGTTTCGTCCAACAACGGACAGGCGCAGCAAATACCGGTTTTTCTGGATAAAATTCAGAAAGAACCGGGTCCCGGCTTTGACGAAACAGCCGTGGTTCTTGCCGACGAATCGCTGCTTTTCCCGGTTTTGGGCGCCATTCCTGAAAGCTACGCAACTATTAATGTAACAATGGGGTACCCGGTACGCAACTCGATGGTGCATGGGTTTCTGTTTTTGCTGATCAGGCTGCTCAAAAATAAAAAGGTGGCAGAAAATGGCGAAATTACGGTTTATCACCGGTTTGTTACCGATATTCTTCGCCATCAGTTGCTTTCAGCGGTTGAAGCCAAAACCGTAAATACCTACCTGGCAGAAATTCAAACGTACAATAAAATCACCATCAGATTATCCGAAATCAATTTTTCAGACATTCACAAAACGATATTTTCAGTGCCGCTGAAAGTGCAGGATTACAGCCGCTATTTTCTGCAGGTTTTGTCGGCTGTCCATTCTGTTTTCAGCAACAGCGAAAACGAAAGTATTTTAATTGAAATCATCAACACGGTGTACAATGCTGTTGAAAAACTTGATTGGCTGGTGACAGGTGTGGAAAAAGAACAGGAAACCGAAATCAGCGAAACCGTGTATTTCAGGCTCCTGAGCCAATATCTGGGTGGTGAAACCGTTACTTTTGAAGGTGAACCGCTGAGTGGTATCCAGGTAATGGGGATTCTCGAAACCCGGTGTCTTGACTTTAAAAATCTTGTAATCATTGGGTTGAACGAAAGTAAGTGGCCGCGTACATTCACCAACGCATCGTTTATTCCGCACAACATCCGCAAAGCGTTTGCGCTGCCTTCCATTGAAGAGCAGGACGCCATGTATGCCTACTATTTTTACCGCCTGATTCAGCGGGCTGAAAATATTTCGGCTACCTACAATGTGGTAAAAGACGGGATTCAAACCGGCGAATTAAGCCGGTATGGTTACCAGTTGCTTTTCGATTCGCCCCACAAACCTGTTAAGAAAAATCTCGATTTTTCGTTTGCCACCGGGAAAATGCAACCCATTGTTGTTGCAGGTTCTGAAGCACTATCGAAAAAGCTTTTGGACAAAAACAGTACAGAATTCCCGCTTTCGCCCAGTGCTATCAATACTTACCTGCAATGCAACCTCAGGTTTTATTTCAAATACCTGGCCGGCCTGCCCGAACCCGATGAACTGAAAGAAGAAATCGACGGCGCCATTTTTGGCACCATTTTTCACGAGGTGCTGGAAGAGTTGTACACGCCTTTTGTGGGGAAAACCGTCAACACTGCGGATATCGATAAAATACTGAATGACAGAATCAGGCTGGATAACCTGATTCTCCGGAAAATCAGAAAAGTTTACCTGAAACAACCGGAAGATGACGGTACTTTTATTCCCGAAGGAAAAACGATCCTGTTTTTCGAAAACCTGAAAATTTACATTGAAAAATTGCTGAATATCGACCGGGAAACTGCACCTTTTCAGATTGTCAGCCTTGAAAAGAGTTACTATACCAGCTTTGATATTGAAATTAACGGCGTAACAAAACAACTTTTTACAGGCGGTAAAATCGACAGAATTGATAAAGTAAATGGTGTAGCGCGTATTATCGATTACAAAACCGGGAATGTTGGATCGCTTGCATTCAAAGATGTGGAAGAATTGTTCCGGAAAAATGAAAAGAGTCCCAAAAAAGAAATTTTACAGGCACTGATTTATTCGATTGTTGTTCAGGATTGTACGGGTGAAACAGATATAAAACCTGCCATTTTCAGCCTTAGAAAGTTGTTTTCCGACAACTTCGACCCTACCCTGAAAATGGATAAAACTGAACTGAAAATTTCGGCTGTTAAAGAAGAATTTACAGAAAAACTGAAGATGCTGCTTGCTGAAATTTATGCTTCAACAGGTAATTACGGGCAAACGCCACACATCGAGCATTGTAATTATTGTGCCTACAATTCCATTTGTCAGCGATATTAAAAGCAGAAAAGGCAAAAATCTCAAATCCCAAAATCGAAGAAGTTTTGTTTGACAGCCCCACATTTTTACCCCCAGCCCTTGCCAACAGCAAACACCATAATAGCCTTGTCATTCCGAGCAAAGCGAGGAATCTCATCAAAGTTTACCGGACAGTAGTGATTGGAAATTTCTGAACTAAATGACATTGAATCACAAATCCCAAACTACATCCTGTCCAGTATCCATCAATCCAGAATCCATCAATCCAGAATCCAATATCCATTCCCTGAATCCGGGACGCGAACTAAATCAAACTCCATTCTCGGAAAACTTTTTTATTTTTGCACATTAAATTTATTGAATGAATTCTCTCGAAATAGTATATTCCAGGAACGTAGTTGAATTTGTTACGGTAGCCAATGAATATTGCCAGGCAATCGAGCAGGTAAATCGCATTCCGGCGACAGCCAACCTGCAGAAAATGCAGAAATTGCTGCCACTGCTTTATCTGAAAGCTTCATTATTGCCTCAAACCGAAAGAGTGCTTGACGAAGAGCTGGAAAAATATGTGAGTGAGTTCGACTACAATGTGTTGCACCAGAAATGGCTGGCATTGCTGAATGAATATGATAGCTTTTATGAAGTATTCGACCCTTCGATCCAGTTCGGGCACGAAGCTGTGACTGCCAGTATTTCCGAGAATCTGCTGGATATTTACCAGGACCTGAAGAATTTTTTGGTTGCTTACAGTATTGGCAACGAGGAAGTAATGAACGATGCGCTGGTGGAATGCACTGAACATTTTGTGCAGTTCTGGGGGCAACAGGTGGTGAATGTTTTACGCGCTGTACACATGTTGGTTTACAGCGATGTTGATTTTGAAAATTCAGGTAAAAACGATACGGTTCAGCCCGGAACGGGCAACCCGAAATGGCTCGACAGCTTTTGGGGAACCGACGAAGAAAATGAGGATGTTTAAAGAAAGTATCACGAAAGAGGAATTGACAGATTTGCCATTGCGCTGGTTCGAAGGCGAAATTGTGGTGGTGGATACAAAGGAAAAAGTCGCGGAAGCTGTTGAATTCCTGTCGAAAGAAACGACACTGGGGTTCGATACCGAAACAAAACCTTCGTTTAAAAAAGGGATGATGAATAGGGTTGCTTTGTTGCAATTATCAGTTAAAAACAAAGCATTTTTATTCCGCATAAACCGCATCGGACTTCCCGAGGTGGTTTGCCGTTTACTGGCCAATCCTGATATTGTAAAAACCGGTGTGGCCATTCACGATGATATTAAAGGGTTGCAGAAATGGAAAAACTTTAAACCTGCCGGTTTTATCGATTTGCAGGACCATGCCAAATCACTGGGAATTACCGATTTCAGCCTGAAAAAACTGGCTGCTATTACCTGTGGTTTCCGTATTTCAAAAGGTCAGCAACTTTCGAATTGGGAAGCCGATGAACTTACAGAGGCACAGCAGGTTTATGCAGCCACCGATGCCTGGGTTTCCCTCGAAATATTTGAATCATTCGCTAAAATTGATGTATGATTTCAGGAAATGTGAAAATTACCCTGAAACCCGGCAAAGAGCAGTCGGTGAAAAGGTTTCACCCCTGGATTTTTTCGGGAGCCATTGCCCGTATTGCGGGAAAACCGGCAGAAGGGGAGTGGGTTTCGGTTTATTCTTCTGAAAACGAATTTTTAGCTGCCGGGCATTACCAGATTGGTTCAATTGCAGTTCGGGTTTTAACTTTTGCTGACATTGAGCCGGATGAAAACTTCTGGAAAACCAAAATTGAAAATGCATGGAAACTCCGGCAATCGCTGGGTTTTGATAATTGCAATGAAACCAATGTTTTTCGGTTAATTCATGGCGAAGGTGATGGATTGCCGGGTTTGATTGTCGATTTTTATAACGGGACTGCTGTGATGCAATCGCACTCGGTGGGGATGTTCCTCATCCGCGATTTACTGGCCAAAATCCTGAAAGAAGTTTTAGGCGACAGGCTCGCTGCTGTTTATGACAAAAGCGCCAAAACACTGCCTTTTAAAGCCGATATTTCCCCGGTTGACGGATATATTCTGGGAGAACCAGGCGAGTCAGATGTCATGGAATACGGTTTGAAATTCAGGGTTGACTGGCAGGAAGGACAAAAAACCGGCTTTTTTATCGACCAGCGCGAAAACCGTTTACTGGTACAGCAATACGCCAAAAACCGTGATGTGCTGAACATGTTTTGCTACACAGGCGGTTTTTCGTTTTACGCCATGAAAGGCGGTGCCCGAAAAGTGCATTCGGTGGATGCCTCGGCTTCTGCCATCGAAATCACCAACCAGAATGTCGAACTCAATTTTCCGGACGATTCGCGCCACGAAGCTTTTGTGGCCGATGGTTTTGAATACCTGAAAAATATAAAAGATCAATACGACCTGATAATTCTCGACCCGCCGGCATTTGCCAAACACCGCGACACGCTGCCACAGGCGCTCAAAGGCTACAAACGCATCAACACGCGGGCATTTGAACAAATCAGGAGCGGGGGAGTGCTGTTTACTTTTTCGTGTTCGCAGGTGGTGACAAAAGATCAGTTTCGCGAAGCAGTTTTTTCGGCAGCAGCCATTGCAAAACGAAACGTTCGGATTCTGCACCAGTTGACCCAACCCGCTGATCACCCGGTAAACATTTATCATCCCGAAGGCGAATACCTGAAAGGGTTGGTTTTGTATGTGGAGTAATGAGTACAGAGATTTTAGTACAGAGTATTGAGAATAAAATTCCTAAGAATGAAAGCTTTAACTGAAAAATATAACACCCGGTTAGTCGGAAAAACAATCGTTGAAAAACTGCAGTTTTTAGCCAAAAATCATCCTGGTAAAGTGGTTTTTACCACCAGCTTTGGCTACGAAGACCAGGTAATTACCGATTTTATTTTCAGAAATAATCTCGAAATTGCAGTAATTACCCTGGATACAGGTCGACTGTTTGAAGAAACGTACAAAGTTTTCCGCAGCACTCTGGAGAAATACGGTAAACCGATCAAAGCCTATTTTCCTCCCACCGAAAAAGTGGAGCAGCTTTTGGCTGAAAAGGGTCCATACAGTTTTTACGAATCGCTTGAAAACCGCAAGGAGTGTTGTTTTATCCGTAAAGTAATTCCATTAAAACGCGCTTTGGCAGGCAACGAAATCTGGATAACAGGATTACGTGCTTCCCAATCTGAAAACCGCAGCGACCTCCGTGAATTTGAGTGGGACGAAGGCAATCAAATCATCAAATTCAACCCGTTGTTAGCGTGGAGCCTTGACCAAACCATTCAGTATGTTAAGGAAAACAATGTACCTTACAATGTTCTCCACGATCGTGGTTTTGTAAGCATTGGCTGCGAACCCTGCACCCGCGCCATCAAATCGGGCGAAGATTTCCGTGCCGGCCGCTGGTGGTGGGAGCAAAACTCGGGTAAAGAGTGTGGGCTGCACGAAACCTCCCCCTCCCGATAATTATCGGGACCTCCACAGGAGTGGAGTAAGAAGGTAAAATGTTTATCTTTACAAAAAAACAACAATATGCTTGATATTAAGAAAACATACGTAACAGACGCCAAAAGAAGACCTTTTGCTGTGCAGGTTGATATTAAAACCTTTGAAAGGATTGAACAGGTTTTGGAAGATTATGCTTTAGGAAAGCTAATAGAAGAAAATGATTCAGCGGATGTTTTATCTGTTGCGGAAGCCCGTGGCTTTTATTCAAAACTATTATAAAATCAGAGTCGGCGATTATCGAATCGGAATAAAATTTGAGCATGAAACCCTGACTTTTGAACGCATTCTGCACCGAAAGGATATTTATAAGGTTTTTCCATGATATTGAAGGACTAAAGTAAAACTGATGAATCCACGGGTAAATAAAGTAGATGCATTGGACGATTTCACGCTTTTAATCGTTTTTGAGAATGGAGAAGAACGGAGTTTTGATGTAAAGCCATATCTCAATAAAGGAATATTTGCTGAGTTGGAAAATTTAGATAACTTTAAATCAGTGCATGTTTCGGAAGGAACTATACGATGGGAAAATGACGCTTATTTATGCCCTGATACTTTATTTGAGGATAGTGTGCCGTACAAAAGGCAACTTCATAAAAAATAACAACTTCCATAAATTATTCTACATTACCAGAGTTTAGTAAGCGTTGGCTGTGAGCCCTGTACGTGTGCCATCAAGCCGGGCAAAGATTTTCGGGCCGGTTGCTGGTGGAGGGAGCAACACTCGGGCAAGGAGTGCGGGTTACATGAAACCTCCCCCTCCCGATAATTATTGGGAACTCCAAACGAGGGGAGTAAGAAAATCGGGTGCGACGAATTTCGATTCGCCTGGTGCTACTCTTTCATCTGGGTTTCTAATTTCCCATTTTATCAGCAGAGGTTGCCTGGTTTAATAGTAATGTCCTTTGGCAGAGTGTATCAGAATCTGGTCATCTAAAACTTCGTAAACCAAACGGTGTTCCAGATTTATTCTCCGGGACCACAGACCAGTAAGATTGAATTTTAATGCTTCAGGTTTTCCGGTTCCGGAATAGGGATGTTCTGAAATTTCATTTAACAACAGCAATAGTTTCTTCAAAACTACTTTATTGCCTGTTTTTTTGAAAAACGCAATATCGTTTTGTGCCTGTATAGAAAAATTCAGTTGGTAGCTCATTATAATCCCAGAAAATTTTGCAAATCCTCCTTATTGATTTTTTTAAAGTTACCTTCTTTAATTTCTTCCCTGCTTTTTTTTATCTTGTTTATAAAATCTTCATTATAAGGTCTTTCATTCGGTATCTCAAACTTTATTTTGAGCGCCTTTACAAAAGCTTTTAGCGCGTTTACCTGTTCTGCATTCTCAGGGTGAGCAATAAATATATTCTCGGATGCCATTGCTTTAAAATTTAAAAGTTTTGATGCAAAGGTAAATAATTAGCGACTGAATGCCAATTAAATTTAAGGATACTGTTTTAGGAAAGCTCAAGCTTATATCTAATCCGTCTTTCAATAATCGCTCACAATCATGCTGATTTACTTGCATTTTTTATTCAGTGTTGGTTGACCTATTTTCTAACAGACGTTATAAACCCTGCCCGAAGTCATGCGGGCTTCTCACCCTTAAATTCACCCAATTTTCAAATCTTCAAATTTCTTGCATTCTCAAATTTGCTTTGTTGGCTCAAAGGGTGTTTTCATTTGTTGAAACTGCTGTTTGGTGAGTTTTGAGATTTTATTTGAACATAATAGGTTAATTTTTACCCGATTCATAAAAACCAAAACTTAAAATTATGAAAAAGTTTCACCTGTTTTTTGTAGTTCTTTTCATCAGTTTTTCATTAACTGCTCAAACAAGTTACCTGTTTTTCTGTCGCTATGAGAGCAATAAGTTGCAGATATTCCGTAGTGCATTAGATGGGACCAGTCAACAGCAGTTAACA
>JAJUGS010000169.1 GCA_029265875.1 Prolixibacteraceae bacterium
ATTGAAAAAGCACACCCCGATGTTTTTAACGTGTTGCTTCAGGTACTCGACGACGGACGTTTGACCGACAACAAAGGCCGCACTGTTAACTTTAAGAATACGATTATTATTATGACCTCCAACCTGGGATCGCATATAATCCAGGAAAGTTTTGATAAGATAAATTCGGGCAACCAGGCATTTGTTTTAGAAGAAGTAAGAAACCAACTGCTTGAAATGCTGCGAAAAACATTGCGCCCCGAGTTTCTGAACAGGATTGACGAAACGATTATTTTCACCCCGCTCACCAGTGAAAATATCAGGCAAATTGTTCGTTTGCAATTTGAACAGGTGGTAAAACGTCTTTCGTCAACCGACCTGAAAATTGAGATTACCGAAAAAGCCATCGACTGGCTCACAACAGTGGGTTACGAACCTCATTTTGGTGCACGTCCGGTTAAAAGGATACTTCAGAAATATGTGCTGAACGAGCTTTCGAAACGGATATTAAGTGGTGATGTGGACAAAAGTCAACCGGTAATTATCGATGAAAACGACAACGAACTCGTATTCATAAATCGAAACTGAATGTTGCAGGATTAATGTTATAACCGTATTGAAAAGGCCATCAACGATTCACGATTATTATTGAACAATCGTGAACAGTGAAATTGGCCTTTTCGGTATGGTTTTCACTTTTACTGAAACTTTGTTTGTTGATTGAACAGCGAAAAAATTGTTTGAAAATATAGGGATCGCTACATATGAATTTCAGGCCAACATTTTCCCCTGCGGAATCTCACCGTAGGAAAAGCTGATAAAAAAAGAACATTTCGGAGAAAACAAGATTTTTCAGGGGTTAAATTACAGGTTGCTGAAAAATTCAAAAGCCACATTCATATCAGCGGTTACTTTTTCAATCAGTCCCGGAATTAAATCAATATTCCCCGATTCTGCCAGTTTTTGAATCTCTTTCAGCATATTACCTGTATTTTGCATTCCGAAAATCAGTACCGACGATTTTGCAGTATGTGCTTCACGCGCCAGGTTTTCAAGTTCGTTTTTCTCCAGAAACAAATTCATATTGCTGATAAAAACCGGGATCTGACTTACAAAAATTGAAATCAGTTCTTTTTTAAAACTTTCGTCCCCAAAAGAAAAGCGGTCAAGTTCACTAAAATCAAAGGGTAATTGTTGGTCCATTGTTGGTATTTTGATGGCGCAATTTAACAAAAATTCATGTATTTATGCACCCCGTAATTTCTGATAAATTTCATGAGATTGCTACTTTTGAATACATAGTTTTGTAAACCAAAAAAACAGGAATAATGAAAGTAACAGCATTCAATAAAATCCACAAGGAGTCAGGTGCCAAAATGGTTGAATTTGCCGGTTTTGAAATGCCCATTGAGTATTCGGGCATCCGGGAAGAACATATGACGGTGCGTGAATCGGTTGGTGTTTTTGATGTTTCCCATATGGGCGAATTCTGGGTGAAAGGCCCGAATGCCCTTGACCTGCTGAAAAAAATTTCGTCAAACGATCCGGCATCCCTGAAACCCGGGCAGGCTCAATATTCGTGCTTCCCGAATGGCAAAGGCGGAATTGTTGACGATTTGCTGATTTACCGCTTTGAAGCCGAGAAATACATGCTGGTGGTAAATGCAGCCAATATCGAAAAAGACTGGAACTGGATTAACAGCCAGAATTCAATGGGTGCCGAACTTGAAAATGCTTCCGACAAAATCAGCCAGTTGGCAATACAGGGGCCAAAAGCTGCCGAAACCCTGCAAAAACTCACATCGGTAAATCTTTCTGAAATAAAATATTACACATTTGTTACAGGCCCAATTGCAGGAGTTGACAATGTAATTATTTCAGCCACAGGGTACACAGGTGCCGGGGGTTTTGAACTATATTTTTACAACCACGACGCCGAAAAAATCTGGAATGCCGTTTTTGAAGCAGGCGCCGGTTTTGGCATCAAACCCATCGGGCTCGCTGCACGCGACACCTTACGCCTCGAAATGGGATTCTGCCTCTACGGAAATGATATTGACGACACTACTTCGCCAATTGAAGCTGGCCTCGGGTGGATAACAAAATTCAACAATGGCCGCCAGTTTATCGACCGCGATTTCCTGACCATGCAAAAAACTGAAGGCGTTACAAGACAGTTGCGTGGTTTTGTAATGCTCGAAAAGGCAATACCACGGCATGGTTATGAACTGACAGATTCAGAAGGCAACAATATCGGCATTGTAACATCTGGCACCATGTCGCCTGTTTTAAACAAAGGTATTGGGATGGGGTATGTGGCCAAAGAATACGCAGCTTTTGGCACTACCATTTATGTAAAAATCCGGAATAAAAACATTCCGGCAGAAGTGGTAAAAGTTCCGTTTATTTAAAATACAATTCCTGTTATACAGAAAAATCCATCCGAATTTAAGCCGGATGGATTTTTTGTTTCTGCTTCAGAAAAAGTAAATTGTAAAAGCTTCCTCCTGATTTTATCTGCAATTTGAGAGTAAAACCTCAGTATGGATTTATAACAGGCGTCTGAAAATTTACAGCATTTGTGAATACACTTTGCAATACCGGTCCCGATTTTACAATGGATGGATTTTATTTTTGACAGGGTGTATTGATTTCGAAAAAATAAAATAGCCAGATTAAGCTATAACATGTATTTTTGAAAACACATGAATGCGGTTTATTATGAACAAAATACTGATTGTATTTGCACATCCGGCATTTCAGAAATCGAAGGTCAACAAGGTTCTGCTTGAAATGGTCCGCAATGAAAGAGGGGTTACTATCAACTCCCTGTACGACCGTTACCCCGATTTTTATATTGATGTAATTGCAGAACAACAGTTGCTGCTCGAACACGACATTATTATCTGGCAGCATCCTTTTTTCTGGTACAGCGGACCTGCCTTGCTGAAAGAATGGTTCGACCTGGTTTTACAACATGGTTTTGCCTATGGAGAAAAAGGATTGAAGTTGCAGGGGAAAAAAGCCATGTCGGTAATCACAACCGGGGGCAGGCAGGAAGTTTACTGTGCCGAAGGGCGTAATCATTTTACGGTAAACGAATTTCTCGTACCCTACCGCCAATCTGCCAATTTGTGCCACATGGATTATCTTCCGCCTTTTGTGGTTTATGGCACCTATTCAATAAAACCCGAAGAAGTGCTGAATGAAGCACTGAAGTTTAAAAAAGTGATCTGTGCACTGCGGGATAATGTAATTGACGATACAACACTTGCAAAAACCGGCTATTTAAACCAATTAACCTTGTGAAATGCACTATACCGATTTCTTTTTAAACGCCTTTATTTTTCTGGCTGCGGCAGTCATATCGGTTCCAATTGCCCGGAAACTTGGAATGGGTTCGGTGTTGGGTTACCTGTTTGCCGGAATTGTTATCGGGCCTTATGTTCTGGGGCTTGTTGGCAACGAATCGGAAAAAGTGATGCACTTTGCCGAATTTGGTGTGGTACTGATGCTTTTCGTTATCGGGCTCGAATTGCAGCCCCCCGTTCTTTGGAAAATGAGAAGGGCCATTTTCGGGCTCGGCGGGTTGCAGGTTCTGATCACAGCTTTAATCATAGCAGGCTTTGCAATCATTTTCGGATTCAGGTTAAACAGGGCGCTTGCCATTGGCCTGATACTGGCTTTATCTTCTACTGCCATTGTATTACAAACACTTTCTGAAAAAGGGCTCCTGAAAAACACAGCCGGACAAACCGCCTTTTCGGTATTGCTTTTTCAGGATATATCGGTGTTGCCAATTTTAGCAATCATTCCTGTTCTGTCGATGAATGGCCAGGCGATTATTCATGAATCTGAACTTACTGAAATAACTGGTTTTTTTTCGCTTCAGGGATGGCTGCAGTTGTTAATAATTGTGGGCGCTATTGCGCTTATTATTGTCGGGGGCCGGTTTATTGCCCGGTATTTTTTCCGGTTGGTTGCCGAAACCGGAATGCACGAAATATTTACAGCCATGGCGCTTTTACTCGTGGTTGGCATAGCTTTGCTGATGAATGAAATCGGTCTCTCGCCAGCCATGGGAACTTTCCTGGCAGGTGTGGTTCTGGCTGACAATGAGTATCGCCACGAACTGGAATCGGTCATCGATCCGTTTAAAGGTCTTTTATTGGGGCTGTTTTTTATTACCGTTGGTGCCAGCATCAATTTCTCACTTTTTCTGGCTGAACCCCTGACTATCGTTGGTTTTACATTTCTGCTCATCACCATCAAATTCATAGTCCTTTTACTGCTTGGCCGGATGTTCCAACTCCGGAAAGGATACGATTATCTTTTTGCATTTCTGCTGGCGCAATCAAGTGAATTTGCATTCGTGCTGATAACATTCTCCCAACAAAACCTGCTTTTCGACAGCCAGACTTCCGGGATGCTCATTTTAGTGGTAACCCTCTCGATGGCACTTTCGCCAGTCCTTTTAATTATTAATGAAAAAGCAATTGCACCCATCCTCTCAAAAATGCAGAACAAGCAGGAAGCCGAATGGGTTGACAATGCAACAAATCCGGTTATAATTGCTGGTTTTGGAAGGTTTGGCCTCGCAGTGGGAAGGCTTTTGCTCGCGAACCGAATAAAAGTTACTATTATCGACAGCAACCCAACCAACGTAGAAGTGCTGCGAAAATTTGGCTTTAAACTTTTTTATGGCGATGTTACACGGCATGAAGTACTGGAAAGAGCCGGCGTGAAAAATGCCCGGCTGATTATTCTGAGTATGGCAGAATATGACGAAGCCGTAAAAGTGGCTGCCTATCTCAGAAAAACTTATCCACGCCTGAAAATAATGGCCCGTGCCAAAGACATTTATCACACCTTTGAATTTTTCAAAGAAAATGTGACCACCGTACAACACGAAGTTTTCAGTTCGGCTGCCGAACTCGGTGAAAAAGCACTGGTTTACCTGGGACACACACCCTACGAAGCTTACCGTGCAGCACGAACTTTTAAACATCACGAAAAACAGGTGACTGAAGATTTGTACAAAGCCTGGAAAGAGGACGAAAGCCGTTTTATTCAGGATACAAGAAGATTTTCTGAACAACTGGCCGAAATTCTGGAAGCTGAAAAAGGTTACGGAATCAATGATGAAGAATATAGCTGGGACAATCAAAACAATGGAAAACCGCCTGAAAATACATTCAATGAGAATGATAAACCGCCGGAGAAACAAGATTTAGATTTTTTCTAAATTGAGTTATCTGCGACAAAGAGTGAATTTTGACATATCGGCTTAAAACAAAAACGCTAATTTTGCAAACCTGAATTAACAAAAACTATGACCACTACATCTGATATCAGGCATGTTGGTTTTGTAAAATCGGTTACTGACCATTCAATTATTGTCAGCATCCTCAATCAATCAGGTTGTGCATCGTGCCATGCAAAAGGTGCTTGTACCTCGGCCGATCTTCAGGAAAAAGACATAGAAATCAATCATTTCAGCCGAAAATATTCCCCGGGTGAAATGGTGACAATCGTCTTCAGACAATCACAGGGTTTTTCAGCGGTATTTTGGGGATATCTCATGCCTTTTATTCTTGTATTTACTACATTAATAATCGCCAACGCATTTTTATCCAACGAGTTAACTGCAGGTCTGCTTTCATTGGCAATACTGATTCCCTATTACATTTCACTCTACTTTTTCAGGCATTTATTAAAGAAATATTTCAAATTCGAATTGGAAGAAAATAATTGATAACATGAGTATTACGATTATTTATACGATAGCCACTCTGAGTGTGATCGGGACTTCGGCCGCGGTTATTCTTTATTTTGTGGCCCAGAAATTCAAAGTGTACGAAGACCCGCGGATCGACCAGGTTGAACAGTCACTCCCGGGGGCGAATTGCGGTGGCTGCGGTTTTGCAGGTTGCCGTGCTTTTGCCGACACCTGTGTGAAAGCGGAAAATCTGGCCGGGCTGAACTGCCCTGTGGGAGGAAACGAAACCATGGGAAAAGTAGCCGATATTCTGGGACTTGTGGCAGAAAAGAAAGACCCGCGGACTGCGTTTATTCGCTGTAACGGAACCTGCGACCACCGGCCAAAAACCAGCCAGTTTGACGGCGCTTCAACCTGTGCCATTGCCGCCTCGGTTTATGGAGGCGAAACCGATTGCCAGTGGGGTTGCCTCGGGTATGGCGACTGTTTTGATGTTTGTGAGTTCGATGCCATCGAATTGCGCGCCCATCTTGGCGTGCCGCTGATCATCGACGACAAATGCGTGGCCTGCGGTAAATGTGTGGACGCATGTCCGAAAAACCTGATCGAACTGCGGAAACGAAACCCAAAGGACAGAAAAGTCGTGGTGGCCTGCCGCAATAAAGACAAAGGCGCTGTAGCCCGCAAAGCCTGTGATGTGGCTTGTATTGGCTGCGGAAAATGCGAAAAAGAGTGTAAATTCGATGCCATCACCATTGAAAATAACCTGGCATTTATCGATTCTGACAAGTGTAAACTTTGCCGAAAATGTGTTTCGGTTTGCCCCACCAATTCAATTATCGAACTCAATTTTCCCCCAAGGAAAATAGTGACTGAAGAAAAAGAAGAGTGTACCACTGAAAAATAATTCCGGGATGCTAAAGACATTTAAACTGGGAGGAGTTCATCCACCCGAAAATAAAATTTCAGCCAACGCAAAAATCGAAGTGCTGCCGCTTCCGAAATCTGTATTTATTCCCGTGGCTCAACATATTGGAGCTCCTGCAATTCCGGTTGTGAACAAAGGAGATGTGGTGAAAGTGGGACAAATAATTGCCAAAAGCAGCAGTTTTGTCTCCACCAATATTCATTCACCGGTTTCGGGGAAAGTGAAAAAAGTGGATGTGGCAACCGACAGTTCGGGTTACACACGGCAGGGTATTTTTATTGATGTGGAAGGCGATGAATGGCTGGAGGAAATTGACCGTGACGAAACCCTGAAAACTGATTTTGATTTCGATGCTAAAACAATCATCCAGAAAATTCAGGATGCCGGAATTGTGGGATTGGGCGGTGCAACCTTTCCAACGCACGTAAAACTGGTTCCACCGGTAGGCATGAAAGCTGAAGTTTTACTGATTAACGGGGTGGAATGTGAACCCTACCTGACCAGCGACCACAGGCTGATGCTCGAAAAACCGGAAGAAATCATGGTGGGGACAAAAATCCTGATGAAAGCGTTGAATGTTGAAAAAGCATTTATCGGGATTGAAAATAATAAACCGGATGCCATTCAGCTTTTAACCTCAAAAGCATCAAAATACCCCGGAATCGGAATTGTCCCGTTAAAAGTTAAATACCCGCAGGGAGGTGAAAAACAACTTATTAAAGCGGTTACCGGCAAAGAAGTCCCTTCCGGCGGACTGCCAATTGCAGTGGGTGCCGTGGTGAGCAACGTGGGGACCGCTTTTGCCGTTTACGAAGCTGTTCAGAAAAATAAACCGCTTTTTGAACGTGTGGTAACCGTGACCGGGAAAGGTGTAAAAAAACCATCAAACTTTAAAGTAAGATTGGGCACACCAACCACAGAACTGATTGATGCGGCTGGCGGACTGCCGGAAGATACAGGTAAAATCATCAGCGGCGGCCCCATGATGGGAAAAGCGCTGGCAACACCCGATGTTCCGGTAACAAAAGGTACTTCAGGAATCCTGATTCTTGCTGAAAGCGAAGCCAAACGCCGGGAATATATTGAATGTATTCGTTGCGGGCGCTGTGTTTCGGTATGCCCGATGGGGCTGGAACCCTACCTGCTGATGACCGTGAGCGAAAAACATCTTTTCGACAGAGCTGAAAATGAACGGGTACTCGATTGCATTGAATGTGGTTCGTGCAGTTACACCTGCCCGTCGAACCGGCCGCTGCTCGATTATATCCGTTACGGAAAAGCGAAAGTGGGACAAATTGTACGTTCAAGAAAGAAATAAATTGAAAACTCAAGATAACTGAGAAATGAGTAAGATTTTAACAGTATCACCATCACCGCATATTCACTCGTCCGACTCAACCCGGAAAATTATGCTGCGTGTGGTTTATGCAATGATTCCCGCCATGTTGTGGTCGGTGTTTGTGTTTGGATTTGATGCAGCGCGGGTTACATTAATTGCCATTGCCGCCTGTCTGGCTTTCGAATTTCTGATTCAGAAATATTTGCTGAAAGTAAAACCCGCCATCACCGACGGTTCGGCGCTGGTAACAGGTATTTTGCTGGCATTTAATGTTCCGGCAAATCTCCCCTGGTGGATCATCATCATTGGTGCTTTTGCCGCCATTGGATTTGGTAAAATGTCGTTTGGCGGGTTGGGAAGCAACATTTTCAATCCGGCGCTGGTGGGCAGGGTGTTTCTGCTGATTTCTTTTCCGGTACAAATGACCTCGTGGCCGGTTACCCAACAAAGTGGTGTTGATGCAGTTACCGGTGCCACGCCACTGGGAATCATCAAAGAGGCCCTGAACAATGGCGTTGCTGTTTCTGAAATTGCTTCAAAACTGCCGGTCCCGAAAGATCTTTTATTGGGGAATATAGGCGGCTCGCTGGGTGAAATTTCTGCACTGTTGCTGATTTTAGGCGGTATTTATATGCTTATCACAAAAGTGATAACCTGGCATATTCCGGTGGCAGTAATCGGATCAGCCGCCTTGTTATCCGGAATTTTCTGGATGGTAAACCCTGAATTATACATTAATCCGGTTTATCATATTCTGTCAGGCGGGATGATGTTAGGCGCTATTTACATGGCCACCGATATGGTTTCGTCGCCCATGACACCGAAAAGCCAGATAATTTATGGGGCCGGGATTGGTGTGCTGACAATTCTGATCCGTTTGTTTGGAGCGTATCCCGAAGGAATTTCATTTGCAATTCTCATCATGAATGCTTTGGTACCGCTGCTGAACAGATATATCAAACCCAGGCGTTTTGGGGAAGTAAAAAAACAACCGGCAAAAGCATAAACTATGGCAAAAAGAGAATCAACTTTTATCAATATGGCGCTGGCGCTTTTTATGATAACCGCAGTTGCCGGATTGGCACTGGCCTCGGTTTATTCAGTTACCGAAGGGCCGATTGCGGTTTCGCAACAGACGAAAATCAACAATGCCATCAAAATGGTTATTCCTGAATTTGAAACCATGACCGACACGTCGCTAATGCCAGCCTCGGGAAAAGACAGTATTAAAGTTTACAAACTAAACAAAGGTAATGAAAACACCGGTTATGCAGTAATGACATACACTGATAACGGTTTCAGCGGACGATTTACCTTGATGGTTGGTTTTACACCCGATGGTGCCATCAGTAATATTGAAGTACTGGAACACAAGGAAACACCCG
>JAJUGS010000420.1 GCA_029265875.1 Prolixibacteraceae bacterium
GCTGATTGCCGACTCGTACCTGAAAGGCATCCGCGGTTTTGATATCGAAACTTTGTACCAGGCCATTCTGAAAAATACCGAAAGCTGGAATGAAGAGGTTACTTCGGTGGGCCGTTTTGGCGCCGATTATTACAACAAACTCGGCTATATTCCATACAATGTGGGCATCCGCGAAAACACAGCCCGCACGTTGGAATATGCGTATGCAGATTTCTGTATCTGGAAACTGGCGCAGGCGCTGGGCCGTCCGCAGGAAGAAATTGACAAGTTTAAAAACCGCGCGCAAAACTACCGGAATGTGTTCGACCCGGAAACGAAATTAATGCGCGGCAAAAATGAAGATGGCAATTTTCAGTCGCCATTCAGCCCGTACAAATGGGGAGACGCGTTTACCGAAGGAAATAGCTGGCACTACACCTGGAGCGTTTTTCAGGATATTGAAGGCCTGAAACAACTGATGGGTGGCGACGAAAATTTTGTGGCTATGCTCGATTCAGTTTTTGTGGTTCCGCCCATTTTCGACGATTCGTATTATGGCGGTACCATTCACGAAATACGCGAAATGCAGATTTCGGGCATGGGCAATTACGCGCATGGCAACCAGCCCATTCAGCACATGATTTACCTCTACAACTATTCGGCACAACCCTGGAAAACCCAGAAACACGTGCGCGAGGTGCTCACCAAACTTTACACTCCTCAGGCCGATGGTTATTGCGGCGACGAGGACAACGGACAAACTTCAGCCTGGTATGTTTTCAGCGCGATGGGATTTTACCCGGTTTGTCCCGGCAGTGGCGAATATGTTTTTGGTGCGCCATTGTTCAACAAAATCACTTTGCAGCTCGAAAACGGGAAACAGTTTGAGATTGACGCTCCCAACAACTCAAAAGAGAATTTTTATGTTTCCAGCATCAATCTGAACGGTAAAAACTGGGATAAAAATTACATTACCCACGAAGAACTGCTGAAAGGGGGAACCCTGAGTTTTACGATGAGCAACCAGCCCGATAAAACACGGGGAACAACGAAGGAAAACTGGCCGTATTCGATGAGTAAATAAAGCCTGTCAGCCCCTCCTGTCCTCCCCGGTGGAGAGGTGATTTAGAAAGAATCCATTCGTCACATTGGGCGAATGGATTTTTTTGTTTTAAAATTCATCCCGGAAAATTTGTTTCTTAAAATATTTTCCATTTGATTTGCCGGAAAATATTTTTATAAAGTAATTTTCCAGGGTAATGAAAGAAGAAATTCTGAAAACAGCACTCCAACAATTTGTCAGCAACGGAATCCGTGAGATGTCGGTTCAGAAACTTGTTGCGCTGCTTTCCATTTCGACCAAAACATTTTACAAACATTTTGAAAACAAGGAAGAACTACTAAAGGAAGTACTCCGGCTTCATTATGATTTACAATACATTGAGTTGGAAAAACAGGTTGCCGATAAAAATCCGGTGATACTGTTTTTCGAAATCTGGCAAACGGCCACACTCAAGGAATACAATGTTTGCAACC
>JAJUGS010000033.1 GCA_029265875.1 Prolixibacteraceae bacterium
AGTTTCCTCAGCAACATTCCAGGATGTTTCTGACTTAACAATATTATGCAACTGATTTCTTAAATTCAGGATATCACTTTCCATCAAAGCTTCATCAATTTCCCGGTGTAACTTTAATTCATTCTGCAAAGATTTGTTTTGAATTAAATCGCTTTCAAAATCAATCAAATCCGATCCCATCAAATTTCCATTCAGATATTCGTCAATTTCCTCAACAGAATATTGTGGTTCAACAACTTTCGACACCTGACTTAATTTTTGCCTGAGTTGAAGAATGTCTTTTTCCAGAATCGCTTCTTCGAGGCCCTCAAATTCCGATAAATCGAAATCAAAACTATCTTCATCCGAATGGCTTGCATTCAGTTGACTTTGAGTTTTATAGAATTGATGAATATTCTCGTTTGAATTTTTCTCATGATGATAGGCATGAACTTTGGGCAATGATTCAAAATAATTTATGAGCTCCTCTGAGGTCAGATTATCTGTAAGTTCATTAAAACCATCGAGTTCGTTCAGGAATTCAAAGGCATTTTCACCGTCGGCGACCAACGTATGCTGAGCGGCCACATTTTTCAGTTTGTCTCTGAAAACTAAAATTTCTTTTTCTTCTAACGCTTCCTGGATTTCTTTCCAAAGTTGCAGTTCCGATCTGAGTTCCGGGTTTGTTTGTAACTCAGCTTCAAATTCGAGTCTTACGTCTTCACTCAGGTGATTCATACAATAATCCTCGATCTGGTCGAAAAATTTCGTGTTATGTGTCATCTTCAAGTATTTTTTTAAATTCAGCGTCCTGTTTTATTCTATTGATTAATAACTCCTTACATTTAAATTTTCTTTTTTTGGCATATTTTTCACTTTTATACCCCATAATCATCGCGATGTCTTTAAGCGACACTTTTTCAAAAAATAATTGCAGAAGTTTCTGACAGTCGGTACTTAGCGATCCAAAATGCCTTTGATACAAGCCATACTTTTCATTTTTCAATACCAGTTCATTAAAACTCTCATCGTATAAATCCTCCTGGTATGGCAATGAATCATTGAGTTTTTCTTTTTCAATCCGTCTTTTTTCAAGCTGTTTCAACCACAAAAAACGACAAACCGAAAACAAATAACCTTTAAAAGAACTTTTTTCGAAAATCAGATCGTTCTCCTTTATCTTACGATAAATAATGATGATCGCTTCCTGAAAGATGTCGTTTGCATCATCTTCGCTACCCTGATTTTTCCTGATAAAATAATTTATGCTATAATAATACTGTTTGTATATATATTGCAAAATCAGATTATCATGCCTTAAAATTCCTTTCAGAATTTGTTCATCACTGTAACCAATCATTTTCTTTATATTATTCGATTATTATATAAAAGGTAACCCCTTATTAAGATTTATTCTCTCAGTTTTACTCACAACTTATACACAAAAATTGGAAATAAAGCTTGTAAACAATCAATTAGCCGTAAATATATAAAGTAAATTCTTATTTGAAAAAAGTATTGAAATGATTTTATGTTGAGAATACAAGTGGATACAAATAAAAAGGACGGGTTCAACAACCCATCCTTTTCTCATTAAACTAACTAACCTAACTAAACCTAAACTTATGAAAATAAACGTAGTGCAAATATAATAATGGGTATTAATCTGCCAAAAAGATCGTTGTTAAATCTTGTTAAAGATTATTGGTTCTAATTACTGACTTTTAAAATTGTAATGAATGGTACCTTTTTGCTGGGCCGGTGCAGACTGATCTGCATTAAATTTAGTCCTTTCAGCAGCCACCTTTGCATACAGGTATGTCATTTCATCTTTTATTTTACTATCATTTCTGGGTGTTGCTTTCATAACATTTCCTGATTTGTCGACAACGATATCAACAATGATTTTTCCACCTCCCTGCGATAAATATATGGGTATCGGCAGGCTTGTATGATAGCGGTTTTCGAGGTAATACACAATATTACTTTCACCTGTATAAATAACATTTTTAACCGAATCAGGATTTTTACCTTCCTCAACCGTTTGAACCGGCATTTTAATATCCTCAATTTTTACTTTTTCCTTAGCCAGTTGTTTATTAACATTTGCAACCAGATTCTGCGCCTCGTTCAGTTCATCCTGATAATTGCTGTCGAAAAATTTATCGTTGGCGGAGGACGTGGCCTGGGTCTTGGCCGATAAACGATTGGAAGCAAGATTTGTAAGATGATCAGGCGATTTGTTGTTTTCTTTTAAAACATCCTCCTTTATTTCTTTAATATCCTCAATTTCAGCCGGAAATTCAATAATAAGCTGTTCTTCCTCAATTTTCTTTTTCACATCAATATTTGTCAGAAGAAAAAAACCAAAAAGCAAAATATGAAAGATCAGCGTTCCCATTACGCCATAAATATTTTGCCTGTATATTTCAATCATGGTTTTCATAAAACAAAAATAAGAATTAAGCCTTTAAAAATATTCCGGGATATAGGAAAACTCCTGATTTCATTGGCGATTCCTTTAACTATATTTAACTATCGTTTAAGATGAGTGGGTATTTAGAATTTACTATTTTTCAAAATCACAAAGCTGTTAACAGTTTTTCAGATTGTATCAAAGCCTGAAACGAATGAAGAACATTATACATTTACTGATAATCTTTTGTTTTTTCATTTTGCTGAACAGTGTTGCAAATGGTCAAACCGCAAAAAATGATACAATCAGCATTGAAAATTCCGGGATTTTAAAACAAGAGATTTTCTATGATAGCTTAAGGCATAAGGCAAGCAAGAGAAAATTGACCCACCTGATTTATGATGCATTAATTTCATCACCAAGGCCTTATGTTGACAGCGAAACATTGTCTTTAAATTACTACAGCCAAATGAAAGGCAAAATTATTTCAGATATTAAAATCATCCCGCTTGAAGTATTCGGCCCAACTTTTCAGGATACCACACGCAAAGCAAAAAGCTGGATAGAAAAATCGGCCAATAAAATTCACACAAAATCGAACCTGAATACCATTCAAAAAATGTTGCTTTTTAAAATCGGCGATGAGGTAGATCCAGGTTTAATTTATGAAAATGAGCGTCTTATCAGAAGTCTTCCCTATATTAAGGAAATTAACATCATTCTGACACAGGATACAATTTACCCGGCGTTTGTAAAAGTTACAATTTTAACAAAAGACAGGTTTTCGTTTGGAATTACTGGAAATGTTAATGGAGTTCAATCGGCAGCACTTGAAATATACGACAATAACATTTTTGGTGTGGGCCACGAAGTTGGGGTGGTATTTGCAGGTCATGTAAATAAACAACCCTATTTAGGTGCCGAAACCTATTATAAAATCAACAATATCCGGGGCAAGTTTTTAAACCTATCTTTTGCATACCTGAATACCTTTAAAAATGAAGGATTCAGGTTTGTTTTGAACAAACCATTTATAACCTCTTTTGTTAAGTGGGGTTATGGTGCAAGCGCTTTAAGAATGTTTCGAAGCAACTGGATCTTTTCAAACGATGTAATTCAATCTGAATATCCAATGGATCTTTTGTATCATGGTGCTTGGGGTGGCCGAAGTTTTCAGGTGTCCCCTGATGGCAATAACCAGGTTGTGTTATCAGCAGGATATAATTCCCAAAAATTTTACCACTTTAATGAGTTTGAAACAAAATATCTTAACTATTTCAAAAACCGCACTTTGTTAATTTCAGGAATTGCTTTTTCACAGCGAAGATATGTTCAGGATGATCTTGTTTTCAGTTACGGGATTACAGAAGATATTCCCGAGGGATTTAAAAATGAATTAGTTTAGGGCTATGAGTTGAACGACTCTGTCAACCGTCATTATGCACATATTTTGTTATCAAACGGTAACTTGCTGCAAAATAAAAAAGGATATTTATACATGGCTGCCGATATTGGCGGATATTTTAACAAGTCAGGGTTTGAACAAGGGCAGGTTGATGCGCATATCTCGTTTATTTCGAAAAAATTAAACATAAACAATACTATATCAAGGATTTTTGTAAAAAGTGACTATGCAATCGGTATAAAGCGATTGGAAATCGAAAATCTGACATTAAACCACGATAATCTTATCAGAGGTTTTTCAAGCATTGCAACCGCCGGAAAACAAAGATTTAATGTAAATCTTGAATACGTACTTTTTCTAAAAAAGGAGTTCTATAAATTTAATATGGCTCTTTTTATGTTTACCGATCTGGGGATTATCGGGTCAAATAAGGATTTGATCTTCACACAGGAATATTTTAGTGGAATTGGCGCGGGAATCAGGCTTCACAACGAAAGCCTCGTATTCAAAACATTCCAGTTGAGACTCGCATTTTATCCCCTGTCGCCCACCGACATGAATTTTGTACAATTTGTCCTCAACGAACAATCGAAACGACAGTTTTACAGCTTTGAACCAACACAGCCGCTGCCATTGCGGTTTGAATAATACCAACCTCAATTTAAATCAGGAAAAAGCATTTCATCAGATTAACCATCAAAAATCCGTCATCACCGCAAGACCAATCGGAATAAAAAATCCCGGATAACGTATCATTCCCGGGACTTGTGTTTTATGAACCTTTTCGGTTAAAACTTATAAACAATTCTCAAAGCATTTTGGCACTTAACATTTTAATACGCAAACAATGGGAAATCCTTCATCAAAGAATGAACTTTCTCGCTGACACTTTTCAGCAATTGTTCGTTTTCGATATTAGAAATCACATCGTCGATTAACTGAACGATTACCGGCATCAGGTCTTCTTTCACTCCGCGTGTTGTAATAGCAGGTGTTCCAACCCTGATTCCTGAAGTCTGGAAAGGAGAACGGCTGTCGAATGGAACCATATTTTTGTTTACAGTGATTTCTGCTTTTACCAGCGTATTTTCCACCTGCTTGCCGGTTATCTGCGGAAATTTGGCCCGAAGGTCAATCAGCATAGAGTGGTTTTCTGTTCCACCCGAAACCACTTTATAACCCAGATCGGTAAAAGCTTTTGCCATGGCGGCTGCATTGATTTTTACCTGTTTCTGGTATTCAATAAAGGATGGATCGAGTGCTTCGCCAAAAGCTACTGCCTTGGCTGCAATCACATGCTCCAGCGGCCCGCCCTGCTGACCAGGGAAAACAGCAGAATCGAGTAATGCCGACATCATTTTCACCTCGCCCTTTGGTGTTGTCAAACCCCACGGATTTTCAAAATCTTTCCCCATCAGGATGATACCGCCGCGCGGTCCGCGAAGGGTCTTGTGCGTGGTTGATGTTACAATATGAGCGTATTCCAGCGGGTTATTCAGCAAACTTGCGGCAATCAAACCAGCCGGATGAGCCATGTCAATCATCAGCAATGCGCCAATTTTATCAGCTATTTCGCGCATGCGTTTGTAATCCCAGTCGCGGCTGTATGCCGAGGCACCGCCAATAATCAGTTTGGGTTTGTGTTCCATGGCCAGAGCTTCCATCTGGTCATAATCAACCAGCCCCGTGTCTTCTTTCACATTATAGGCAATTGGCTGATAAAGAATCCCTGAAGAGTTGACCGGGGAGCCATGAGAAAGATGCCCACCGTGAGAAAGGTCGAGACCCAGAAATTTATCGCCGGGTTTCAGGATCACACTCAAAACAGCAGCATTGGCCTGTGCCCCGGAATGAGGTTGCACGTTAGCCCATTCGGCACCATATAATTCCTTTATCCGGTTGATGGCCAATTGCTCAGTCATGTCAACAAACTGGCATCCGCCATAATATCTTTTGCCGGGATAACCTTCGGCGTACTTGTTTGTCATTACCGACCCCATTGCTTCCAAAACCTGTTCGCTCACAAAGTTTTCCGATGCAATCAGTTCAATCCCGCCCAACTGTCGCTGACGTTCTTTTTCAATGATATCGAATACCAAATTATCTCTCTTCATGATTACCAAATTGAAATTTTGAAAGGCCAAAGGTAATACATTTTCAGGGAGCTACTGGTCAAAATAACTTCATGTGTTCAATTAGTTTTTAACATTTAACCCACAGTTCAGGATTAAAACCGGGTTCGTCCATCCTCTTTGATTTTCAGCAACAGATCGCTTAATTCCTTTACTTTTTCCGGATATCTGGCAGCCAGGTTTTGTGTTTCCCCCGGGTCATCTTTCAGATTATAAAGCTGAGGCATCCGATTGTTTCCCATTTCGATGTTGGTGAATTCAGAGATTTCAGGTCCTTTGTCCGGGACAATGTATTTCCAGTCGCCCTGAATGATTGCCAAGGTTGAAAATCCCTGGTGAACAAAATGTGGCCGACCGGTGTCTGATTTTCCCAAAAGCTGATCGAGCATTTCGTAACTATCCGGAGCATCTTTTCCCTGCAAGGGCTGATTCAGCATTTTTGAAAAAGAGGCCATAAAATCTACCTGCGAAACCAACACATCCGACTTTTTGTGTTTGAGTTTTCCGGGCTGGCAGACAATAAACGGCACCTGTGTTCCGGCATTGAATGCACTGTATTTTCCGCCACGCAGCGGACCGCCGGGTTTATGGCCGCCCAGCAATTCAACCGCCTGATCTTTGTATCCGTCGTCAACAACAGGGCCATTGTCGCTGGTAAAAATCACAATGGTTTTTTCAGTCAATTGCAACGATTCCAGTTTATCTAAAATTCTTCCTACACACCAGTCGAGTTCGAGAATAGCATCGCCGCGGGGCCCCATTCCGCTTTTCCCGGCAAACAGCGGATTCGGAACCCGGGGAACGTGAATTCCGTGTGTGGCAAAATACAGGAAGAATGGCTTTTCTTTATTCTGATCGATAAAATTTTCAGCTTTCTGGGTAAAAGCCTCCGACATGTATTCGTCAACCCACAAGGCCGATTTACCACCCGTCATAAAACCAATCCGGCTGATTCCATTCACAATGGTATTGTTGTGCCCGTGACTTGGGTGCATTTTCAGTAATTCCGGATTTTCAAGCCCGGTAGGTTCGTTCCCGATTTTTTCCTTATAGTTTACTTTTATCGGATCAGCAGGATCAAGTCCCTGAACACGGCCATTTTCGGTATAAACACACGGAACACGGTCGCCGGTTGCCGGCATCAGAAATGAGTAATCAAAACCCAGGTCCTGCGGCCCTGGCGAAATAAAACCATTCCAGTTAGGGCCACCCTCGCCACCCAAACCTAAATGCCATTTACCCACCACACCTGTTTTATAACCGGCATCGTGAAAAACATCAGCCAGCGTTTTTGTTTCGGGATCGATAATCATAGCCGCATCACCCGGAGCAATTCCGGTACCCGGCTTTCTGAAGGCATAACCACCTGTGAGCATGGAATATCGTGATGGTGTGCAGGAAGCCGATGAACTGTGACCGTTTGTAAACATAATACCCAACGCAGCCAGCTTGTCGATAGTGGGCGTTTGAATTTTTGTGGCTCCATAACAACTCACATCGCCGTAACCCAAATCATCAGCATAAATAATAACCACATTGGGTTTTGATTCCGCTGAACCTTTTAATTCGCTGGTTTTTGAAGCACATCCTGAAATCAGCACAAAAACTGAGATAACACAAATTGGCAGACAATTTTTCATAAGAAACAGGTTTTACCGGTTATTCAAAATTACAAATAACCGGCTTAAACCAAAATCAGAATGTAAGGGCTGACCCGTAATTTGCCGATTGTTCAAAAATCTTACGGAACATGGCCAAACGGTGCGATTTCGACTGGCTGCGTTTTTCCCGCACAAATTCAAAATGGAGTGGAGAATGTTTTTCCATTAAACTCAAATATTCGCGTGAATAACCGGCATCATTCAAACCCACAGATTCGATGATCATGGTTTCAATGCTTTTGTTCATCAGGTTCAGAAAAACGTTGCTCTCCTGCAGTCCAAAATTTTTCATTTCTTCGAGCGCTGTTCTGCCAAAAAGTATGGTCTGGTTGACAAACTGCTCCATCGGTTCGCCAGTCAGTTTTGAACAGACAGTGGTGGTTTCGGCATCTGCATCTTCTTTTGCATCCTGAATATCATCAAGCAGTTGCAGGTAAATTCCATAACCCATCAAAGCTTGCTCCTGTTCTTTTGTTAATTTTCCGGCAACCAGGTATCCGTCTGCCAAAACCGATGTTCCCCCCTTTTCAAAGCAAATCCTTAACAATTCTGAATGATTCAGCGATCCGGCTTTTACAAGTTTCAAACTTTCTGTCTGGGCTTTGTGAATAGCCAGCAAGCTTTCATAAACTTCCGGAAACGCGCACCTGTCATACTGACTTTCAATCATCCCGACAAGTTTATATAGTTGTGACTCAGCAAAAGTTTCAGGATAAACATTTTCTCCTTTCAGTCTTTTATAAAAACGAAAACTGAAATCTCTTTTTTCAGTGGCAGAAATAGCCGGATCGTCCAGCAGATTGTCGCTGTACGGGTAAATCATACTATAAGCAAAAACCGAAGGAGTAATTTCAACAGGTTTGTCGAGCATCAGTTGCAATCCGTTCATAATCCACACATTGCGCAGGCCTTGATAAATATTTTCGGGCGTGAGATCGGGCCCGAATTTTCGGGCAGCATAAAAAAAATCGCGGCTGACCTGTTTAAACTGATCGGATAAAATAATACTGAGCTGCCCGGGTTCAAAGTCGAACACATTCTGCAAAAAAGACCTGAACAACGGAAAAAACACACTTTCAGGCTTTGTTTTGTTTATTTTTCTAATATTGGCCTTCTTCTGAAAAGCCTGCATTTGCTGTTGAATCTGTTCAAACCGAGCTTCTCTCAGAAACTTTTCAGTTTTATCATACTGCTTCGGGAAAAGCGGAAAATCATCGAAACTATTTTCCCACATCGAAATAAAATAACTGGTATAATTCTGAACTTCAATCATTATTTGGCTTTTTACCCGAAAAGTAATAAAACAACTCCCGGTAAAGATATTTATTAGATAAACAGCCAATTTTCGCCGGACAAACAGTTTTTGCAAACGGTGACCTGTGAAATTTGACATTCAGAATCAACGTTCAATCTTCGGTTTTAGTTATCTTAGCAACATGGAAGAAAAAAAGAAACCGGTATTTCAAAAGCGCATTTTCTGGGATGTTGACTTTGAGAAAATCGATTACGATGCAAAAGCCAATTTTGTAATCGAGCGTGTTTTTGAGCGTGGCGATGTGGAAGACATCCGCCAGTGCCGCCGGTATTATGGCGATAAAAAAATTGAGAAGGTATTAATCAATACCCGTTTTCTGCCTGAACACAGAATACATTTAGCAAGTGCTGTAATCAACAGACCTTTGGAGGATTTCAGATGTTATATACTAAGACAGTCGAACCCGGAACTTTTTCCTTACTAAAACAATTGATGGAACTACCATCACTTAAATCTTTCTGTTTAGTTGGTGGAACAGCTCTTTCATTAAAATATGGACACAGAAGCTCTGTTGATCTTGATTTATTTTTTCATGAAAAGTTCGAATCAGAAATCATTGAGGAAGAGCTAAAACAAACATTTGGTGAAAACTATTACACCGAAGGCGGACACAGGAATTTTGGAATTTTTTGTTACATCAACAAAGTTAAAGTTGATATCGTCTATTTTCCACACAAACCGATTGCACCATTTGAAGAAACAGAAAATATTAGATTTTACAGCGACGATGACATTGCTGCCATGAAAATTCAGGCAATTCTTGGAAGAGGGAAAAAGAAAGATTTCTGGGATTTGCACGAGTTGTTCAAACACTATTCGCTTCAGCAAATCATGGACTGGCACAAACAAAAATACCCCAACCAAATGCTTGCAATCAGCATTCCGAATGCTTTAACCTATTTTACTGATGCGGATGAAAGCGAAACACCTGTCAGCTTTAAAAAGCAAACATGGGAAATGGTAAAAAAAGACATTAGCCGCACGGTAAGAGAGTATCTGATGTGAACCAGGAAAAAGTTATACGTAAAAAGTGCTAAATCCCAAACTCAAGGCATCAAATCCCAAAATCCTGAATCCAATATCAAGAATCAAGTATCAATCATCAATCATCCGGAAACTTACGCAATATTTGTATAAACCGCCTGAACATCATCGTCTTCTTCCAGCTTGTCAATCAGCTTTTCAATTTCTTCGAGTTGTTCTTCGGTAAATTCAACCGGGGTATTCGGAAAACGTTTCAGTACTGCTTTTGAAACTTCAATTTTCAGGTTTTCCAGCGCCTGCGACATTTGTCCGAACGAAGTAAAATCGGCATAAGCATAGATCATTCCTTCGTTTTCCTCAATTTCTTCAAGCCCGGCGTCAATCAGTTCAAGTTCCAAATCTTCAAGGTTCATTCCGGCTGGTTTGCTAAATTCGAATACCGCCTTGCGCGAAAACATAAATTCAAGCGAACCGGTAGGGCTCAAAGTACCGTGGTGTTTGTTGAAATAGCTTTTTACATTGGCTACTGTACGGGTAGTATTATCGGTGGCGCATTCCACAAAAATCAATACACCGTGTGGCCCTTTTCCTTCGTAGTTTACTTCGGTAAAATCGGCAGCATCTTTCCCCGATGCCCGTTTAATAGCGGCATCAACATTTGCTTTGGGCATGTTTTGCGCCTTTGCATTTAAAATGGCTGTACGCAACGCGGCATTCAAATCAGGATCAGGACCGCCTTCTTTGGCTGCAATGGTTATTTTTTTTGCGAGTTTCGGAAATATCCTCGACATTTTGTCCCAGCGTTTTTCTTTTGCCTCGCGGCGGTATTCAAATGCTCTTCCCATGAAAAATGTAGTTTTTGATAAAATTTCCGGCGAAAATATAAAACTGAAACGAAAAATACCAGAACACGGGACATAAAATGGAACCGGTAATTTTTACCCGAAATTAATCGTTCAGGATTTGAATCAGAAAATGCAAAAATTACCTGATCCTAAACGGTTTACAAACCTTATCTTCCTTTTTAACTTTGGCCCCGCATTTTGCACATTCGTATTTCGGACTTTCGCGGTCTTCAAATTCTTTATCCTTGCAGGCTTTTTTACTCATTGTTATCCATTCAGCTCACGGTGATTAACAACAACATTCACCGGGTAATTGTTTCTAAGGTACTCTGCAATTTTCTCGGCCGAATAAACCGAACGATGTCGTCCGCCGGTGCAGCCAAAACTCACGGAAAGATTGGTAAACTCGCGCTCAAGATACACTTTCACCGACTGGTCGACAATCTGTTTCACGGCATTCAGAAAAACACCGATTTCTGATTTTTGCTCCAGAAACTGTTGTATTTCGATGTCCTTCCCTGTAAAAACGGCAAGTTCAGGGTAACGCCCGGGATTGTTCAGCGCCCGGCAATCAAAAACGTGGCCTCCGCCATTTCCCGACAAATCAATTGGATATCCTTTTTTATAGGAAAAACTGGTAATGGTAACTGTGAGATGGGTTTTTGCACGTCCAATTTCTTTCAGGATTTCTGATTGTGTCAGCTCATTCAAAACTTTAACCAATTCGGGCAATTGAACCGGAAGGTTCAGGTCAGTCAGCAGGTATTCAAGATTTTTCAGGGCAAACGGAATGCTTTTCAGAAAATGTTCCTTTTTCTCGTAAAATCCCCTGAAACCGTAAGCACCCATTGCCTGCATGATTCTGATGAGTACAAAACCCTTGTAATAAGCGGCAAAACGATCATCATCAACCGGAATGTATTTTTTCAATTCATCCACATAAAAATCAAAAAGCTGTTGTCGAACACTTTCAGGAATATCGGCTTTTCCATCGTACAAAAGCGAGGCAAGGTCATACTGTAAAGCGCCACGGCGTCCACCCTGGTAATCGATAAACCAGACTTCATCGTTTTTTAACATCACATTGCGGCTCTGGAAATCGCGATACAGAAAAAAATCCGATTCAGCACTTAAAAGATAATCGCAAAAAGCCTGGTAATCATCTTCCAGCGCCTGTTCATCAAACTGAATTTTTGCCAGTTTCAGAAAGTAATATTTAAAATAATTGAGGTCCCACATCATGCTCTGCTTGTCGAAAGCCGCACGCGGGTAACACACCGAATAATCCAAATCTTTTCCGGCCAGAATCTGGATTTTTGGCAGAATCTGCAGCACCTTTTTATATTGCGAAATGATGTTTTCAGAGAATCCCTCATTTTCGCGTGTGACACTCAGAAAATCGAAAAGCGTGGTGTCGCCCAGGTCTTCGAGGAGGTATTTTTTCAGATCGGCACTCACCGCAAAAACTCCGGGGACCGGTATCCCGTTTTTTCTAAAATGGCTGGTAAACGATAAAAAAGCCGTATTCTCTTTCACATCGGCATTAAATGCCCCAATAACCGTACGGTTCGATGATTTTATGCGGCAATATTCACGGTACGACCCCGAAGAAGGAAGCATTTCAACACTTTCAGCCTTCTCGCTGAAATGGTTTTCAAAAAGCTGGATCAGTTCGTTTTTATCTGTGGTATTCAAAACTTACGGTTTTAATTTTTCAAATTCAAAATCCCTGTAAACCGGATAAATTGTACATTTAGCAACAAATATCCGCTCATGAAAGGTTTCAAATCCAAAAGTATTGTTTTTTTGAGGATACTCCGGAATTTTGCTTCGGGAATCGGAATTTTCTTTCTGCTTTGCATTTTGTTGGCCCTTACCGAAAAACCCTTCTGGGGTTATTACTGGCTGGGGACCAGTAAATCCGAAATGAAATGGAAACCGGAAGTAATCATTGTTTTGGGTGGCGGAGGAATGCCCAGCCAAAGTAACCTGATGCGCGCCTGGTACACTGCGAATGCAGCCGGATCATTTCCTGAGGCAAAGGTGATACTTTCAATACCGGGTGATATTTCCGACAGTTTGAGTACTCCGCGTTTAATGAAAAATGAACTGATTCTCCGAAAGGTTACTGCTGAAAATATCTCTTTTGAAAACCAGGGAACCAATACCCGGGCACAAGCTTTGAATTGTGCTGGATTGATCAACCGGAACACCCCGGTTTTGCTGGTTACTTCGCCCGAACACATGCGCAGGGCAGTACTTTGCTTTCAAAAAGCAGGTTTTCAGAAGGTTAATGGCTTGCCGGCTTTTGAAAATGCTTTGGAAGCCGACCTGAAATTTGACGACGACAAACTGGGTGGCAACAAAACGCTGGTGCCCGATGTGGGCGAAAACATCAATGCACGCTACCAGCTTTGGAACCACCTGAAATATGAAATATTGATTGCCCGCGAAATTACAGCGCTGGCTTATTACCGGTTGCGTGGCTGGATTTAAAAAAAAATAAACAAAGCAAATTTATGCCCACCTGTTTTCTGATTCTGAATAAGATCTGTTCTAACACAACTCTAATTTCAAATTTTAATAAACCGGGGAACTTTTTGACAGAAAAATTTGTTTAAACTGTACTTAATTATTAACATAAAAATGAAAACTAAGATAACCGTTGAAACCATTATCAATGCAACTCCCGAAAAAGCCTGGTTTCATTTTATTCACCCTGCAAGTATTCAAAACTGGAACCACGCATCAGACGACTGGCATTGCCCAAAAGCGGAAAACGATCTGGCAGAAGGTGGTTCGTTTAATTATACAATGGCATCCACTGATGGTTCAATCAGTTTTGATTTTAACGGAATTTTTCTGAAGATTATTCCTTACGAATATCTGAAATACAAGATTGCCGATGGCAGAATTGTGGAAGTTCAGTTTATTGCGGTTGGCGAAAATACAAAAGTGGTTGAAACATTTGAAGCCGAAAAACTGCATTCGGAAGAGCTGCAAAGGGCAGGCTGGCAATCAATATTAAATAATTACAAAAAATTTGTGGATAAAAGCTGAGCAACAGAACTCAGCTTTTCGGATATTTTTTTGCCCAGCTATCGCCTTTCAACATGTTATAATTTTCCATAAATTCCTCCGACCGCAACAACGTTTTTCTGAAGTATTTTAAACTCACATCATAATTAAAAAACCCGTGGTCCTGTTTTTTATATAGTTCCAGGGTGGATTTATTGCTTCGTTGTTTCATCAGGTAATTAAACCGGATCACATTTTCAGGCACAACAGTTTTGTCCTCATTTCCGTGCATAATCAAAACCGGTGGGACATGATCGGTAATATGATGAACCGGGCTGATTTCGAACTCTCTACCCTCAGGAATTCCTTTGCTGTATCCCTTTTTCCCGGTATCGACAACCGGATTGAACAAAACCAATGCAAACGGAACCGGTGAAATTGTCAACTCGTCGCCAGGTTCATTAATATCATCCATTAATGCCGTGCACAAAGCCAGGTGGCCACCTGCTGAACCACCGGAAGCAACAATCTTTGCCGTATCAATATTCAGTTCCTTACCATGCAGTTTCAAATACCTGATTGCCGATCGCGCGTCTTTCACACTTTCAAACGGCGTTGTTCCGTGTTTCGACCGGGTTCTGTAGTCGGCACAAAATGCCACCATGCCACGCGATGCGAAATATTCGGCCTGGTGCTGAAACTGAGAAGGATCGCCATTAACCCAGCCCCCGCCAAAGAAAAAGACAATGGCCGGTAATTGTTTCAACGCAGTTTCAGGTTTGTACATTACCATTTCAAGCTTAACACCATCAATGGTTTTATAAACAAATGTTGATTTTTCAACCTTGAAATTCGAAGCCTGAGCTGAAAAACAACAGAAAATGAGGAGGAAAACCGCACCGGAAACGATTTTCTTCATCATAATTCAACAATTAAAACAGTTGGTTTTTCGTCGCGGATAATATCGACCGAAACTCGCTGCCCGGCACTTAAAGTCTGCAAACGGCTCATGTAATCATGAATTCCGCCCACTTTTTTCCCTTCAATAGCTGTGATAATATCGCCTTTCTTCATGCCGGCTTTTTCAGCCGGTTTACCGGGAGTTACAGCATCAATCCGCAGGCCGCGTTTTTCAAGCCCTGCATAATCGGGCATCACGCCAAAAGTTACTTTCAGTTTTCCGCCACGGCTGCGCTGGAATTTTGGCCCCGCTTCCTGAAATGTCAGTTCCTGCTGGCGATTGGCAACTTCATTTACCAGTAAACAGGAATAGTCAATCACCTTTTTGGCACCTTCGTAATTGATGCGGTCGGCATCATCGAAAGGTGTATGATAATCGGGGTGAGCGCCGGTTGAGATAAAGAAAACCGGGATGTTTTGCAGATAAAATGAAGCATGGTCAGACGGGCCGACACCTTCGGGCGAAAATGCGAGGTTAAAACCTGTATTCAACCTGTTCATCAGCTCTTCCGATTCTTTTCCGGTTTGTGAACCTCCAATGCTAAGGCCATTATTAGCCGGATCGAGTCTTCCGATCATATCGAAATTAAACATGGCCACCATTTTTTCGGTTGCCACCGGAGGTTCGTTTACAAATGCCTTCGAACCCACCAATCCCATTTCCTCGGCACCAAATGCCACAAAAATGATACTCCGCTTGTTGTTTTTTGCAGCCGCCAATTTCTGGGCCAACTGAATAACCGCCGAAACCCCTGATGCATTGTCGTCGGCACCATTGTGAACGGCAATCGTGTCAAGCTGACGCGAGCCTGAACCGGGGCCCCCCATTCCAAGATGATCAAAATGTGCCCCCACCACAACGTATTCATTTTTCAAAACGGGATCGGTGCCGGGCAAAAGAGCTGCCACGTTGCGGGTTTCCGACTCTTTCAGCAAGACATTGACATTGGCTGAAACAACCGACTGACTTTTCACAACCGGCTTTTTCCCAGCCAGAAGTTCAGTTTCCAAAGTTTCGATGGTGCTACCACCCAGCATCTGGTTGGCAACAACGCGTGTAACCTGAATTACCGGGATTGCATACCGGCTGGCGTTTTTATCAAAACTGAGTGAGCCCAGTTCATCTTTTTCCGAAAATTTTGTGCCGGCCACGAAAATCACCCCTGCGGCTTTTTTGTCGGTCGCCAGCAAGGTTTTCGATCTTTCCGAAGAAAACTCGAGATACGGACTTTGCGGATTATCAAGGTCGGGATCGCCCTGAAGGACAATTACCCATTTCCCTTCCACATCGAGGTTTTTGTAGTCGTCCCATTTCAGTGAGTCACGATCCACCTCCAGACCAAATCCGGCAAAAACCACACCTGCCTTCAGCGAAGTATTCGCAGAAAAAGCATAAGGGAGAAAATCCTTTTTCAACTCAAATGAAGCAGCGTCAACGTTGAATGAATTGCCTTCTCCGGGCTCGGCTGCCGTTACAAGCCCGAACGGCTGAAAACCATCGTTATAAAGCATTTTCAATCCCGCTTCACGAAATTGTTCCCTGATATATTTGGCAGCTTCCAGGTCACCCGGTTCACCCGATTTGCGGCCTTTCAATTCATCGGAAGCCAGGAAACAAACATCCTTTTTTATTTCATCAACAGTGACATCCGGGTTAAATTTCTGTGCCATTGCAGGCACGGCAATCAGCAAAAAGAAAAAAACCAAAAGCCTCCAATTAAATATTTTATTATTCATTTTTTATCCTGTTTTTTTACTTTCAGAATTAACAACAATTAATTGGCAGCAATAATAAACATTAATAGCCATTAAAAAAAGGAGTTGTATATTTACGCCTTCATTGAAAAAAATACAAATTGATCTCATTTGGTTCGAAATACTGGTTTTTATACCTGTTGGTGATTTTGGTTGCAGCAGCGGCAGCAACTGTGGTTGTTTACTTCAGAAACAGGGAAAATGAAGAATTGACCAAAAAACAGCTTTACATTCTTACAGGGTTGCGGTTTTTGTCGGTTTTCCTGGTGGCAGTGCTATTGTTGTCACCCTTTATTAAAACACTGAAAAAGATCACACGTGAACCACTGGTGATACTTGCCTGGGATAATTCGGCCTCACTCACTGCCAGCCCCGATTCGACCGAAACATCTGCAAAATTGACCTTGCTGAGAGACGGGTTAAAAAAGGAACTCCCCGATAATCATGCCGTTCTTGAATACACTTTTGGCGAATCGGCAAAACCGCTGGAAAACTATGATTTCAGGGAAAAGAAATCGGATTACGGACAACTGCTGCGCACCATTGTCAACAATCATTTTAACGAAAACATTGCAGCGGTTGTAATTGCGGGGGACGGGATTTACAACCAGGGGAAAAACCCGGTGAACATGCTTGGTGAGGTGAATTTCCCGGTTTACACAATAGGGCTGGGCGATTCAACCGAAGTGACCGATTCGCGGATACAGGAAATCAGGGTGAACCGCACCACTTTTGCCGGCAATAAATTTCCGGTTGAAATTGATACGCAATACAGCAAACTAAAAGGAAAGCCGCTGAAAATTTCCGTTTTATCGGGCGAAACAGAGGTTGCCAGCGCCATTATTACCCCACCGACACCAAACTTTTTTCACACGCAGGAATTTATCATCGAAGCCGGAACGCCCGGGCTAAAAAGATTCATTGTTAAAACAGAGACCGTTGATAAAGAAAGAAATACAAAGAACAACCAGTCGGTTTTTGTAATCAATGTACTCGATAAAAAACAAAAAGTGCTGATTCTTTCAGAAGGGCCGCATCCCGATATCGGAGCCATCAGGAACACACTTGACGAACAGACCACTTATGATGTCTCTGTTTTCACTGAAGAACCTTATCCGGCCGATCTGAAGGATTTCAACCTGTTAATTCTGAACCAGTTGCCCACCCATTCGAAATCGGTTTCCGATATTTTGAGTAAAACTGAAAAAGACCGGATTCCAACGTTATTCATTGTAGGGAACAAAACTTTTATCCCTCAGTTTAATGCGCTGAACCTGGGTGCAACCATCAAACCGCTGGCCGGAGCCAATGAAGAAGCGCAGGCGGTGATCAACCCCATTTTTGCCTCTTATTCGCTTAGCGAAGAGTTGCGCGAAATTGTGCCCCGTTTTCCCCCGCTTCAGGTGCCATTTGCCGATTTTGAAACCGATGCCGGGCTGGTCCCGCTGTTTTACCAGCGAATTATGAATATCGAAACCAATAAACCACTTTTAGCTGCCGGAACCATCAATGGCCGGAAAACAGGTTTTATTTTTGGTGAAGGAATCTGGCGCTGGCGCTTGTACAATTTTTCCGTCAACCAGTCGCACAGCCTTTTCAACGAGTTTGTAAACCAGCTCGTACAATACCTGGCGCTGCGCCAAAACGATGATAATTTTGTATTAAATTTCAATCCTGTTTACACCGAAACGGACGAAATTGTAATCAATGCCGAGGTTTACAACGATGTTTTTGAACGGATCACCACGCCGGAAGTAAAAATGAAAATCAAAAATCCGGCGGGTGAAGATTTCGATTTTGTTTTTGATGTACGCGGGAAAGACTACTACCTGAATGCCGGCAACCTGCCAACCGGTGACTATTCATTTTCGGCAGAAGTTGAAATTTCAGGGAAAACTTATACCGAAAATGGCACTTTCGCCGTAGTTCCTGTAAATTTTGAAAATACCGATCTGCAAGCCAACTTCGAAATGCTGTCGCAATTAGCTGTTTTGAGCGGCGGTAAGTTTTATTCTCCGCAACAATTAAAAGAACTTGCTGCCGAAATAAAAGACAGTAACCGTTTGGTGGCCACAAATTATTACCAGGAGATGATCAGTGAAATCCTGAACCTGAAATGGGTTTTTGCCGTAATTTTACTTTTGTTAAGTATGGAATGGTTTTTGAGAAAATTCTGGGGCATTTATTAAACAGCGCCAACCATGATTAAGAACATCGGGCATATTGTTAATTTGTTGATGTTACTGTTCGCCGGAACAGCGTTGTTTTCATGCGTTTCAACCCGGTCGCTTACCATTGAAATTCCTGAAAAGCCCAAAAAAGAACTGCCTTCCCATATTCAGAGCCTGCTGATTATATCAAGAATAAACAACGAAAAGTACAACGATCCGGAAGCTGACTCACTTCAATGGATTTTTTACCGGCAGAATTTTGATTACGATACGATCATCAACGACATCAGTGTTGTCGATACAACCCTGAAAGCGCTTGGCGACCTGCTTTACGAATCGGGACGTTTTGATATTGTGATTCCCGAAAACCGTTTCCTCGAAAATAACAACCCGCTGGGTATTGCCCGTGAATTGTCGCAACCCGAAGTAAAAACATTGTGCGATACCTTTAAAACCGATGGTGTTTTGTCCATCGATTATTTTAAAACCCGGGTGATGACTTCGTTTGATAAAAGCGTTGATTTCGATCCGTATGCCAATAATTACATGGATTATGTAAAGGCTGAAATGAAAGTGAATTACGAGGTTTTGTTCCGGATTTATGACCCGATAAAACAAAATTCCCTATTGCGCCGGATTTTAATCGACACATTGTCGTGGGAAGGAGCCGACCGTACCGCAACCGATTTGTTTTATCGTTTCACGCCGGTCAAAAATGCATTGTACGAAGCGGGAATTACAGCCGCCATCGACTTTGCAGGAGAAATCAGCCCTGTGTGGAGAACCGAAACACGCAGAATCTACATTTCGGGAGATGACTATCTGAAAAAAGCCGCCACGCTTGTTGACAGCAACCAGTGGGAGGAAGCGATAAAACTGTGGAAAAACTCGCTGGAAACAGCAAAATCGGCGGCGGTAAAAAGCAAAACTGAATACAACCTGGCCGTGGCTTACGAAATTTCGGGAGATGTGGATGCTGCCATTGAGTGGGCGTTAAAATCTTACGAAACCATGTTCAGAACAATTACTTATGATTATCTTGAGATATTGAAAAACCGTAAAACTGAACTTCAAAAAAAATGAGCCATGAACAAACTGTCAACCTTAATTTTAACCTTACTTTCGCTGGTTTCGTGTACGGTTTATAAAGAATTTCCGGTTGATATTTATAAACCCGGAGAAGCAGAAATACCCGCCAATGCCCAAAAAATAGCACTGATTTACCGGAATTTCAAATACGATAACGATACCCTGAAACATTATTACCGGGATAACCACCTGTTGAAAAAAGCAAAAGGCGATCCGCCGAATCTCGACAGTTTGCTGGCAACTATTTGCCTGAACGAAGCAGCCATCACGTTGAAAAAGAATTACGAAAACAAAGAGTTCCTGATTTTTGCCGATGTTTTCAAACCCCATTCTGCCGCTAAAATTCCGCAACTGAATCCTTCGGTATTATCCGGACTGGCAGAAACCACAAAAACCGATTATATCATTTTGCTCGAAACCCATTCGTATTTTTATTCGGAATATAAAGACGACGAAGGCGGACCCTCGCCGCGCCAGGTAATCACCGCCGATGTGTGGTCGGCATTCGATCCGTCAACCCAAAAATTCAGGGACCGCAAAACGATGATCGACACGGTATTCTGGAACGCTTTCAAAGATGACGGGACCCTCGACAGAAACAGTAAGTTGCCACCGCGGCTCGCAGCCCTGAAAATTGCCTCACGAATGGCCGGTGAAAAATATGCCAAACGTTATACCGCATCGTGGGCCAACACAAAACGGATTTATTCGGTACCTCCCCTGCCCGATTTTGAAGCCGCCGAAAAATATGTACTGAAAGGTGATTGGGACAATACCATTCAGTTGTGGAGAAAATACACCGGCAACAAAGACGGGAAACTGGCTATTAATGCCCGATACATATGGCTTTTGCCTGCGAAATGAAAGATGATTTCGACGGCGCCCTGCAATGGCTGAGCTCGGCACGGCAAATGGCGGAAGAATACCACAACCGCGAAAACCTGAAAATGATTGATGATTACAAAAAGATTTTATTGCAACGAAAAAAAGATATCGAACGCTTGAATCAGGAGCAATGAACCACCCGAAATGCACGCTGTTTTGGTTGATAATGGTGGTTTTGCTTCAGGGGTGCAACACACTTTACAACTCAAAAACAATCCAAATCGAAGTTCTGATTCCGGGAACTGCAAAAATAAATCCCGAATACCGGAAAACAGCTGTAAAATACAACAATACCAACATTGCCTGGAACCCGGTATTTGCCAAACATTTCGAAGATACAACAACCATAACCGATCGCACTAATTCCGACAGCGTTGCTTCGAAAATCTATTTTGATGTGTTTGCACGTTATTTAACCGAAACTCAATATTTTGATACAGTTACCATTTTGCCCGAAACCGATTTCTCGAATGTGGCAATCAGCGATTCGCTGGTATCAGAAATATTGGAAACACCGGATGCTGGTCTGAATATTTCACGCAACCGGCAGGAAGTGCTAAAACTTGCCCGGCTGAAAAGAAATTTTCAGGATTCAGGAACCGGAAAAAACAGGGTATTGCTGATTGACCCCGAATATGGGCTTTACACAAAAAAAAGAATCGAAACAATTGCCCGGCAAACCGGGGCCGACATGTTTGTTTCACTTGATTTTTTTGCTGCCCTCGACGGTATTTATTCAAGGTCGATGTACCGATATTTGAGTGACAGTTTAAAAACCGATTTATCTTTTTTGGCTCAATTCAATGAGGCAAAAGAAGTAGTGATGATATTGGCAAGCTGGTCGTTTTACGATCTGAAAAAACCCGAATTCACCCATCATTTTCAGAAAATTGACACGATTCAATGGGTTGAACCCGCTTACTCGCTGCGCGAAGCAAAAAGAATGCTCCCACCGCGAAAAGATGCTGTTTATAACGCCGCCGACCTGGCTGCCACCAAATTTGTTGAATTTCTGGTTCCGCATTGGATAAGTGTGGAAAGAATGTACTACAAATCGGGGCACACCGAACTGAAAACAACAAACAATTTGATTGAGCAAAACCGCTGGCTGGAGGCGGCTGAAATCTGGAAAAAAAATGTTCACAACAAAAACAAGATGATTGCTGCCAAAAGTATGTTTAACCTCGGGCTTGCCTGCGAAATGAATGGCGATATCGATGCTGCCATCGACTGGATTACCAAATCGTTTTTGTTGATTGGCAACCAGAATGAAATTCATGCCTTTAACTGCAATAACTATATAAAAGTGCTTGCACAGCGGAAACTCGATATCAAAAGGATGGAGAAAAATACGGGTTCTTAACATTGGTTGAAGGGAATCATCCAAACACCAAACTTTTCAGGGCCTGTCAAAAAATCCGATGACGCTTTGATCGGATCTCAGAGAGGTCAAATATTTATAGAAAATGATGAACTAAAAGTTTTTCGACCCCGGATGGGGTCGTATTTCTGCACGTGTGGACAATTTTCTATAAACATTTCATCCCTCCGGGATGACTTTTAAAACAGAGATTCCGCTTATTATAAAACGAAAGAGCGGGAAACTTTGCCTCTCCCGCTCTTTCGTTTCATCCATAAACTTCTTACTGAAGCTCGATCATTACCACCGATTTGGCCGGAATTTTTACGACCGCGGTAGTCCCGTTCATTTTTACATCTTTAAAATCTTTTAAACTCACTTCTTCCGCTTTGCCAAAATCGTTGTAAGAGTTAATTTTTTCGCCTGTAACCACTTGTCCGCGAACAAACGCGATTTTTTCAGTCCCGCGCAAATCGCAGGTTACTTCTTTGCTGTTCGACGGATCGAGGTTGGTGATGGTAACATGAATTTTGCCCGAGGCATCTTTTGAAGCCGATGCCGACAGTGCGGGGATGGACTCGTTGCCCAATGTATATTTATCAGAAATTACATTCGATGGTAAAAGCGTGGCATCGTGGTGAACGGTGTACATTTTGAACACATAAAACGACGGAGTTTTCACCATTTTATCGTCTTTTGTCAGAATCATTGCCTGCAAGACATTTACGGTTTGGGCAATGTTGGCCATTTTCACACGGCGGGCATGATTATTAAACAGGTCGAGGTTGACCGAAGCCACCATCGCATCGCGCAAAGTATTCTGCTGAAACAAAAAACCGGGATTCGTGCCGGGTTCCACATCGAACCAGTTGCCCCACTCGTCAACAATTAATCCAACTCTGTTTCGCGGATCGTATTTATCCATGATGGTGATATGTTTTTCGAGCAGTTCATCCATAAACAAAGTTTTTTTCAAGGTGGTGAAAT
>JAJUGS010000092.1 GCA_029265875.1 Prolixibacteraceae bacterium
CCCGGGCGCCAGTCAGCAGGTGTGGCAATTTTAAATTCATCGGCTGTTTGCAATGCAATCACCACGCGGTACAATTCGTCGAAATTACGGCCAAGGCTCAGCGGGTAGTAAATAATAGTGCGGATAACACCGGCAGGGTCAATCACAAACACCGCGCGGACCGCTTTCGTGTTGCTTTCGCCTGGCATCATCATACCGTATTTTTTGGCTACTTCCATGGTAATGTCTTCGATGAGCGGGAAAGTAACTTCCACATCTTTCATGCCTTTGTACTCGATTTTTTCCTTGATGGTGCGCAACCAGGCAATATGGCTGTACAAACCGTCAACCGAGAGGCCCACGAGTTTACAGTTGGCTTCGTTGAATTTCTTTTCGAGGGTTGCAAAAGTCATGAACTCTGAAGTACAAACCGGGGTAAAGTCGGCCGGATGGCTGAAAAGAATTACCCAACTGCCTTTGTAGTCGGCGGGGAAATTAATGTCGCCCTGTGTGGTCACTGCTTTAAATTCAGGTGCTTTGTCGCCAATTCGCGGCATGGCATAAACTTGATTTTCTTCCATTTTTATTAATTTTTGAAATTGTTATTAATTAATTATTCTGTTGGTCTTCCCGCTGCAATATTTTTGCTTCTTTCAATCGATTGCAGGGCAAGATAATTATCTCCGAATTTTCTGAGGTTTTCCATTTCATTTTCGTATTGGTCGCCATGACGTTCTTCGTCGGCCACTAGGGTTTCAAACAGTTTTTTCGAAACCGAATCGGCATTAGCCGAACATTCATTGGCCCAGAGGTTGTAATCGCGAACGCTTGACTCTTCCATACTTACAGCCATTTCAAGCATCTTTTTCACGTCATGAATTTTTTTCACTTCTTCCGAAGCTTTCATTTCAACATCGCCTTTCAGAAACAGGATCCTTTCGGCAAGTTGCTCGATATGAAGCATTTCTTCGATCGCAGTACGTTTGAAAAGATTGGCAAGCAGGTCATAACCCTGGTCGTCGCAATGAAAATGAAAATACATGTATTGGTGAACAGCCGACAATTCATCGGCAACTGCTTTGTTGAGCAAGTCGATACTTTTTTGTTTCATGATTTTTAATAATGGTTTAAAAGTTAATTAATAATTGGTCGTTTTATTTTGGTATTACTGTAAATCGAACCTGTCGAGATTCATTACTTTGTTCCAGGCTGCCACAAAATCGGTTACAAATTTTTCCTTTGCGTCAGCACTTCCATAAACTTCGGCCAGTGCCCTGAGTTCTGAGTTTGAACCAAAAACAAGGTCGGCACGGGTGGCTGTCCATTTTTTTGTTCCGGTTTTCCGGTCATGGCCTTCAAAAATCTCTTTGTCTTCCGAAACCGGGAACCAGTAATAGTTCATATCCAGCACATTCACAAAGAAGTCATTGGTCAGCACACCAGGTTTACTGGTGAAAACTCCATGTTTCGAACCGTCAGAATTGGTGTCCAAAACACGCATCCCGCCAACCAGAACTGTCATTTCAGGTGCGGTTAAATTCAGGAGCTGGGCTTTGTCAACCAGCAATTCTTCGGTTGAAACAGAGAATTTTCTTTTCAGGTAATTCCTGAAACCATCGGCAGCGGGTTCCAAAACGGCAAACGATTCCACATCGGTTTGTTCCTGCGTGGCGTCCATTCTTCCGGGTGTAAACGGAACTTTTACCTCAAATCCTGCGTCTTTTGCTGCTTTTTCAACACCTGCACAACCAGCCAGCACAATCAAATCGGCCATCGAAACTTTTTTGCCTCCGGTTTGGGTGTTGTTAAATTCTTTCTGAATTTCTTCCAAAACGCCAAGTACCTTGGCTAATTGTGCCGGATTATTGACTGCCCAGTCCTTCTGTGGTAACAAACGAACGCGTGCCCCGTTGGCGCCGCCCCGTTTGTCGGAACCGCGGAACGTGGAGGCCGATGCCCAGGCTGTTGAAACAAGTTCAGAAACCGTGAGTCCTGAACCCAGAATCTTTGTTTTCAAACCGGCCACATCGTTTTCGTCAACCAGCGGGTGGTTAACCGCGGGTATCGGGTCCTGCCAAATCAGATCTTCTGCCGGAACTTCGGGGCCGAGATAGCGTGTTTTGGGCCCCATGTCGCGATGTGTGAGTTTAAACCAGGCCCGTGCAAATGCATCGGCAAACTGGTCGGGGTTTTCGTAAAAACGACGTGAAATTGGTCCATAAACCGGGTCGAAACGAAGGGCGAGGTCGGTTGTGAGCATATTGGGCGCAATGCGTTTTGACGGGTCGTGGGCATGTGGCACACTGCCCGAACCAGCCTGTCCGCGTGGTTTCCACTGGTACGCACCTGCCGGACTTTTGGTCAGCTCCCACTCGTAGTCAAAAAGATTTTCGAAGAAATTGTTGCTCCATTTCGTGGGAGTTTTGGTCCAGGTTACTTCAATCCCGCTGGTAATTGTGTCGCCGGCTTTTCCGGTGCCGAATGAACTTTTCCATCCCAATCCCATTTCTTCCAGCGGGGCAGCTTCAGGTTCAGGGCCAACATGGGCGGCATCTCCCGCACCGTGTGTTTTCCCGAACGTGTGCCCGCCGGCAATCAATGCCACGGTTTCTTCATCGTTCATGGCCATGCGGGCAAAAGTGTTACGGATGTCTTTAGCGGCTGCCAGCGGGTCGGGGTTTCCGCCCGGGCCTTCGGGATTTACATAAATCAATCCCATCTGGATGGCAGCCAACGGGTTGTCAACCTCTGTTTTTTCGAGGTTTCGATCGTCATTTTCAAGCCATTTTGTTTCCGAACCCCAGTAAACATCTTCTTCGGGTTCCCAAACATCGGCACGGCCACCGGCAAACCCGAAGGTTTTAAAACCCATCGATTCGAGTGCCACGTTCCCGGCTAAAATCATCAGGTCGGCCCACGAAATTTTCTTTCCGTATTTTTGTTTGATGGGCCAGAGCAAACGGCGTGCTTTGTCGAGGTTGGCATTGTCGGGCCAACTGTTGAGCGGGGCAAAACGCTGCTGACCAGTTCCAGCACCGCCACGGCCATCGCCGGTTCTGTAGGTTCCGGCGCTGTGCCAGGCCATTCGGATAAACAAGGGGCCATAATGACCGAAATCGGCTGGCCACCAATCCTGTGAGTCGGTCATCAATTTGTGGAGGTCTTCTTTTAAGGCTTTATAATCAAGTGTTTTAAATTCTTCGGCATAGTTAAAATCGCAACCCATGGGGTCCGATTTTGGGGAGTGCTGACGAAGAATATTCAGTTTCAGCTGGTTGGGCCACCAGTCGCGGTTTTTTGTTCCGCCAGCTCCAATGCTGTGTTTACCGGTTGCTCCGGTTACCGGGCATATGCCTGTTTTGTCTGTACTGTTTTCCATAATTTTACTTTTTCAGGTTTTATAAAATGTTAATATTGATTGTTATATGCATATTCAGCATTTATTAAATGTTCCCTTTATCTGAAGAACAAATTCTTCAATTTTGAAACCCGGGATATTTTTCGCTTCGAAATATTTCTTCAGGAGTTCATCAAGTTCTGCATCATGATAATCCTCAATCAGGTCGCAGGTTGAACAATATAAATGATGATGATTATCCAGGACACCGTCATATCTCATAAAATCACGATCGGTTGTCACTTTCTTTATCAGTCCGTTTTCCACCAGCGTTTCAAGTACTTTATAAACGGTACCAATAGCAACATTCGGATATGTTTTCCGGATGAATTCAATGATGTTTTCTGCTGTTGGATGGTTGTTCAACTCATAAATAGCTTCGAGTATTGCCATTCGTTGAGGGGTTATTTTCATTCCTTTTTCAGCTAATTTTTGTTTAATAAACTCCGTTTCCATAAAACGAAAGATTTTTAAATAAGAATAATTCTCTTTTAAGAACAATAATTCAACGATAATGTTTACGAAGTTTTAAAAATCAGGTTAATGGCTTGATAGTATTTTAGGAATTTTTAAGAAATGTGTTTTTGGGGCAAAAAAAAGCGGGATTCGGAAGTTTAAACTCCAAATCCCGCTTTATATCAGATAAATAATGTATTACATTGTTGTGCGATACCATTCCGAGCTTTTGCCCATCCAGCGCATACCCATCACGAACCCTTTCAGTTTCAACAGGTCGTTGCCTTCGAGCCAGGCATAGCAATCGTATGTTTTACCACTTTTCGGATCATAAATTCTGCCATCTTTCCATTCTTTTTCCCCGGCATCAAAAACAAAACCACTCAGTATCTGTAACCCAATCAGCGAACGGCTTTGCAAATTTTTGTCCGGATTTTTATCGTCAACCGGAGGTTTACCATTTACATATTTTTCCGGAATCATGTACACAATGGTTCCAATGTATTTCCCGCTTACTTTTTCTACTTTGATTTTTGTGGTTTTTTCGTCGTTCCACCAAATACCCACAATTTTATCTGCTTCCTGTGCAATGCCTGCAAGTGTGTAAAAACCAAGGAACAAAATGAGAATCAGCTTTTTCATAATTTTCAGTTTAAATTTTACCGGAATAAATATATCAATTATTTAAAACCGAATCCGTACATTTTATGTTCTTTTTAAAAATTGAAAATTCAGCAAAAAATGAAAACTGTAAAACGGGTTTTAATTGGTGTACTAGTTTTAGTTGTTTTGGTCGTTCTGGCGGGTTATTTTTTTCTGAAAAATCTTCAGAATTCAGCTATCCCCAATTACAACAAAGAGGTGAAACTTGGCGGAATAACATCCGAAGTTAGCATTTTGCGTGATACTTTTGGTATTCCGCACATCGAGGCGCAAAACGAAAACGACCTTTATGTTGCGGTTGGTTTTGCCATGGCACAAGATCGTCTCTGGCAAATGGATTTGCTGCGCAGAGTTACACAAGGAAGACTTTCTGAGATTTTGGGAAAGGATCAGGCTGAAACCGATCTGTTGATGAGGGCGCTCCGGATAGAAGAAAAATCCGAAAAAATCCTGGCCGGTGCATCGCCCGAAATTATGGAATCGCTCGAGGCTTTTGCCGCCGGAGTTAACCAATACATGGCTTATTATCCGCTGCCACCTGAGTTTAAAATTCTGGGGTATCATCCTGAGCCCTGGAAACCAATACATGCTGTCAACCTGATCGGTTACATGGCCTGGGATTTGTCGTCAGGCTGGGAAACTGAAATGGTATTGAATCAACTGTCAAAAGTTGTTTCTCCAAGCCAGTTGAATGAACTGATCCCCGATGTTAATAACATGAAAACAACCGTTTATCCCAGTTTTTCTTTGGCGTCAGTAAATCCTGAAGATGTGATATTGTCTGCATCTGGTAATCTTGAAAAGCTGGGAGTTGAAGTTTTTTCAGGCAGCAACAACTGGGCAGTGGCCGGGGAAAAAAGTGCCACCGGGAAACCATTGCTGGCCAACGATATGCATCTCGGATTATTTGCACCCGGAATCTGGTACCAGATGCACCTACATGTTGTAGGAAAACTGAATGTAACCGGGCTTGTTTTGCCGGGACAGCCATTTGTAATTGCCGGACACAACGATTCCATTGCCTAGGGTATGACCAACGTGATGGTGGATGACATTGATTTTTATGCCGAAAAGCTGAACGAAGATTCGACGAAATACTTACTTGACGGCGAGTGGAAAGACCTCCTGATTAAAATTGAAATCATCAAAACAAAAGAGGGTGAAACAATTGAGAAAAAGTTGCGGTTTACGCATCGCGGACCGATTGTGAACCCGTTTAAAAAGAAGGCCGAAGTTCCGCTTTCGGTTCATTGGGTGGGCAACGAAATGAGCAACGAAATTGGCGGCGTTTACCTGTTGAACCGCGCAAAAAACTGGACAGATTTCCGAAAAGCTGCCAGCAATTTTGTAGCCGTGAGCCAGAATATTGTGTATGCCGATGTAAATGGAAACATTGGTTTGCAATGCAGCGCCGGAATTCCCATCAGGACAGGGGAGGGAATCAGCATTTATCCGGGCGACAGCAGCAAATACGACTGGAAAGGGTTGGTTCCTTTTGAGGAACTGCCATTTGAATACAATCCTGAACGTGGCTATGTTTCGTCGGCCAATAACAAAACTGTACCTGATAATTATCCCTACATAGTCAGTCACTGGTTTGCCACCACCGACCGGATAGACCGGATCAGGGAAATGCTCGAAGCAAAAGAACAATTAAATGCGGATGATTTTGCCGCCATTCAGGCCGATGTAAAATCGAAAAAGGCAGAGCATATCACACCGGTTTTTGTTGCTGCCATAAAATCGGCCGGGAATCTGAACGAAACAGAAAAGACAGTTTTCTCCACCTTTGAGAAATGGGATTACAAGCTGACAGCAGAAAGTCAGGCTGCTGCGGTTTTTGAAGTCCTTTACCGGAAAGTTTGCGAAAACCTTGTTAGCGACGAATTAACTCCTGAATTACTGAAAGCCATAAAAGGGCAGAAAATGTTGCTCGAGAACCTTTTAATCAACATTCAAAACAACAATAATTCGGAATGGATTGATGATAAAAATACCCCTGAAAGGGAAAGTTTTGCTGACATTATTTTAAAATCGTTTAAAGAAACAGTGGCTGATTTAACCGCAGAACAGGGCAGCGACCCTGAAAAATGGCAATGGGGGAAACTGCATACATTTACTATTTCGCATCCGCTGGGTGTGGTAAAAATGCTCGACAAAACTTTTCACCTGAACCGTGGACCGTTTGAAATGAAAGGAAGTTATCATACTGTCGGGCCATATTCTTATTCCTACAACAATTTGTACAAAGTAAATCATGGCGCATCGCACCGTCATATTTTCACCACGGCTAACTGGGACGAATCAAAAACTGTGATTCCGACTGGTACAAGCGGTATTCCGGCCAGTCAGTTTTATCTCGACCAAACCGAAATGTACCTGAACAACCATTACCACGCCGATCCGTTTTCAAAAGGAGAGGTTGAAAAAGCAGCAAAATTCAGGATGAAGATTCTGCCGAAGTAGGGGGAAAAGACGGGAGTCCGAAGACCGGAGACAGAAGAAAGCAGCAATGAAGGAGCGATATTTTAATTGCCTGGTTAATTCAAAAATAATTTGCTCTTACAACGGGAATGGAATATAAAAATCAGGAGATTGGAAGAAAGCAAAATCAATCACCATTTATATGTAAACGAAACCGAAGGGATTATTGGGAAAATTGTTATCTGTTTTAGCTTGTCGCCTTGTTTATAATAATACCACGGGTTTAGCCGGTTGTAAACATTGTAAACCGAAAAATTCCAGACGTAGGTTTTCCTGGCACTTTGCCGTTCAATTCTGTACGACAGGTTCAGGTTATGAAAAGCAGGCATCTGGTAGTTATTCACTGAATTCATCAGGCTTCTCCTGGCAAACCAACCGGCCCCGTATCGCGAACCTTCCATCAGCGGCAACGGAATTCCCTGGTATTCCTGTTCTGCCAGTGTGATGTATTTCCCTGAAGCATAATTAAAGCTGGCAGAAAGTTCCCGTTTAATCGTTTTCCCTTTCTTCAGTATTTCATTAAAACAGTAATTGGTATTGATGTTTAACTGGTGTCGCCTGTCGTATTCATACGGAAACTCCTTTCCAAAATTTATTTCATCGAACTGGCGGGTGCTTTTCGAGAGTGTGTAGGCAATCCAGCCTGTAAGTTTGCCGGTTGTTTTCTCCGCCATCAGTTCAACTCCATAAGATTTGCCTTTCCCTGTTTCCACAAAATCTTCCCAACTGTCATCTCGTTCTTTTAAAGCCAGGGTGCCATCTTTGTACCTGAGAACGTTTTTCAGATTTGTGTAATAAACCTCTGATGAAAACCGATAACCATTGCCTTTAGTCCAAAATACTCCGGCCGAATAAAGGTCAGATTTCCCCGGCCCGATTTTTCCAGTTGAAGAAACCCAAAGTTCGGTGGGAATACCAAGCGTGGTATTCTGAACCTGGTGCAAATACTGGTTCATGCGCGAATATGACAGCTTTGTTGAAACCTGTTCAGTAACCAAATGGCGAATCGATAATCGTGGTTGTAACCCGGGATAATTTTTCCCTTCTGTCAGTATGTTTCCTGCCCGTAATCCTGCACTGGCCTTTAGTTGCTGAGTTAAATCAAAATCAGCTTCGAGGTAAACTTCAGTGATAAGGTTATTGGTAAAAATGTCTTTGTTCAACACAAAAGAGGTTGAATCGGATTGATACGAAATTATCTCGGGACTAAATTTTTGTAACGAAATATTGTACCCGAACTTTATTTTCAGTCTATCATCTGACGTCCAGTCGAAATCCCCTTTTTGCGATAAATCATTCAGATTGTTATAGCCTTTATACATTTCGTCACCCTTTTTATCAAACTGGTTTAAATATTCCTGTCTGAACCTGCTGTTGTATAGCGAGAAATTGGCAAACAACACGGGTGAAAAAACATGGTTCCAACGCAGAACTCCTGTCAGGTTTTGCCAGTTGTAACTAAATTTCATGTAATCGCTGTGAATATTTGCATCATCTTCCATCATATAGGCGTCACGCCCGGTGTAAAAACTCAGGTAAACCCGATTGTTTTGGTTAATAATGTAATTGGTTTTTGCATTAATATCCCAAAATCCATAGGTTAAAACCTGATTTTCATTGTTTTGATTTTCAAGTTTCTGATAGGCCAGAATCAGAAGATTTGCCCAGGTTGTGCGGCCTGAAATCATAAAAGAGGCTTTGTCCTTTTTTAACGGGCCTTCGAGGGTAAAATGACCGGCAATCGGGCTCAGCGAAAAAGTACCCTGCCGTTTTTTCAGGTTTCCCTCTTTCATTCCCACATCCAGCACCGAACTTAATCGTCCGCCAAACCGGGCTGGTAGACTGCCTTTGTAGAGTTTGGCTTCATAAACCGCGTCGTTGTTAAATGCCGACATAAAACCCCACAGGTGGTTAACGTTGTAAACCGGAACCCCGTCAAGCTGAATCAGCGTTTGGTCGGGGCTTCCGCCGCGAACGCTAAAACCAGTGGTACCTTCGGTGGCAAATGAAACGCCGGGCAACAACTGGATGGCTTTCAGCAAATCGGGTTCGCCCAAAACAGCCGGAATTTTTTCAACTTCACGGGCTGTTAAACGATTCACCCCGATGGAAGGCGACAACAGAAACTCCTGCTGGTTTGTTGCTTTTATTTCCACTTCGCCAATCGAAATTCCGGGACGCAGTTGAAAATTGACAATGGTGTCTGAATTCAGTTTCATTTCTGTGTAAAAAGGTTCGAACCCAACAAACCGGGCTTCAATTTTTACCTGCGCAGGAGGAAGTGATAAACTGAAATATCCAAATTCATTGGTGGTTGTTCCTTTGCTTGAACCGGAAACGAAAATGGTTGCCCCGGTAAGTTTTTCTCCCGACGAAGCATCGGTTACATAACCGCTGATGTTAGCCGGTGTTTGGGCAAATGAAGAAAACACAAGCAGAATATGAGAAACCGCAATTATATATTGTACAAATCGCTTCATTTCCTGTCGAATTTTTCAGAAACACTGTTGTAAGAGCCAAAAATACCCGTGCCTCCGTTGATGTTGGAATACATGGGGAAAGGGGCGTAAACAATGGGCACATCTTCGGCATACATATCAATCTCTTCAAGAAGAATACTCGATTTCATGTATTTGTCGAGGTGATAATCAACCGATAAAACAAATACCTCCTGTGTACCGTCGTTAATGTTAATACTATTCGGATGGAATTGTACATTTATGGAGTCTGTCGGTACTTCATTACTGTTTAACCTGATATAATATTCGTAGTTATACATATACCCGTAACCCTGATCAACAAGACGGTTAAAATCATCGGCAAAGCTGTAATCTGAATAAACCGATGATGCAATATCATAGAAAGGGTTTCCATTATACCAAGTGAATCCTTTTGCTGAAATCCAGTAATAGCTTTCTTCTGTTGAATTTTTTAAAAATGAGACGATATAATCAAAGCTTTCTGCATAATCTTTTATAGCAGTAAAACATGCCTCAAAATCAACAGGCACGCGGGTTTCGGCCCAAACATTTTTTGTCACGGTTGAGGCTTCAATCCTATACTTTTTGCCGGGTTTTACCTGATAGGCCAAATAAAAATGGGTAGAATCGGATTGTAAGAAATGTCCGGTAAATTCACCTTCTTCAAATAATGAAACGGAAATTTCTTTAACACTGTTAAAATTATTCTGATCAGTAATGAGTTTTGACCAGGTAATTTGGGCCTTAATAGTATCGTTATCAGGATTTAAAAGACAATTGATTGTAATTATTTTTTCTTTTTCTGGTAAAAAAAATTCAACCTCATCTACACAGGATACTAAGAAAAAACATAAAATGATTAAGAAATGCCTCATGGTTTTAATTGATGAATTTGTCGCCTAAGAACCATATATTCTTAGGCGACATTTCCATTATTGGTTTGAGTAATTTATTGTTATTCGATTATTGTAATCAAATCCTCTCGACCAGAAAGTAAAACTATTATTATAAATCTCTGGAATTACTTGTGAATGATATCCAGTTAAAACATCATAGAAGCGCATGAACATATATGTACAGCCCTGATCTGTTTCAGATGACGTATAATCTGCCTGATTTTGATTGTATACATATTTTGGATAAATGTTTAATCCATCATACATTTTCCAGAATTCAATATGCAGGTTGATACCTGTAATATAATACTGGGTTTCATTATATGACCACCAAATTTTTTTGCGTTTCTGGCGCATCCAATGCTTAAGTTCAAATCCATTTTCGGTGTAGTAGGTTGTACCATAACCATATCCTGAATAATACAAACTAATTAATTGATAGCTATATTCCAACCTGAAGTTATTATACTCTGGAGACCCTGATATTAATGTCCCCCACTGAACTGATTTTAATAAACTGTTCTTATTAGGATAAAATACCTTTACTTTTGTTGTGTCAGAAATTATTCTTTCAAGATTGAGTAAATCTTTTTTTGTTCCGTCCATTATCATCACTTCCCGATCTTTAAAGAATTTGTACAAAGTTTGTCCGATTTTTATCTCTCCTTCTTGGTTTAACACCTTTTGCCAAGCAGTTGCATAAAATGGCAATAAAATATCTTTATCAGGAGTGAATATTAGTTTGTCTTCATACTCAGCTTTTATTTTTTGGTAATTTTCTTCGGATTCTTCAATTTCTAATTTGGAATAAACTTCATTTAATAATGAGTTAGCTGAAAAAAAGCCAATTCCTTTTTCCCAGTTCTCGAATTCTGATTTACTCATTAAATCCAGTTTATCAGATATCCTGGCATAAGTATCAAAATCTTTAAAAGCTAAATATCCGTTTTCAACATACACGTCGGGTTTAACCACGGCCTGTGGTTGTTCGTCTGTTATGACCAGTTCATCTTTCTGGCATCCATAAAAAATGGTGATTGCCACGGCTAGCATAGCCAAAACAACTAATTTTTTCATACGTTTGTAACGTTTTATGGAACGGGAAGCTGTGAACTCCCCGCTCCGGGTTAATAAAACAACTCGTGTAACCCGGTTCTTTTAAAGGGCTGGGTTACTTTTTGCCCCTGGTTGTATATAAAGTTTAAACATGGCTCTCCATGCAAAACATGACCCGTATAAATTTCCCTTCCTGCTGATTTTTTTTGTGTTCCCGCGACAGGGGTTTTGTCCTGAGCGTTACAAAAGCAAATATAACAGGTTGTTATGTTAAAAGCAAAAGAATTTTGCCCCCCCCATAATTTAGAAACAATCAATATAGTTTCAATGGAGCACACATTGGTTGGTAGTTCAGCGGCAAAATTCAGGATGAAGATTTTGCCGAAATAGGGGAGGGAAGTCGGGAGTCAGAGGACCGAAGTCGGGAGTTTTTCTTCGTTCTCCCGACTTCGGTCTTCCGTCTTTTATGCTGTTTCGCTGAAATATTTAACGGTGCCCACTTTCAACTCCATGGTAGCTTCTTCGTCGCAGACGATGATTCCTGCCGGGTGCATTTGCAATGCCGAAAGTGTCCACATGTGGTTGATTCCTTCTTCAACAACTTTTTGTAGCGCCCTGGCTTTTTTGTATCCATTTACAATAATCACCACTTCTTTTGCATCAAGAACTGTCTGAACACCAACCGTCAAAGCCTGTTTCGGAACCTTGTTCAGGTCGTTGTCAAAAAAACGCGAATTGGCTAAAATGGTATCGTAATTCAGGTTGACGAGCCGTGTGCGGGAATTCAGTGACGAACCGGGCACATTAAAGGCAATGTGACCATCGCCACCCATTCCGCCTAAAAACAGATGGATTCCGCCCAATAATTTGATTTTCTGTTCATAGTCATCACACTCTTTTTCAAGATCAGCGGCATTTCCGTCGAGAATATTGATGTTGTTTTTATCAATATCGATGTGATTGAAAAAGTTCGAAAACATGAAGCTGTGGTAGCTTTCAGGGTGATTAACATCGATTCCGACATATTCATCCATGTTAAAAGTAACCACATTCTTAAACGATACTTTTGCTGAACGATTTAGTTCAATCAATCGTTTATAGGTTCCCAGCGGCGACGAACCAGTTGGAAGTCCCAGCACAAAAGGTTTTTCGGCAGTAGGATTAAAATCATTGATTTTATTGGCAATGTATTCAGCCACCCAATTACTTATCTCGTCGTATGTTTTTTGAATTTTCAGTTTCATTTCTTAATTATTTATTTCGATAAAAATACACCTGTCATCAGTCTCAGTTTTCAAACATTCGCGCATTGTTGCATTGTTTTTTGCCTGTTCTGTGCAAGTTTTAATTGCCGGTAACCGATTTTTCGAGTTTGAAAGCTTCTTCGAGAAACTGTTCCACGTTCAGGTCGCGATGATAAACCATTCCGTGCGTTGCCCTGAGCAGCGGAGATTCGTTCTGATAAAAGAAATCTTTCCCCAATAAAAGCTGGATTTGCTTGTGTTGCTCAAACCACACTCTCTGGGTCAGTTCGCTGAATTTTCCGTCGAGCTGGTAACTTGGGAATGAAGCATTTACCTGTGTTACATAACATTCTGAGAACGATTTGTCTAAAGTAGCCAGCGAGTTCAGCGAAACAGGGACAATCACTTCCACATCCCACGGATTGTATTTAAACCAAACATTGCGGTAGCCGATGATGCGCAGTTTACTCAGGTCTTCTTCTTTGCTCCAGGCTTCCACCGCACGGGCAATGGCCTGCAAAACCTTGTAATGCGTGTCGGGGCCGCTTCCCTGCGGGTCCATGGCAAGGCTGATTACGGTGGGTTTGTATTTTCTGAAATCTTCGAGAATCGGTAAAACATCGCCTTCAAAATTGGGCGTGCTTCCGAAAGTGCTGCCCTGGTAAAAACTCAGGCGGAGATGGTGTACATTTTTTACCATTATTCCGTAGTGCGCCCAAACCAATTCTTCCTCAAATTCGCGGATCATCCCTTTCAGCTTCTGAATTTTTGGTGGATTTTTGCCACCGTCGTAACTCGATTTCAAAGAAGAAAGAATTTCGTATATCACATCACGTAATTCATCTTTTGATTTCACACCCCAGATAGAAACCATCGCGCGAACAGCCCGGTGACAAACACCACGGCGTTTTTCGTCGTTGTTCTGCGCGGCAATGTTATCAAGATAATGGTAAATATCTTTGTCCCATTTGTATTGATAACCTTCTTTAAAGAAATCCGGAAAATTGATCATTTCGATTTTGCCCTGGCTGATCAAATCTTTTGTATCAACCAGTAAATCGTAGAGAAAGGTGTTGGTAACGGCCGTAAAACCAGAAGTAAGAACCGAAAAATGCAGTTCGTTGCTGGCGTCGCGGCTCTGGCGGTTGGTGGCGGGCATAATTCCCAGCATAATATCGTCGTGGTGAGGCCCGGTGTGGTAATAAACCTGGTTTACCTCTTTTTGCATCCCTTTCCTGATTTTACCAAGAATCGAATCTATTACACTCTGTACCGTGTTTTCATTCAGGTTGGGAATCATCCGGCAATATTGGTCGGCTTTCAGGTCTTCCAGTTCAAGTTTCGGCCCGAATTTGTTGATTTTTTTGCAGAGTTCGATTACAGCCCGCTCGGTTTTCTGGTGTGTCCATTCACCGGTTTTGTAATAGTTATCAATGCTGTCGTTGAGTTTTACGGCAGCGCCATCGGTTAAATAAAAGCGGCTGTTGGGCAGTTTTTGCAGCGCTGTGGCAGGGGCATCCACTGTCGGGGCGCTTTCGAGGGCAAATTTGATGGTGTCGGCAATGGCTTCGCCGGCAGCATAAACAATGGCTTTTGCATTGGGATTGAAACAGATGGTTCCGAGGCCTACGGTTATTACCAGTCTTTTCCTGGAAACTTCAATACCTCCCAAATCGGTGGCCAGAACAGCCTGTGTCTCGAAATTTGTTTTTGTCAGACGCGTTGAATTGTAATGCCCTGAACCTTTTGTGTTGTAGGCAATGTGGCCGTCCGGGCCAATTCCGCTCATAAAAAAGCCGATTCCCCCTTTTTCCCTGATTTTTTCTTCGTAGTGCGTGCACCAGTTGTCGATTTTAAAAATCGATTCCTGTTGCAGTTTCTCCTGGGCCGATCGCGGTTCCCTGAAACGCAGCGACAAATCAATCTGGTAATCAGGGAAAATATCAAGAAAATGTTTTCCTTCGGCAAGCGGAATATCTTCCGATTTTATCAGCAACGATTTTTCGGCATTAAACCCAAATCCTTCGATGTAATTTGTTTTGGCAAAATTGTAAAGACTGTTGTGCTGAACAGAGGCAATCGGATAAAAATCGCCCATTTGAACAAACTGAATTTCGCTGAGATCGGGTTTGGAACCCTGATTCAAATTGTATTTTACCAGGGCGACCTGCTGGACAGGGACTA
>JAJUGS010000361.1 GCA_029265875.1 Prolixibacteraceae bacterium
AATATCACACCCCATTTTGTGGTGCAAATATTCAAAAACACTTTTCGGAACGCCCGAATCGGTGTAGGGAAAAGCAAAAGCTTTTATTTCGGGATGGATGGTTTTTTCCAGCCATTCAAAACTCAGCCTGATTTCCTCTTTCTGCTGTACCTCGTCAATCAGCCAGAATTCAGGATGACATTTGCTGTGCGCGCCGATGGAAAATCCTTGTTTTTGAAGATCGAGAATCTGACCGGTGGTCAGATAGGGTTTTTGTTCGTCAAGAAACTGGTTAAAATCAACACCGAGCATTCCGGCAGCCTCATCAACAATTTTTGTTTTATGAATACTGGTTTGCAGCATATTTTCAGTGGTGATCCCGTTTTTATGCAGAAATTGCAGAACCTGATTTTCAGTTTTCCTTTTTAATTCATTTAAAATCAGGCTGGTTTTATACCGGTGAAATAACGCCTTGTTATCTGCAAATGCTGAATTAATAAAAAAAGTTGCCGGAATCCCCTTTTTCAGCAGAATCGGGGCAATGATTTCCGTGCATTCTTTCAACCCATCATCAAAACTCAGGTGAAAAACCTTTCCGGTGAAATTTCCCGATTTCAACTCGGCCAATGAAATTGGTTTGTAATATTTCAGGTAAAAATCGAGTTCCGTTTCAAACTGTGTAATATTCCGGTAATTATAATTCAGAATATGCGGAAGTTTTTCGTCGCTGACTGTGTGGTAAAAAGGGAGAAAAACCGGAAGCTTAGCGGCAATCAGTCTTTTCGTTGTGAAAAAATTGGCGGCCAGTTTGCCTGCTTTCCTTGGGATTTTATTCATCACTCCTTACTTCTTTATTAGTTTCAATGGCCAGGGCAAGCGGTTCAGTTTTAACCCGAAATAAGTTTCGCGATAGGCCCCGAACCCGGCATAAAACCTTGCAACGCCGGGAATCATCGAACCTTCGAAATCGATAATGAAAGGTTCGTGAGCCTGTTCTTTAATCACCTGGTTTACCAGAAAATACATGGCCCCGAGATTTTTCCCTTCCTCGCTTGATGAAGCGCTCAGATAAATCAGCCTGTTTTTCCAGCGCAGAAAAAACACGGCGGCACAGAGTTCATTCTGCGAAGTATAAACACCCTGCACATCGCCCAATCCTTTGTAACCCAAAAAACTCACCAGATTGCGCAGGTTGTCAATATCTTCTTTGGACAGCCGGTTACCCGAATGCTGCTTTTTAAACGCGATAAATTCGCTGGTTTGCATCCCGGTAACCAGTTGCAGATGGTTATTTTCTGCCTTGGCAATATTCCGTTTTGTATTGGTGGCAAAATTGGCCGACAACGCAGAATATCCTCCACCCAGCGGAAGCAGAAAATTATCGCGTGGCTGGATTTGTGCATTTTTCAAAACCTCAAAAACCAGGTTTTGAGGATTCAGGTTAGTTTCGCAATAATAAAACAGGTCAGCCAATTTGGTCATGAATTTTTCGCCGGTTTCTAACGACGGGGCCGGGAAAATACCCAATTGCTGTGAAAACAGCGGTTGGAAAACATACTTTAATCCCCACTTTTTGCGCACCGGAAGCGGCATAACAAACTCGTAGTCGCCCCAAACAAACGCCTCCCAGTTTTCGGTTACCCTGTCGAGATACCAGTGGTTGGCATAAACACGGCTATTGTCTGCCTCTTCAATACAACGGCTCCATTTTTCTTCGTCAATCTCCTGCCGCCTTAAAAGCTGTATTTCTGATTTTTCATGCATTTGCCCAGCCAAAACCTTTTTGGTTCATTGTTTCAAAAACCTTTCTCCACCCTTTCCATTCGTGCGTGTCACCCACCGACTCGTTGTGCCACACCGGAACAAAAGTACCTTTTACCGTTCTGACTTCCTCCATGAGTTCAAGGATTTCGTCAATCGCTTTTGCAGGCGGATATTGCAGGTAATGCCGCATCGTTACGTCCATCACCTGAAATGGCACCAACAGAAGCCGGGTTTGCATTTCATTTTCGAGATCATAAAAATAGAACGGGGTACAAATTCCGGCGCGAAAACCGGTTTGTGATGCATAACCCAGAGAATAATCAATCTGAATCCCGTTTTTAATAAGCATTCTTTGTGTTTCCGGGAAACTGATTTTCAGATAATGCTGGCGGCTGGTTTCAACCGGCTTTCCGGTCACCTCCTCCAATCTCTTTTTTTCTGATTGCTGAATTTTGCCCGAATTGTCGGTGGTTGAAAAGAAAGACGGGTGAATTCCGGTTTTATATTTTTCGGAAATCTCCCTGATCAGTTTTCTGAATTCCTGATTTTTATACGAGATTCCTTTATCGTAGCGGTTATAATCCCCGAGAAGAAAGAAAAAAATCACTTTCTCTTCATTCCCTTTAAATACTGAATTCAGATAGTCGTAATTGAAATAGGGATCTTTCGCAACCCCCGATAATACCTGGATTCTTTCCCCGAAATCCCTGAAATCTGCCTTGCCGAGCGATTTCAGCAACGCTCCGGAAGTTCTGACAAAACCTTTATTTTTGATGGCCCAGGCATTGTCAACATCAATCGTGGAAAGAAAACTGAATTTCCGTTCCGGCCAGACAAAATCCGGGTATTCCTGGCTGACAGATTCCGCAATCCGTTCAGCCCAGATATTAACCAGCGGTTTTTTCAGCAACTGCGATGAATACAAAACACTGTTCTCTGCTTTAAATCTTCCAAAATGGTCACGTTCAGCAATGATATACTCTTCGTACCGGCTGACCAAATAAAAAGCGGCTGAAAAAACATCAAAGGGCAGCGCTTTGCCCGGTTTGAAAAATATTTTTTCGGGGTTAAACCAATCTTTGGGAATAGAAAATTTTTCAATCTTTTCAGAGGTAATTAATCCGTGTGGTTTCACCGAAATCCCCGATGCTGATTCTTTTTCAGAATAATTGATTTTGGGAAGCTCTGACCGGATAAACTCTTCGTAATTTTTTGTAATAGAAATTTTTGCCTTTA
>JAJUGS010000384.1 GCA_029265875.1 Prolixibacteraceae bacterium
AAACACATCGCCGTTTCCATGAAGTGGAGTTTCGGGGCTGATTTTATTTTTAACTTCTACTGCTTTTGCAATTTCCTGCCAGTCGGCATCGCCCTCGCTTTGCATTTTTTGTGTACGGCCGTGCAAAATAATGGCGGCCGGTTTGGCTTCCAGTAATTGTTCAATCCATTCTTCGGTCTGGTGTTTTATGATGCCTGTACGGGTTTTTACACTCACAGGCAGATTTGTGCCTTCTTGGGTGGCAGCAATGATTTCTTTTGCCAGCGAAGGTTCACCAATTAATGCACTGCATGCACCGAGTTTTACTACCTTTTTTACCGGGCAACCCATGTTGATGTCGATTCCGTCGAAATGGTAATTTTCAGTGAGATAACGCGCGATGTTTTTATAAATTTCCGGGTTTCTTCCCCAGATTTGGGCAACCAGTTTAATGTTCAGTTTCTTTAATAATTCACGCTCCGAATTATTAACTACAAGCCGCTCGGAAACACGCTGTCTTCCAACCGGGTGGTTCATTCCTTCCACCGAGGTAAATTCGGTGAAAACAACATTCAGTTTACCCGGGGCCGACATTCCCATAACAATTTCACGAAAAACCGTGTCGGTAACGTCTTCCATGGGAGCCAGGGAAAAAACAGGGCCATTAAATTGTTGCCAGAAGTTCATCATACCATCAAAATCCAAAAACCAAAAAACTAAAATCAAAATTCAAAACCCAAATAAAAAACAAAGCACAAAATTTTAAAATCCAAAACAAACACAAAATCAACTTTCAGTTTTATGATTTTGAATTTTCAGGTTGAATTTTTTTTGGGAATTTGTTTTTTACTAATTGGTGCTTTGAGACATTTATTGTTTTAGTTCAGTTTTTATTAATGAAAGGCTTTTGCGGTATTTCCGGCTGTTTCCGAAGCCAATCCTCCTGCTTGCCGGTCTCTTCAGCCCTGAAGTTTTTTCGTGGGCACATTCATCCGAACAACATCCGTGAAATTTTGCAGCGCATTCCGGACACTGAATAAACAGAATATGACATCCATGATTGGCACAATTCGTATGAGAATCGCTGGGTTTTCCGCACTGGTGACAACGCGAAATAATCTGACCATTCACACTTTCGCCTAATCGTTCGTCGAATACAAAATTTTTACCCACAAATTTTGATTCCAATCCGGCTGCTTTTATTTGCCGGGCATATTCAAGAATGCCACCGTGTAACTGGTTCACATCTTCAAATCCCTGGTGTTTCAGGTAAGCGCTGGCTTTTTCGCACCGGATTCCGCCAGTGCAATACAGCAATATTTTTTTGTCTTTTTGATCCTGAAGTAAATCGGTTACAATTTCGAGTTCTTCGCGGAAAGTGTCGGCTTCGGGGCAAACAGCGCCTTCGAACCGGCCCACTTCGCTTTCGTAATAATTGCGCATGTCAACCACCACGGTGTTTTCTTTCCCTACCAGATTGTGAAATTCAACTCCCGAAAGGTGTTTTCCTACGTTTGTAACATCGTAGGCATTGTCGTCGAGTCCGTCGGCCACCAGTTTGGGCCGCACTTTTATGGTCAGTTTGTAAAACGATTTTCCATCATCTTCAATCGCATATTTTATGGGAATATCCTTCAGAATTTCATGTTTATCAAGCGTTTTCAGAAATTCATCAAACTGATGTCCGGGCACGCTCATCTGCGCATTGATTCCTTCGCGGGCAACATAGATTCGCCCAAAACAGTTGAGCGAAAACCAATCCTGGTAAATTTCATCCCTGAATTCCTGCGGATTTTCGAGCTTAAAATAGCGGTAAAACGAAATGGTTTTCCGGGTGAAAGTTTCTTCCATCAGCTTCTTTTTCAGCTCTTCCTTGTTGATTTTATTGTGAAGTTGCATCGTAGTATTTCAATTATCGGACGGCAAAAATAGGGATTTCGATTTAAAAGACAAAAAAGGGTTTTATTTTAGATTAGGCAATAAAAAACCCGGAATAGAATTACCCGGGTTATCTTCCAAATTCAATTTCTCATTACTTTGGTGATGGATGAACTGCTATTGGGTCAGGTGATTTATCTTTATCGTCCGCTACAAATCCATCAGTTTCAAATGCACCAAGCAATAGCAACCCAGCCATATGCGGAGCAGCCATTGATGTCCCGCTCATAGTAGCATACCCGCCACCTTTATATGTTGAATAAATACTAACACCAGGTTCGCAATAATCAACAGGAGGGTTGCCATAATTTGAAAAATAGGCAAATTTATCTGCACTGTCCATCGCAGAAATGGTGTAAATATTGTCATGATTTGCACTGGCCGGTGATTTTGTGTTGGCGTCGGTACTTTCATTCCCGGCAGCAAGAGCAAATTTAATACCTTTCGTAGCAGCAGCAATTACAGCGTCATTGAGTGCCTGAGAGAAACCACCGCCAAGACTCATGTTGGCAACATCTCCTTGTTCGCCGGTTGCAGCTAC
>JAJUGS010000063.1 GCA_029265875.1 Prolixibacteraceae bacterium
AAAAAGTCGGGTTCAAAAGCTCGCCCCAGTTTGTCGAAGATTTTTATTTCTCTTTCGTTGCGTATCAGGTAAATGTTCTCAAACTTCTGATTGAGTCCTTCAAATCGTCTGGAGAACAGTTCTACAAATTTCTTCTCTTCACTTGTTCCGTAATTTGCGTTGTAAACATACCAAGGTTCGTTAGCTACCAAAGTTTCTTGTCCGTCTGCTCGTTCACTGTCTTTGTAAACTTTTATTTCCTTGTCCTTGAAAACTTTGTGAATAGGTTCTTTCATATAGTCTGAACCTTCGTATGCTGTTGAATGGCTCTTTATGTCGGCTTCAATGTTTTGCAAAAGTCCGTTTAAGGCTTGCAAATAGTCGAAATGGCTAATTTCTTTCAGCCGGTTTGCTGTTCCGCTAAATGTAATTTCTAAACCTGATAAAAAGTCTGTGCTTTCAATGAAGTTGGAAAGTGAACCCACGCTTGGAAAGTAATGCGATAAACTATCGAAATAGAAAAACGGGTTTTGGCTTAAAGCAAAACGAATTATGTTTTTGGGGATTTCGGTGAGTTTTACATCTTTTGTTTTGATTACTTCATTATCTGATTGGGTCGGCTCCATTTCAAAAAATGCACCCGACATTCTGCCAACGCCCGAAGATAATGTGTGTCGGTAGTTGGTTTTTTTTACGCCCAAATCAGCAAAAGATTTGATATTGTTAAAATTCTTTGGCACTTTCTTGTTGAAGAATACATGTCCGTCTCGATAAAAGTCTGTTTTCTTAAATTCAGGTTTTAAGAACAGCTTGAGTTGAATCAAATTGGTATCATCTTCATAAATACCAGTTTCCACAAGTGCTCTCTTCAACTCTGAAATGTAACGGCTATCTTCTTTGGTATGATAATATAGTTCTTCCAATATTTTTAAGTCGTTGGAAATATCATCATCAAATTTCCGGGTAAATTTATCTTGTCCTTCTTCCAATGCAAAAGGGTAATATCTTGCCCCACGACCTATTAACTGTGCTTCCGAAATGGTTGTTTTTCCGGGTTTTCCGTCTTTACCGTCTCGGTCTTCGTAAAGGCGGACAATGTCAAACAAATTTAAAACATCCCAACCTTCATTCAGTTTCTGCACGGCAAATACGGCACGGATTGGATTGTTTTCATCTTCTAAAGTGTTGAGCAGTATTTGGTTTTGCTCGGCTTCGGCATCGTTGTTGGCACTCAGGCAATTTTCGGGTTTAAAGTTGGCTTGAATACGCTTAACAATTTCATTTGCTGAAATACCTTTTGCTTCAAAAAATCGGAAAGCCTTTTGAACGATTGGAACGGTAGAAGTCTTTTGGATTTTCTCGACCATTGCCACCGAAAAATCATCAATCAGTTTGTGAAATTTCTCTTTGTTTTTCTCGGATTCTGCAATGGTTTTTTTAGCCTTGAACAGAATTACGGGCTTCAAATTGATATTGTTTGAAGTGGCCAATTCCTGACGGTACAAGTTTAAAATCAATGCCTGAATGATTCTGTCCTGTTCGTCATACATAGAACGAATAAGATTGATTTCTTTGGAATACTTGTCTTTGCGAAACTCAGCAAGGTCGTATTTGAAAATGACTTTATTTTGGTAATGTTTTAGTAATTCTGCCGTTTCAGTATCAATTGTTGCCGTAAACTCCAACAGGATATTATCAAAATTTGACTCGTGAATTTTCTTAACGGTATCTTCCCAACTTCCAAACATATTGCCCGATTTTGTCCCTGCTGCCAAGTGGTGCGCTTCGTCAGCAATCAAAACCAATTGTTTGTCTTTAAAATCTTCGTAAGTAACACTGTTTTCTTTGGTATTGCTCAGGTCAATATGAAGTTGCTGAATGGTGGTAAACTTGATATTGATATTTTGCCGGTCTGCTTCTTCAAAATTCTCCACTTCTTTAATGAATACCTCTTTTCCGTCAATCACAATTTTGTCGTTGAACAAGTATTTTGAAGCTTGTGGATTGAGAAAATTGTCTTTGGTTTTTTGAATGATATTGTTGCTGTTTACAAAAAACAAAAAGTTGCGATAGCCTTTCTGGTAAAGGTGCAAGATCAAACCTGCCATTACCATTGTTTTTCCGCTACCGGTAGCCATATTGTACAGCAGGTGGTATGGCCTATTGGGCTTTTCTTCAATATTTTCCTGTTCCAGAAATATGTATCTGCGGAAGGCTTCTGCCTGATAAGGACGGATTTCGAATTTCAGATTGTCGGCAATCCAATTGGGTAGCTCAATTTGGGCTAAAGTCCTTCTTACAAATGAATTATCAAATATTTCGTACAAAAATTTCATTCTTCTTTCTTTTTGCTTTTAGGGTTTATGGCTTTTAGTTTCTTATTGGCTTGCTCTATGCTGGCAATGAATTGTTTTTCCACTTCAGAAAGCGCTTCGTCTGCTTTTCTCTTATATGCCTCGTATTCTGCTAATGCTTTTTGTTGTGCCAATTCTGCCGATATTTTGCCGGCATGGGTCAAAACATCTTGTCGGCTCATTTTAATAAACCCGTCCAAAATCTCAATCCAATCTTTCATATACATGGGTTTGCGCTGCATGGCGTTAATTTCGGCAATATCCAGATAAGCCGAAACCAAACGATTCAGAACGCTTAGTTCTTCTTCGGTTAAATAATTTTTTGCAACGGTTATTTCCTGCCTGGTGGGCTTCTTGCCTTTAAAGGCAGTTAAACCCATAAAAGGCAATTGTGCGTTGGCTCGCTGAAAAATAATTTCGGCTGCGGTATGCCCGTGTGCTGCCCAATGCAATTTGTTTTGAACGGTTTGAAAAAACTGTTGGGTTATTTCTGCTCGCGGGTCATAATCAATGCTTGTAGCGTAAATTTCGAGTACTTTTCGATAAAATATTTTTTCTGAAGAACGAATATCCCGAATTCGCTCGAGCAATTCTTCAAAATACCCGCCGCCTTGTTTGAGCAAATCATCGTTCATGGTGAAGCCCTTAATCAGGTACTCCCTAAGTCGTTCGGTAGCCCAGATGCGAAACTGTGTACCACGTAACGATTTTACCCGGTAACCTACTGATATAATGACATCTAAATTATAATGATTGACTTCGTAGTTTTTACCATCAGCGGCAGTTGTTCGGAAATTCCGAACAACTGAATCTTCTTGCAACTCTCCTTCTTCAAAAATGTGCTTAATATGCTCACTAATATTCGATTTTGACGATTGAAACAGCTCCACCATATCGGCCTGCGTAAGCCATACGGTATTATCCTGAAGCCGTACCTGAATTTTTATTTGACCGTCATCGGATTGGTAAAGTAAAAACTCACTATTTAATTTTTCGGGAAACATCGGTTAAAATATATACGATTTCACTTTTTACTTAACAAACATTCTGTTTTTCTTATTTTAGTTTCGACCGCCTAAACTAAAATAATGATTTTCTTATTTTAGTTTGGACCCTATTATGATACTCGATAAAAATCTTTGGTAACCCGTTTTTCTTCTTCAGTACATTCAAAGTCGGCATCGTTGAGCGACGAGAGGTTTACATACAGTTGGTTTTTGTCCAGTAGTTCGCAGAGGATTTCTTTTTGTTTGTTCAGTTCAAACTGCTTAAATTCTTCGATGCTTTCCTGAAACTTCTGCAAATCAACGCTGTATTTAAAGAAACTTTTGGCTTTCATCTGCTCCCAAATCTGCAAAAGAGCTTTGGTGTCTTTGGCTGCTTCAATCTGCTCAATAAAGGTTTGATTGTATTTTTTGAGTTCGAGATATATAAATTCATCAGAACCATTTTGTTCAATTACTCTTTGGACACGTTTTGAAGTTACAGTTTCAACATAGTCCATTTGTTCACACATAATGAATTTGCGATTTCCACCATCTTCCTTGTTTAATTCTAATACTGCGTGAGCAGTTGTGCCGCTTCCTGCATGATAATCCAAAACAATTGCATCTTTATCGTTACCAACAACGGCATAAACACAATCCTTTACATTGTATAATGATTTAGGAAAACTAAATTTATTTTCAGGAACTAGTCTGCTGACAATTTTCGTCCCATATTCATTAGCGTCATATTTTGGGTCAACCCATACAGTTTTGTACTGGCCAAAATTTTTACCAATTTCTACATCCCATTGACCACTTTTTTTTCTTGCTCTAAGTAGGTCTTTTATTTCTTCAACAGATTGTCTTGCATATCTCCACTTTCGTTCAATATTATCATTATCTATCGGATAAATATAAACCTTGCCGTCTTTGATAATTTCTCTTTTACTTGGGTGAAAATCATCTTCACATACGTCACCAAATTCAATGATTTCAGAAGTTTTTGGGTCAACAACAATAGGATAAAAACAGTTTTTTGCATCACTTCTTAAACTCTCACCGCCCCAATTTCTCAAATTAGAAAAGTCAATTTCACTTTCGTCAATTATTCTATTACCAATTAATTTCTTTCCTTTTGGAACAACAAAAAATGCGTATTCGTGTGTGTATGAAAAATTTGTTCCTTGGACACCCCTTGGATTATGTACGATTGTTATGCAATGAACTTCATAATCTTTGAAAAATTCTTTAAGCAAAACGCCCAAATGAGGCTGTTCATTTTCATCAATTGCCACTACCAATACGCCATCTTTTCGCAATAATTCTTTTGCCGCTGCTAACCTGTTGTACATAAAAGTTAGCCAAGTTGAACGCTTGAAATTATTATTGTAAGTAAAAGTATCCCCTAATCCACCTGTATTATAAGGCGGGTCTATGTAAATCAGCTTTACTTTACCTGCAAATTCTTCTTTCAGGGTATGCAAGGCTAAAAGGTTGTTGCCTTTTATAATCAGGTTGTCGGTTATGGTATCTTCGGGCAGTCCACGATTGCGGTTAAGTTCGGCATCGCGGGTAAAGCCATTAAAAGCGTGTTCGCCGTCTTTGTCAATGCGTTTGGCATTGGTCAAAACCTTTGGTTCTAAAAGCTGGGTAATCTCGTCTTGTGCCAAAATTTCGTTAAAGAAAATTTCTTCCCGTTTCTGTTCTTCACGGCTTTGTCCGCCTTCGAGTATGCAGTCTTTAAAGGGCCATACCAAAGCCACTTCGTTGCGTTGTTTCAGGTATTTGCCATCAATGGTCAGTCCAACTTTGTTTTTATACTTAGTGTAGCTATCGTTGAGGTAGTTTTTTTGTTCCAGAAATTCAATGAACAGATTTTGTTTGAATACAAGTACATCTTTTACTTTCACAAAGAATTTTTCTTTCAGCGTATCGTTTTGTAGCAGCAATTCAATCAGTTCTTCGTCAAAGTTTTGTGCTTTGTTCAGCACCACCCATTTTTTCAGTTCTCCGTTGTCGGTCACGAAGTTGGGTTCTTTCTTGAGTTGTTGTTCTAATGTTTCGTATAGTTTCATTTAATTCAAATCCTTAAATTTTAAGTTTCAAAAATACATTTTTAAGATAGTTAAACTTTCAGTTTTTAGCAATTCTTGTCAACGAGTTTTCAAGGGTGGTGGGTGGGCAAAATAAAATGTGCTGCAGATTGTTTCGGCTTGTGTGTTGGCTTGCAGCTCTTTTTATTTTGCGAAGGGTTGGCATTTTGTCTTTCGTTTTTCTGTTCGTTTATTATCGGTCGTGTCGTCATTTAGGGTTGCACACAACGCATTTCTATCCTTACCAAAAGTAAGCATATCCGCCAGGATTGCTCGGGTAACCCTGCCTTTGGGCACATATTATAAATGTCAACATTTTGCCGGGGAAAACGGGGCCCATTGATTCATTTTGGGTGGCCGTTGTTTATGCCTGGTTAATTTCTCCAAAGCTAATAAATTGATGGATAGGTGATATCGCAGCTTGCCGGAATTTTTAGGTAAATCCATGCAAAAAACGGGAAAGGCAAAGCAATGCGGCACTTTATAAAAACCGTACGGATTCAGCAATATGCTTGAATTACATGGAATCGTTACGAATGGCTTCTGAACTATTATTCAACTATTCAACGTTATTAACCCGGAACACCATTTAACTATTCCTGAAAGTCTTCAGATTCGTATTTTTCGTCATGCAGGCGTAATTAAACCTCTTGCAGGAGCTACTTCACCACTTGCAAGAGTTACTTAATGCCTTGCAACGTTTACTTTACATTATTTAACGATTCATAATCGCTTTGCAAAAGAATTGGAAGGCTTTGCATTTGTTTAATAAAGTAATTGACCCTGTGCCGGACGCCAAAATCACCATCACGAAAACACCACTTTGTACCGGCAGCTTTTGTCCCCTTTTCTGACGGATGCGATTACACTTGCGGAAACCGGCTCCCCATAAACCTTCGAGAACATTTTTCCCGCAAAACCTTCGGAACAATAACACATAGCCGGTTGTGGATTTTCTGAATTGTGGGGTAAAACAGGGCAAACGCAATATGGCTTGTTTTCATCAGCAATAAGGGTTTTGGTGGCTTTATCAAAATCAATTTTCCAGCCCCATTTTTCGCTGATAAACCCGATGAATCTATCTATATTGCCAACATAAGGTGCCAGCATTTCATCCATTTTCAGGTTGTTATAATGGGCGATTGCAGCGCTTTTAATGGCAGCTTTTGTGGCTTCATCGTTTTCGTTCAATCCCGATAGCAAAGTTGAAAGCCACTCGCGAAACATTCGTTTTTCAATGTCATCCGGCTGGTTTTGAAGAGTATCAGCCGATGTACCCATTGCGCCGAATCCACACAAACAGGCGCATGAGATGCAGGCTCTTCTGAAGAATTCTTTCCGGTTAATGGTCATTGTTACAGGTTAAAAAGTTGAATTCCCGAAGTTAATTTTTTCAGGCCAACTTTTAGCTGAAAGTCTGATCTGTTCTCACTGATTTTTCTTTCGGTTTGTTTTGTTTCCATGAGTGGTAAGGAACCATCCTTCCGAAAAGGACGCTTTCTTTAATGGCATTGTGTTTTATTTGATTTCAGGGGCGGAACTCTGTACTCTTGGTAGCCGGCATTAATACAAATCTCCGATAAGGGTCGTAGCCCTGACATCATCGGTATTTACGCAAATAGGTTTCAGGGCCCCGCCCCTTGAATGAATATTTTTGGATTGATTCTACAAAGATCCCGGGGCTAACGCCCCTTGCCATGATAAAAAGGCACCGTCCTTTCAAAAAAGGACGGTGCCTTTGCCCGCTATTAACCCTGTTGGTTACGGCTTGTATTGTTCGTTAAAACTTATCATCCAGTTGATGCCGAATTTGTCGGTGAGCATACCAAAATAGTCGCCCCAGAAAGTGTTGTTCATTGGCATGGTTACCTGTCCGCCCACGGCAAGCCCCGCAAAAAGTTCGTCGGCTTCCTGTTTGCTTGCGGCAGTTACCGAAACCGAAAAATTGTTGCCCTGCACAAAACTTTTTCCATACTCTTCGCCTGTATCGCTTCCCATTAATATCGAATTCCCGATTGCCAGCGAAACATGCATAATTTTGTTTTTATCGGCTTCCGCAACTTTGTAGCCTTCTGTTTCGGGCATCTCGCCAAACCGGCCCAGGTAACCAAACTCACCACCAAAAACCGATTTGTAAAAGTTGAAAGCTTCTTCGCAGTTCCCGTTAAAATTTAAATACACATTGGTTGTAGCCATTTTTCTGATGTTTTAATTGATTAATTGAATTCTGCTAATTCTTTGATGTCATTTATTGGCAAATTGACTCACCCTCTTCTCCCTGCCCGACTTCGTCATTCCCGCCAGAACCGATCTGTCGGGCTGGCAGGCGGGCCTCTCTGCCCGCAGAGAGGTACGGCCCGGCGGCTGACGAATCAGGGGGAATGAAAAACAAGAAAATATTCATTTTTAATCTGATATTTCAATGGTTATTTATGGCAGAAATAATTGCGGATACCATTTTGTTTTGTTTTTATTCTGCCAATTCTTTGATTTTTGCCAGCCCTTTTGGAAAAACATCGTCGAAACTGGCTGCGTGTTCAGGCGATAAATCCACTTCGGCCGTGAGTGTGGTTTTGCCACTGTTTTCAGTGAGTATGTAATTTTCAAAGCAGCCTGTCCATTTTTCGGTGGCTTCATCCAGCGGCTGTTCCTGAAAATCTTTTAGTTCGCCGATGTGCTGAAAAAGAATGTTATAAGGCGGTGTGTAAAAAATAATATCGGAATACATACCGCGTCCGTCGGGGGATAAAAAATGAACCCGGCCACCTTGTTTTAATTCGCCTTTGTAGTACGAACCTTCGCAAAAAACGGTGGTCCACTGGCGGTAGGTATCGTCGTTTAGCAGGATGTTCCAGACTTTTTCTGCCGGTGCATCGATTTCGGTTTTGTAGGTATGTTTGCGGATGCCATAAACATAGTTTTTTAAAACAAACATAAAACCGTTCCAGCCCATCTGGTAATTTTCGGGTGCAAACGCTTCACCGGCATCGGCAAAATTTTCGGTCCCCTCGTGTTGCAGTGTAACTTCGGTTACCCCGTTTTCGTGGTTCAGCAGCCAGGTCACCACGCTTTCGCCTTTGCTGTGACCGGGGTGTGTCCAGGTGTGCGAGAATTTTTTTTCAGGCACGATTTCCAGAATCCTGCACCGGTGATGAAATTGTTTGGCGTCGCCTGGTTCGTAAAAATTAAACACAGCACCGGTTTTCAGTTCAAAATCCGGGATGTCGAAATACCATTCCTTCATCTGGTTTTTATCGGTCAGGGCCTGCCACACTTTTGAAGCAGAGTCCTTTATTTTTATTTTCGATGTAATCATCTTCCGTTTATTTTGAATTATTATAAGCTGTTTTTATCCAGGTAATTACTTCGTTGTCGATTTCGCTGACATCCGTAATGTTGATTTTGTGGGTACACATGGCATTGGCTGTTTTAATGGCTTCCAGTTTTCCGGCAGCTTCCTGTCCTTTGATAATCAGCCCGATTTCGAAACGTGTTTTGGTGGCGGGTTGTAAAAGCGCGAACTGTGTTTTCCGCCTCAGGCTTACATACGCGTTTTTGGGTGCGGTTTCAATGTCGTCGCCAAACTTCGCGATTTCGGCCATCAGTTTTTCATAAATGGGTTTCAGGTGCTCTTTCCCGGCGTATTGTTTTGTAATCAGATCATCGGTGTTTTCAGCCGAACCGGCGTCAGAACCTTTGGCTTTGTGCGCCACCAGGTTGGCAAATCCATGTGTGAACCCATGTTTTTCTTTCAGGAAACGAATGATTTCGCCGTGTTTCTGCAGGTTTTGCTGATTCACCATTTCAATCCATTTCTCCAGTGTTTTGCCTGTGTTTTTGTGCAGGTTGTCAACCATTGTTTGTGTTGCCTTGTCCATGTTTTTACAGTTTTATTGATTTGTCAGCAGCATATAAAACAATGATGGCCTGCAAAAGTTGAGACAGTGCCGGGCTGACAAAGTATGTGGATATTGCATAACTTGTTTTGCTGAAGATTAAATACTGTTGAATTTGGCCTCAGAGAGGTTTTATATTTTCTATAAATATTGGATGCTTCCGGCATCTGATACAAAAGCAACTTAAAATTAGTTTTCAATTTTTCAAAAAACTTATTTTCTTTTCCTTCCCAACCTTGGTAGCTGGTTTGCTTACAGAAACCAAAACCTTATTTATCTTACTGATAAGGTTAACGTAAAGGGGAGGGAATTTCCTATTGCTACTAAGGTTCAAGGAACCACAGAATAAGGTATTTGATTGATTAAATAATCCCTTTATTGCCCGGTTTCCGCTGTCATCCGCAATAGTTCGCAGGTGGTTTTCCAATTGCGGGTGGTGGCGGCCACTTTCAGTTTCGATTCAAGAAAAGTGTTGGTGAGTTTTGTTTTGCCATACCCGTGCGGACAATACAGGTAAACCGCTTTCCCGTCGATAACAATGGCTTCGTCTCCCTGTTTCCGGGCTTCAATTTCGCTGAGATTGAAAGCGGCCGGGTTTTCCGCCAGAAAGGTAACATGCAGAAAGGCGGTGTCGTTTGTGCCGTTGTTCAGCGGGTTGTTTTCGATGATTGTCCGCAATTCGGAGGCTGACAAAACAATCACCGCAACCTCAAACCCGAAATCAGTTTTGATGGCTGCTGCAATTTGTGCAGCCAATTTCGTTGTTTCGGTTTCAGAGGCCGTAAAAACCACATTCCCGCTCTGGATATAGGTTGTAACATCTGTGAATCCGATGTTTTGAAATGATTTGCGGAGCGCCTCCATTTTTACGGGTTTTGCCCCGCTAACGTTGATGCCCCGCAAAATGGCGATATACCTGTTCATGATCTCCGAAGTTTGTTATCAACAACAAACCACTTCCCAACGGGTTTCAGCTTTATTCTTTTTTGTAGTTAAAAACGCCGCCGCCCTGTTTTAATGTCATCGAATTGTCAGCGGCATTAAATTCCATTACCACGCCAGCCTGTTCAAATTTGAATTTATCGGCAGCGGTGGCTTCGAGCGGAAAGGCAGGTTGCCCGGTGGCCTGTGCAATAAGGGTTTCGTTGTTTCTTGTAATCGTAATTTTTAGCGGAATCTGGGCCGATGCATAAACGCCCACATATTTTTCGAGTGTTGCAGCATCAACTTTAACAGTTTTGAAGTCGGGAATTTCGAAATCTTTTCCAAAAACAGCGCTTAAAACGGCAATCGAAATGTTGTTGTTGATGAAATTTGTACCGTTCGAAGTAAGCGCGTACGAAATATTTCCATCAGCAAAATGGCTGAACACCGAAGTAAAACCATCGATACCTCCTGTGTGCCCAAAGCCTGTTTTGTCGTAAAACGGTATTTTAAACAGGCCCATTCCGAATTGTCCGTTAATGGTTTGCATTTTTTCGAGACTTTCATTTGAAACGAGTTTCCCGCCAAACAGAGCATCACTGAACCTGACCAAATCGGTTGGCGTTGAAACAATGGCACCGGCTCCCAGCGGCACCGACATATCGGTTTCGGGTTCAACATTCCATTGACCCAGATATTTGTAAGATTTACATTCGTTTTTGCCGGTATCGGTTTTTCCTCCCACCGCGGTGTTTTTCAGTCCCGCAGGTTTGGCAATTAATTCATCCACCAGAACTTTGTAGGATTTGCCAAAGCTTTTTTCAACAATAAAAGTGAGCAGCACAAAATTGGAGTTGCTGTACACCGATTTGGTGTCGGGTTCAAAATCGCTGCCGCCTTTTATAATAATGTCGAGCAGTTCTTTTTCGGTTTTGGGTTGGGTGTTCCAGTCGAGGTATTCCTTGTCGTCGGTAAAACTGTGGATGCCGCTGCGGTGGTACAGCAGGTTGGCAACCGTAATTTTACCGGCATTTTTTACCTCCGGGAAAAATTTGTCGATGGTTTGATCCAGTTCCAGTTTCTTTTCTTCCACTGCTTTCATCACCAAAACGGTGGTAAAAGTTTTTGAAATGGAGCCGATCCGGTATTTCGAGTTTTCGTTGGCTTTCAGTTTGTTTTCCACATCGGCAAAACCCACCGACCGTGTGTAAATAATCTCGCCATTTTGCGACACGGCAACGCTGCCCATAAATTTGTCGTTTTTTTCAAGGTTGTCGAAATAGGCATCGAGTTTTGCTTTATCAAAATTCTGGCAGTTTCCCTGAAGTGCTGCAATTGTCAGGATTAAGGCTGAAAAAATAAACTTTTTCATTGGTGTTGTTTTTTATTTTCTGATTAGTCGTTGAAACTGATGAAAAGTTGCAATTAAGTTATGAGAATTATTTCTTTTCTTTCACATAACATCGTTATCAGGTTTTCTTTTGAATTGTTCAGGCAAAAGTAGGGTGAAGAGGGAATAAACCCATCAGGAACTATTATGAACGGGTAAAAAATACATCTGAACAGCCAGGTTTTTTAATTGAATACGAAAAAGAGGGTTTGTTTTTACTTTTCAGGGTAAAAATATTCAATCCAGTTTTGGTAGGTGTCCTGAGCCGAACGACAGGTATCCAGTAAATATTCAGGAACCCGTTCAAACTCTTTAAGCCCGCGGTAATAAAACTGTTTGTGGGTTTCGTCGATGATAAAAGGAACGATGTTGTTTTTCAGGCATTCACGAAACATAACTAATCGCCCTACACGTCCGTTTCCATCCTGAAAAGGGTGAATTTTTTCGAAGCGGAAGTGGTATTCCACAATTTTTTCAAATGATTTCTCTTTTGTGTCCAGGTACCAACGATTCAGTTTTTCAATTTCCCGGGCCATGTTTTCAGGCTTTACAGTTTCAATACCGCCCACTTCATTGGGGCGTTTTTTCCAGTCGCCCAATGCAAACCAGGGTTTCAGCGCATCCGACGTTCCCGATTTCAGAATCCGGTGAAAATTTTTGATGATTTCTGCCGACAAAGACAAGTGCAAAGTATCGAGTAAATAATCGAATGCCACAAAATGGTTGGTGGTTTCAATAATATCGTCAACCGGCACGGCTTCCTCGTCTTTAAATCCGATGGTGCGGCTTTCAAAAATATATCGGGTTTGCTCCTCGCTGATGCGGCTGCCTTCAATCCGGTTCGAATTATAAGTAAGACTTACCTGTGTTTTGTGGTAAAGCCCACCGTGAAAACGGCTTTGTTTTTCTTCTTTCAATTTATCGGCGAGTGTCATTGCAGCATCATTTTTCTGAAAGGCTTAAAATACAACAAATATCCGTTTCTGTTCAACTTCCTGTTCACAACCACGACTGCCTATTTCCAGACAAATTTTAATATTTTTAACCAACCAAATCATCAGAAAAATGGATATTATTTCAATCATTGCCGGGATGGCAGCCGGATTTTTCCTGGGGTTGCTGGTTTTCAGGATTGCACAGCAAAACAGGGAAAAAGAACAGCTGAAAACAGCGGTCCAGCAGGAGGAAAAACTGAAAACGCTGGAAACTGAAAACACAAAACTGGCCGCGCAATTAGCCGAAATCACCAAACAACGAGAACAACTGCAACGGCAGGCAACGCTGGCGGAAGCCGAAAACAATTCGCTGCTTGATAAACTGCAAACCCAAAAACGCGACATCGACGAACTCCACAAAAAATTTACCCTCGAATTTGAAAATATTGCCACCAAAATTCTGGAAACCAACAGCGAGAAAATCACCACCGTCAACCGCAAAAACATTGGTGAGGTGCTGAATCCGCTCCGCGAGAAAATCGAGCTGTTTGAAAAGAAGGTGGAAGATACTTACCGGCAGGGACTGAAAGACCAGACCGACCTGCGTGCCGAGCTGAAAAAACTGTACGAACTGAATGCCCGCATCAGCGAGGAGGCAGGCAACCTGACCAAAGCGCTGAAAGGCGATGTAAAAAAACAGGGCAACTGGGGCGAGGTGGTTTTGGAACGTATTCTCGAACGCTCGGGCCTCAACGAGGGCCCGCAGGGTTACCGCCGCCAGTTCAGCGATGTAACCGATGAGGGCAAACGCATCCAGCCCGATATTGTGATCGACCTGCCCGATAACAAACACATTATCATCGACTCAAAAGTTTCGTTGGTAGCTTACGAAAAAGCAGTAAATGCCGCTGATGAAAAAGAGCGTTTACAGGCTGTAAAAGAACATCTTCTCAGTCTGAAAACCCACATCAAAGTACTGAGCGAAAAACATTACCCCACCGCACGTCAACTCAATTCCCCCGATTTTGTGCTATTGTTTATCCCGGTGGAAGCCTCGTTCGGACTGGCAGTGCAGGAAGACCACGAATTGTTTTCGTTTGCCTGGGACCAGAAAGTAGTGCTGGTGAGCCCGTCAACTTTGCTGGCTACTTTGCGCACCATTGCCTCGGTGTGGCAGCAGGAGAACCAGACCCGCAACGCCATCGAAATTGCCCGGCAGGGCGGGGCTTTGTACGATAAATTTGTGGGCTTTGTAGCCGACCTTGAAAAAATCGGGAAAAATATTTCGGCGACGCAAAACAGTTACACCGATGCCATGAATAAACTCCAGACTGGCAGTGGAAACCTTGTCAGCCGCGTTGAAAACCTCAGAAAACTGGGGGCAAAAACGACAAAGGAGTTGACGGGAGGGAGTGAATGAGTGAATGAGTGAATGAGTGAATGGGGAAGAAAATGCGTGAATGCTACAATGCATGAATGGGAAGAAAAGGGGCGAAAGCCTGCCCGACTGAAATCATTCAGGCGGGAGTAATTGAGGGAAAGAGTTCGGTAGCGATAATGAGGTGAAAATAAGGCCCACAGGGCTGACCTCTTTGTAGCCCAACGGAAAATGGTCCACACACATTTTGCCCCCCCCATTTCAGGGCACCGGCCAAAAATAAACAGACATGAAACGATAAAACAAAAGGAGAATGGGGAAAAAATGCGGGAATGCTACATTGCGTAAATGAGGAAATAAGTGAATGAGGAAATAAGTGAATGAGTGATTGGGTAAATGAGTATTTGAGTAAAAGAAAAATGGGGTCTGTTCAACTAATTAATCGTAAATGGTCAATTTTAAAATGGTAAATCAAACCTGGTAGGTATTCTTCCCTCAATTACTCAATAACACATTCACCCAATTACTATTAAAACCTCGCATCTTTTGTGCTACCGGCCAACTGGAAAATCCACTCAAAGTTTTCGTCAATCATTTCGAGTGCTTCCATTGCTTTTTTGTCCTTTGTAAAAATTACGCTGTTTTTTCTGTCGGCAACAATGCTTTCAAGGGTGAGATGATTTTTGTTACTGGGCTTTTTTACATCTGAAAACCAGATATTATTCACTGTAACCTGGTAAGCATCGCCATTTCTTTTTACCTCAAAAGTGGCATTGGCCGGGTTTTTCAGAAAATCGGCAATCCTGCGGGTTTTCATTTCTTTGTAATTCCAGTTCAGGTTATAGTTGATCATCACGCCGTTCATCGTATTTTCATCGGTGCGTTTTACCTGGAATCCGCCATTCGGACTGTTATACGATTTCAGCTTTTTTTCCAACTCGGCAAAATCAGCGCAACAGTTGTAAGTTTTTTCGAAATAGACTTTTCCGTTCCGCAGGTGAAAATTTCCGTGGTCTGAATCGCGGTAAGGGTCGCGGGCGGATGTTGTGATTGCGAAGAGGAAAACAACGGATAGGAACAACATTTTTTTCATTTCAGGTATTTTTGGTTAATTGATGTGCTATTTGCAAACATCTCAAAAATAGAAAATTATGTTTTGATTTTTACTACATTTCGCATCAAAATAAAAAACCAAAAATCGTCTGTTTATGAGAAGTATCCTGCTCTTCATTTTACCGGGATTGTTATTTTTTACAGCCTGTGGTCCGGTAACCGTGAATAAACCCGAAAAATCAGCCGCGGTAAAAGATGCCATTTCTCCGGTGAACACAGAAATAACTGCCCGGCCAGCACCCGACAGCAGTTTGCTTGCCTACGGAAATCTGTACTTTGGCATGAAAAAAGCAGAGGTGGCACAAAAAAATGAAAACCGGCAGCAATTGGGTAAATACGAATACAATTTCAGTTATGATTTTAACGGAGATAGTGTTTTGTTCCGGGTTAAAATCTTTTCCGATGGGGTTAAAGTAATTGGTTACGACACCACTCTCAAAAACCTGTACCGGAATCTTTTTCAAATTGTGGAGACGCGTTACGGGAAACCCGGAAAACAAAATGGTTTTCCATCGGTTTTCGATGTGCAGAATCAGGGAAAATACACAACCGACAATTGGGAATTGGGGAACAAGCAAATTGATATTTCGATTCGGGAAAATGCACTGAACAGTTACTCGGTGGTTTGTGAAATTACCCATAAACAAATGGCTGTAGCAGAAAAAACAAGACTGAAAAACGAAAAGAATAAAGAAGTGATTGAAGCTTCGAAGAAATTCTGAAATTCAGTTTGGCCGCGTTTTTTGAGAATCATTGAAATTTGTTGACAATGAAACCCGGTTTTGTATTTAAAAAGATTCTATATTTTCAATCTGAACATGCTTTTTGACAATCTGAAATAGTATGTCTCTTAATAATTACTAATTTTTCGCCAAAAACTAACCAGAAACCGGTCCCGCGATGATGGCTTTGTGGAAACAGACAAGGACCGCAATTTAGACCATAACTAATAATAATAATATGAGAAATTTGTTCGTATTAATTGTGTTCGCTGCATTCCCTTATCTGCTGGCGGCACAAACAGCAAAAAATTATGTATCATCGGAGTATGACAGGAATTCGTTGACTTTTATCGGGCTCGATTATAACGAGAATCTGAGCGGGCCGGTTATTAAAGTTCTGGCAAAACAAACGGCTCCCGACAAGTATTACGACAATTCAATTCCTGAAAACATCATTAAAACCGGAGTGAAACGTGACAGTTTGCTGGGTTTTCCGGTTCCGGCAACCGAACAGCAACTTGTGCGCTGGCTCAATGACCACAAAGTGGGGCAGCAAATTCTTTCGGTGTGGTTTAACCGCCAGCCCGACGGAAGTTTTAATGTGGATAAACTGAAAGAAAGAGGCTTGTTTAATGCCAACGACAACGATTTACTGGTTGCCTCGGCTTCAAAACGCGGCGAATCATCGCTGATGGACATGGGGATGGCGTTGGTGAACCGCTCGTATGTACTGGTTTTCGATTATTACGGAATTATGAGCATGGCCCAGTCGTACCAGAAAAATGAAACTCCCGCGGAAAAACGAATCATGAACGGATTTCAGAGCGAAGTGCAGACATTTCTGCTGAAACTCGATTTTGGCGATTCAGTGGCTGCCAATTTTTTTCAGAAATACTGGACAACTCCCGATGATCCGCAGCGCGATGCCAAAGTTGCAGCTTTTGAAAAGGCCGAATTTCCTTTTCAGTTTATGAAACGGCAATATACAACTGCTGCCGCAACTCAGTATAACCCGGGACAGGTGCTGGCTCCAAAGGTGCAGAAAACTGATGAGGAATTAATGGATCAGATGGTGAAGATGTCGATTGAATCGGTTTTAACCACCGTGGAAAACCAGTTTCAGGAATTCAGGGTTAAAGCAATGGTGAGCGATGTCAGGCCAATCAGGGCAAAAATCGGGAAGAAGGAAGGCTTGAAATTCGACCAGCGCTATTTTGTGATGGAGAACCAGACCAACTCAAAAGGCGAAATCACCTCGAAAAGAGTGGCGGTAATTAAATCGATGAAAGTGGTGGATAACCGGAAAGTAACTTCGGGCCAAACCGAACCTTCGGCATTTTACCAGATTGCCGGCGGAAAAGTTGATAATATGGGAATGTTCCTGCAACAGAAAAACGATGTGGGCATGAATCTTTACCTGGGAACCACATCGGGTGGATTGCCCGGTTTCGAAGGCAGGCTGGAATACTACATTTCCAAAATGTTTGGCGGGGGAGGCCGGCTCGCAACTTCATGGAAGGTTTATGTGGGTGGCGGTTACGACAAGCAAAACTATTCAATTGGAGATTTCTCAGATGATTTCACTTTTGCAAGGGTTAGTTTTGGTGTGGCAAAAGATTTTTACCCGCTGCATTTTCTGCACTGGGGGCCATTCGCAGGTTACGGACTTGAAATGACAAGCTGGGAAACCGGTGAAAAAGATGAAATTGACACCGATTTTATTGAAGCAGGTTTAAGAGTGGGAATTAACCTTACCCACAATATCCAGCTCATTGGCTCGGCTACATCCTATACAATGATTTCTTCTAAATATGTTGAAGGTGA
>JAJUGS010000365.1 GCA_029265875.1 Prolixibacteraceae bacterium
CGGCGTCCCTCAAAACTGTCGGGCGGACAACAGCAACGCGTGGCAGTGGCAAGAGCACTGGCATCGAAACCCAAATTTGTTCTGGCTGATGAACCAACCGCCAACCTCGACTCAAAATCGACGGAAAATCTGCTCGAAATCATGGAACAACTAAATAAAGAAGAAAATATCACGTTTATTTTTTCGACGCACGATGCCAGGGTTGTCAACAAAGCCCGGCGGGTGATCACGCTCGAAGATGGGAGAATAGTAAGCGATACAAAAACAAAATAGATAAATGAGAAAGATATTTCTGCTGTTACTTTTTACGCCAGTATTTCTAAAAGCGGTGGAACCCGAACCGTCGGCGATGCTGAATACGGCAGCCGGAGCAGAATATCTTTCACCATTGGAAAAGGAAATTATTTACGAAATCAATCTCTTCCGGTCCGATCCGGCCCAATATGCCGAGAAATATATCGCCCCGCTGGCCAAAAAATATAATAATAAAATTCTGACTTATCCGGGCGATTTGCCTATCAAAACGGTGGAAGGTGTATCGGCGTTAAACGAATGTGTGCGCGAACTGAAAAAAATGAAGCCACTTCCACTTGTTTACCCCAACAAAGATTTAACCCGGGCTGCAGAAGACCACTGCCGCGATCAGTCGAAAACCGGCGCTACCGGCCACACTGGCAGCGACCGTTCGAACCTGAGAACCAGAATTGAACGACATGGAAACTGGGAAAAACAAATTGCCGAAAATATTGCCTACGGAAATACCTCAGCCCGGCAAACTATCATTTTTCTGTTGATTGACGATAACGTGAGGACCCGCGGACACCGGAAAACTTTTCTGAACCCAAATCTGAAAATGGTGGGTGTTGCCTGTGGCAGTCATCCTGAATACAAAACCATGTGCGTGATGGATTTTGCTGCAGGCATGCAGATTGACAATTAAAAATGAAAAATTCAAAATTGAAAAATTGATTATTTCGGGAGCATATTTTCTGATTTCTTATTCGTTATTCGAAATTTCAGATTTGAATCGTCAGTGAAAAAGAACCTGTTCATATTGACTTTTGTAATTCTATCTTCCGCTGTTCCCGCGCAGGAGAAAATCTCTTTTAATGGGTACCTGAAAGAGCTGACAATGTTTTATAAACCGGTGAATCCAATCGCAATTAGTGCAACCGACTCCTTAAATAGCCTTCTGCTCAACCAGTTTCACAACCGGCTGAATTTCAAGTGGAATGCCACCGAAAAACTGGTTTTCGACCTCGAAATCCGTAACCGGCTGTTTTTCGGACAAATGGTGAAAAAATTTCCAGGTTATGAGCAGATGATCGACAAAGAAGGTGGCTATATTGATTTGGGAGCTGTTTTGATTTCGGCTGACAGTTGGTTCCTGCATTCTGCCATCGACCGCGCCTGGGTTGATTATACTTTTGGCAAATTGCAGGCACGCGCAGGCCGCCAACGTATTAACTGGGGAGTAAATTTGGTTTGGAATCCCAACGATATTTTCAACACCTTTTCCTATTTCGAATTTGATTACGAAGAGCGCCCCGGCACCGATGGAATCAAACTTCAGTATTTTACAAGTGAGACTTCTTCGGCTGAACTCGTATACAAAATCGGACACAATACCGATGAAACCGCCATTGCCGGTATGTACCGATTTTCAAAAATGAATACCGATTTCCAGTTTCTGGGTGGCTGGATGGGAAAAGATTTTGTGTTGGGAACAGGCTGGTCGGGCGACATCAAAGGTGGTGGTTTCAGGGGCGAAGTTTCCTGGTTTAAACCACTGGAAAAGGACAACGGAAGTTATGAGGCGCTGGTTGCTTCAGTATCGGGCGATTATTACTTTCAGAACAGTTTGTATGTTCACGCGGCAGTTTTGTACAACAGTCATGGTACTACCGGCAATGCAGGAGGCCGTGGTTTCTTCTCGCCCGATATATCCGCAAAAATGCTGTCGCTGGGCAGGTACAATCTCTTCGGTCAGGTCTCCTACCCTTTTACGCCTTTGTTGAATGCGAGTTTTTCATCGATTGTAAACCCCTGCGACGGTTCGTTTTATGTTGGACCAACTTTCATTTATTCGTTAGGGAACAACCTTGAATTAATGGCAAACGGGCAACTTTTCTTTGGCCTCGCAGGAACCGAATATGGCAATTACGGTCAGGCGGTTTATGGCCGCATCAAATGGTCGTTTTAATGGTGAAATGTGAATGGGTGAATGGGTTATTGAGTGATTGGGGAAATGAGTGACTGGGTGATTGGGTGATTGAGTTATTGGGTGAATTGAGGAAAATTAACTGCGAATAATTTCATTTAAAAGATTCAACTCAAGATCAAAAAAAACAACGATAACCCGACAACGACGACAACCCTTCAATAACAAAAAAGCCCCGCCATTTCTGACAGAGCTTTCTTTATTGAATATTCCAAAGATTACGCTTCAGCAGCATCGTTCTTTTTATCCAACAATAAAACTGAGTTAACCACCACTTCGGTAATGTACTGTTTTTCACCGTTTTTATCTTCCCACGAACGGTTCGTCAGTTTACCTTCAATAGCAACTTCACTGCCTTTGTGGGCGTATTTTTCAATTACTTCGGCCTGTTTTCCCCAGGCAACCAGTTTGTGCCAGGTCGTTTCACTTTGTTTGACACCATTCTGGTCGTAATAAATTTCGTTGGTTGCTATACTGAAATTAGCAACGGTTTTTCCGCCGTCCAACTTTCTTACTTTCGGGGCATCGCCCAGGTGGCCGATAAGCCTGACGCTGTTTCTAAGTGCATTCATTTTTGTAATTTTTTAAGTTATTAATTTCCTCATCTGTAATTTTAGGAATACATAATTCTACAGCTAGAGAATCAAATGCAATACGAATTTCTATAATTGAGCGTATTTCTGATTTTCTTAATATACCGCCATTATAATTCATGATCGAAATTAAAG
>JAJUGS010000142.1 GCA_029265875.1 Prolixibacteraceae bacterium
AAAGCCGGATTATTGAAAAAATCAAGAATATTATTATCCAAACAAGTCATCACAGCGATGAGGGGTTAAAACTCAATTATTCAGAATTCATCGAAACACAACTGAAAAGGGATTATGCCTATTTAAGCAGTTTGTTTTCCGAAATTGAAGGCATTACCATCGAAAAATACATCATCCTTCAGAAAATTGAGCGGGTGAAGGAATTACTGGTGTACGACGAACTCACCCTGAGTGAAATTGCTTATAAAATGGGATATAGCAATGTAGCCTATTTGTCGGGCCAGTTTAAAAAAGTTACCGGATTAACACCCAGCCATTTCAAACAGGTAAAGGAAAAGAAGCGAAAACCGCTGGATGAGGTATAAATCATCGTTCAGAACCTGAAAATCTTATAAATCGTTCCTGAAATTTCATAACAAACACCCTGCTGCCGGTCTTTATTTTTGACAAAAAATAGCGACATGGAAACATCCGTCAAAAAAAGTTTTCCGGTTACGGGATTAAGCTGCGCCTCCTGCGCCATCAGCGTTGAGAGCATGTTAAAAGCCCAGGAAGGGGTTGTTGACGCAGCGGTTAATTTTGCCAACTCTTCGGCGTGGGTCGAATATTTCCCGGGACAAGCTTCATTGTCAGATTTTAAATCAGCCATCCAGTCGATTGGATATGATTTGCTGATTGAAGAGGAAAGTAAGATTCAGCAGGAAGAAATACAGAAAACTCATTATAAAGTACTCAAAAACAAAACACTTTGGGCTTCTGTTCTGGCATTTCCGGTGATGGTAATTGCCATGTTTCTGATGAATACTCCTTATGCCAACTGGATTATGCTGATTCTGGCGACTCCGGTAATTGTATGGTTTGGCCGCGGGTTTTTTGTCAACGCCTGGAACCAGGCGAAACATGGCAAAGCCAATATGGATACGCTTGTGGCTTTGAGTACCGGCATTGCCTACCTTTTCAGCCTTTTCAGCACGGTATTTCCTGAGTTCTGGCACAGTCGCGGCCAGCATCCACATGTTTATTTCGAAGCTGCGGCGGTGATTATTGCTTTCATTCTTTTGGGCAAAGTGCTCGAAGAAAGGGCCAAATCAAACACTTCATCGGCCATTAAAAAACTGATTGGTTTGCAGCCCAACACCGTTTACCGGGTTCATGATAATGGTCAGGAAACGGAGATACCCATTGCGCAGGTGAAGATGGGCGACAAACTGCTGGTAAAACCCGGCGACAAAATTCCTGTTGACGGCGAAATCATTTCCGGCTCATCGTTTATCGACGAAAGCACCATTACCGGCGAGTCGGTTCCGGTGGAAAAGGGACCGGGCGGAAAGGTGTTTGCAGGCACGCTCAACCAGAAAGGAAGTTTTGTTTTTATAGCACAAAAAGTAGGTGGCGAAACGGTTTTGGCCCAGATTATTAAAATGGTTCAGCAGGCGCAGGGAAGTAAGCCACCCGTGCAGAAACTGGTGGATAAAATTGCCGGCATTTTTGTCCCGGTGGTGATGGCAATTTCGGTGCTGACTTTTATAACCTGGATGATTTTTGGCGGCGATGATGCGGTAACAAAAGCATTGCTGGCCATGGTTTCGGTGCTGGTAATTGCCTGCCCGTGTGCGTTGGGACTGGCAACTCCCACTGCTATTATGGTGGGGATGGGCAAGGGAGCCGAAAACGGAATCCTGATAAAAGATGCCGAAAGCCTGGAACTGGCACATAAAGTGAATGTCATCGTTCTGGACAAAACCGGGACTGTTACGGAAGGAAAGCCGGCAGTTACAGATATTGCCTGGAAAGTTCCGGAACATGAAAAAACCGGATTTGAACAAATACTTTTTGCCATCGAATCGCAATCGGAACACCCGCTGGCCGAAGCGGTAACTGCATCGTTAAAACCGGATATGCAAAACCGGATTGTCACCGGAAAATTTGAAAGTATTACCGGCAAAGGTGTAGTGACGGATTATAACGGAAATGTTTTCCTGGTGGGAAATCAAAAACTGCTGAACGACTATCAGGTAGTTGTTGCAGAAGCCGATTTAGTGCAAATTGAAAACTGGCAGAATGAGGGCAAAACAGTCATCTTGTTTGCCAATAATGCCGGGCTGCTGGCCATTATTGCCATTGCCGACAAAATAAAAACAACCTCGGCAAAAGCCATCAATGAGTTGCAGAAACTGGGAATTGAGGTTTACATGCTTACCGGCGACAATATGCAGACGGCAAAAGCAGTGGCACAAGAAGTTGGGCTGAAAAACTTTAAAGCCGAAGTGTTACCCTCTGACAAAGCCGATTTTATAAAAACGTTGCAAAACGAGGGGAAAATAGTTGCTATGGTTGGCGACGGCATCAACGATTCACACGCACTGGCGCAGTCGGATGTGAGCATTGCCATGGGGAAAGGCTCGGATATTGCGATGGATGTGGCAAAAATGACCATTATTTCCTCCGACCTTCTGCAAATTTCAAAGGCAATCCGGTTGTCAAAACTTACCACAAATACCATTAAGCAAAACCTTTTCTGGGCATTTATTTATAATGTAATCGGAATCCCGGTTGCTGCAGGAATTTTATTCCCCATCTGGGGTTTTATGCTCAACCCGATGATAGCCGGGGCAGCCATGGCGATGAGTTCGGTATCGGTTGTGAGCAACAGTTTGCGGTTAAAATTGAAGAATCTTGAATAATAATCAATTAATACATTTTAAAATGGAAACTTTAAAATTTAAAACCACCATCAATTGTGGCGGATGCGTGGCCACAGTAACTCCACACCTCAACCAGATAAAAGGCATTGAAAAATGGAGTGTGGATACCACAAATCCCCAGAAAATACTGACAGTTGAAACTTCAGTAACGAAACCTGAAGTAATTATTGAGAAACTGAAAGAAGCTGGTTACAAAGCTGAGTTATTGGCTTAGTTTGAAAGGGAAGAGGTGCCTGCCTTTTCTGAATATGCAAAAGTGAATGAATGGGTCAACGATAGTTTGCCCATTCATTCATTTCCGGTAAATAGCCTGTTACACTGCCAGAGAGCGCATCTGGGTTTTTCATTTTTCATTTTCAATTTTAATGGTCCCACTCATTTGCTTTCCTCAACTATTTCGGTATATTTGCCCCGCTTGAATTGAAACCGGTGAAAATCAGAATTAACATATCGAAAAAGCAATGGATCAGGCTGGCAGTTTTTGCCGGGTTGATTGCAGTTGCCGCTCTTCTCGATGTTTATTTCGAAAATAATGGGGTTCAGTTACCTGGCATGGAAAAAAGCGCTGGTAGCACACCAAACGAAAAAAGTGGGGTGCAGTTGTATTCACAAACTGTTGATCTGGGCGGAAAAATTCAGGTACTGAAAGTGGCTCAGCGGAAATTCCAGCCAAAATCGCACGACAAATTGTTACAGCAATTTCACCAGCATCGCGATTTTCAGGTTTTGAAAGCCGAAGTACAGACACAAACTGCCCCACTGATTCTTACATATCATTACCTCGCTTTCCGTAATTATATCTATATTTCCCCCGACGATTTTCCTTCAATTGCATAAAAACCCGGTCAATCAATCACCGGTGATCCTGCTTTGCAGCAGATGGGTTTATTCTGTGTAAATCAATCAAATTCAAATAATAAAAAATCGTTTAACATTTAAAACAAATTAAAATGCAAAACAAAGGTGCAATTTTAACATTTGCAATTCTGTTAGGCCTTGTTTCTATTTATCAGCTTACATTCACCTGGAAATCGCGCCAGGTTGAAAAACGTGCTGTTGAATATGCACAAGGAGACCCCGATCGCGAGTACCACTATCTCGATTCGATGAAAGGTGAAGTGGTTTACAATATCGGGGTTAAAAAATTCACTTATAAAGAAGTGAAGGAACTTGAAATGAACCTGGGTCTTGACCTGAGAGGCGGTATGAACGTAACGCTCGAAATTTCGGTGGTTGATATCATCAGGGCCATGTCGAACTACAATCCCGATGCAACATTTAATGCTGCACTGGCAAAAGCTGTTGAATTACAGAAAAACAGCCAGAAAGATTTTGTAACCCTGTTTGGGGAAACATTCGAACAAATGGCACCCAATGCACGCCTGGCATCGATTTTTAACACACTCGAGTTGCGTGAAAGGATTAATTTTAATTCAACCAACGCAGACGTATTGAAAGTAATCCGTGAAGAAACAGATGCAGCCATTGATAACTCGTTTAATATTCTGCGTACCCGTATCGACCGTTTCGGGGTAGCTCAGCCAAACATCCAGCAATTACAGACAAAAGGCCGCATCCTGGTTGAACTTCCGGGTGTAAAAGACCAGGCCCGTGTCCGTAATCTTTTACAAGGGTCGGCAATGCTCGAATTTTGGGAAACCTATGAAAACCAGGAAGTATATCCATACATGCTGGCTGCCAACCAGAAGATAAAAGAAATGCAGGGAACCGGTGCAACGGCTGCCGATACAACAGCGACCCATCAAACAGCAACTGCCGACACTACGAAAACTACTGAATCGCTCCTCAACGAAATGAGTGGCGCAAAAACAGATTCTGCGGGAGTTGATAACATGGCTGATTTCAGAAACGAATATCCGCTGTTTGCCGTGCTGAACCCAAGTACCGATCAGCAGGGACAACTTTATCCCGGGCCGGTTGTAGGTATGTCCCATGTGAAAGATACAGCCAAGGTAAATGCTTATCTGCACGACCATCAGGTTAGCAGTATATTCCCGCAGAATATGAAATTCCGCTGGACAGCCAAATCGGTGGATAAAGAAGGTAACTACTACCGTTTGATCGCCCTGAAAGTAAATTCACGCGATGGTCGTGCGCCACTAACCGGTGATGTGATTGTGGATGCACGCCAGGATTTCGACCAGCTTGGTTCGAACCCTGAAGTGGCCATGAGCATGAACAGCGAAGGTGCAAAAGTATGGCAACGAATGACCAAGGAAAATATAGGCAAATCGATTGCCGTGGTGCTCGATAATTATGTACGCTCATATCCTACGGTTCAGAATGAAATTTCAGGTGGGCGTTCAAGTATTACCGGCCTTGAAAGCATTGAAGAAGCCAAAGACCTCGCAAATGTGCTGAAATCAGGTAAAATGCCTGCTCCTGCCAGAATTGTTGAGGAAGAAGTTGTTGGTCCTTCACTGGGTAAGGAATCTATTAACAAAGGGTTGATGTCGTTTGTCGCAGCTTTTGTTATGGTGCTTATTTATATGTTATTCTTTTACAGTAAAAAAGCTGGTTTGACAGCCAATATTGCACTGCTGGTGAACCTTTTCTTTTTAATCGGTGTGCTGGCCTCTTTAGGCGCTGTACTCACGCTGCCAGGTATTGCCGGTATCGTTCTTACCATGGGTATGGCGGTTGATGCCAACGTGATTATTTATGAACGTATTCAGGAAGAAATCAGGGCAGGTAAAGGAATATCGCTGGCTATTTCCGATGGATATAAGAATGCCTATTCCGCTATTATCGACGGACAGGTTACCACTTTCTTAACCGGTATTATCCTTTATATGTTCGGCTCGGGCCCGATCAAAGGTTTTGCCACCACTTTAATGATTGGTATCCTTACTTCTTTGTTTACCGCTATTTTCCTGACCCGTATCATTTTTGAGTGGCAGATGAAGAGTGGTAAAGTAATAACTTTTACTGCCAAAGCAACAAAAGATATTCTTACCAATGTTAAATTCCCGTTTATCGAAAAACGTAAAATTGCTTACACCATTTCAGGAATCATGATTGTGGCTTCTATTATCTCGATAGCGGTTCGGGGATTTGACTATGGTGTTGATTTCCAGGGCGGACGCACTTATACTGTTCGTTTCGACAAAGACGTGAAAGTGGCTGAAATTTCAAACGTGCTGGCGGATGATTTCGGGGGATCGGCTCCCGAAGTTAAAACTTTCGGCTCGGCCAACCAGGTGCGTATTACCACAAAATATAAAATCGATGACAGTGGAGAAAATGCTGATAATGAAGTTGAAACAGCCTTATACAATGGATTGAAAGAAGGTGGATACATCGGAAACGCAACGTATGAAGATTTCACTACAAACTACAGACTCAGTTCACAGAAAGTGGGTCCTACAATTTCTGACGATATCAAAAAGGATGCAGCCATTGCCATTACCATCGCTCTCGTGATGATTTTCCTCTACATCATGGTGCGCTTTCCCGGATGGAGGTATGGAGCTGGTGGTATTGTTTCATTAATTCACGACTCAATTACCGTGCTGGGGATATTTTCCATCTTTCATGGAATACTGCCCTTCTCGCTGGAGATTGACCAGGCTTTTATCGCGGCTATCCTTACAGTAATTGGATATTCCATCAACGATACCGTGATTGTTTACGACCGTATCCGTGAATACCTGCATATTCACCCGAAACGCGATCTGCAGGTGAATATGGACGATGCCATGAACCACACACTTCGCCGTACCATGAATACATCCTTTACAACACTCATCGTGTTAATCGTAATTTTCATCTTCGGTGGTGCCAATATCCGCGGATTTATCTTCGCCTTGCTGGTGGGTATTGGTGTTGGAACCTATTCATCTGTTTTTGTGGCAACTCCGGTTGTTTATGATACAGTTACCCGGTTTAAAAAATTAGGCAAAAAAGAAGCGTAATTTTCTGATATAACAAAAATACAACAGGCTGTGCCACTGGTGCAGCCTGTTTTGTTTTTGGCGGGTCAGTGTTATCCTTCTCTGAAATGATATTGATTCAGTTGTTTCTGCCTAATTACAATGGGGAAATATGGTAAACAAGAAAATCAGGGTTGAGAATTTATACAGATGAAATAAGGTTTTTTAAGGTTGATTTTGGAAACTTTAAATATCTCAATTAGTATATTTGTCGGAATTTAAAAAAGCATCGATGACAAATTATTTATTATTCATCAGCGGAGGGGAACTGGTTCTTGTTTTATTGCTTGCATTGCTGTTTTTTGGCTCCAGCGCAATTCCCGAAATTGCAAAAACAATGGGAAAAGCAATGCGCGAATTCAAAAAGGCATCAAACGAAATTCAGCGTGAAATCAACGAATATACAGCCGATGTAAGAAAAGATATTGACGAAGTTTCTGATACTGTAAACCGGGAAACCAGCGCGATCAAAAACAATTTGACCGAGGTTTCTGACAACCTCAACAGCGAAGCCCGGGAAATAGAGAATAACGTTAAAGAGAAATTTCAGGATTAAAACATCCGGCATTCACTTCGAAAAAATGACCCATTGAATTCAGGATCGTTGATAAAAGCGGAAAATATCACCAAATCCTTCGGCAACGTGCAGGTTTTAAAAGGTATTAACCTCGAGGTTGAAAAAGGGAAAATTCACTCGGTGGTGGGAGCCAGCGGTGCCGGAAAAACCACTTTGCTGCAGATTCTGGGAACACTGAGCAAACCCGACAGTGGAAACATTATATACGATGGCCGCAATATCAACGATTTTTCGGATGCCGAACTTTCTCAGTTCCGAAACCGCCAAATCGGTTTTGTTTTCCAGTTTCATCATTTATTGCCCGAATTTACAGCGCTTGAAAATGTCTGTATCCCGGCTTTTATTGCCAGAAAACCCAAAGCTGATACTGAAAAACGGGCACTTGAGTTATTGGGCTACCTCGGTTTAACCGGGCGTAAGAACCATAAACCTTCAGAACTTTCGGGTGGCGAAAGACAAAGGGTGGCGGTGGCCCGCGCATTAATGAACAGCCCGGCTGTGGTGATGGCCGATGAGCCTTCCGGAAACCTCGACTCTGAAAACCGGCACGAACTGCACGAACTGCTTTTCCGCCTGCGCGACGATTTCGGCCAGACTTTTATTATTGTTACCCACGATGACAATTTTGCCGAACGCTCCGACCAGATTTTTCACATTAAAGACGGGGTGATTGTGTAATGTTGATTTACGATTTGAGGATTTACTATTTCCCATTTCAGAGACAGTTAATTCATCATCTAAATCCGTTATCCGTTATCCAGAATCCTGAAATCCAGTATCCATTTTTCACTATCCGGCAATGACAGAACTTTTCGATTTAAAAGCCTTTCTCGACGAAAAATACGAACATTACAACCAGCTATTTTTTATTGAGACTGACCCAATTCAAGTCCCAAAACTTTTTACTGAAAAAGAGGATATAGAAATAGCCGCATTTCTGACTGCCACCATCGCGTGGGGAAACCGGCCGTCGATTATAAAAAATGCAGGCAGGTTGATGCGCCTGATGGGGGAGCAGCCCCATAATTTTGTGCTGAATGCATCGGACGACGACCTCAAAGCGTTGCAAAGGTTTGTTCACCGCACTTTTAATGGCGACGATTGTGTGTACTTTATCCGGTCGCTGCAGAATATTTACAGCAATCATGGTGGATTGCAAGCTGTTTTTGAAAATGGCTACCATTCCCGAAACTCGGTTTTTTCAGCTCTTCAGCATTTTTTTAAAGTGTTTTTCGAATTGCCCGGCGAACGCACCCGCCGCCATGTTTCGGATGTTGAAAAAGGTGCGGCAGCCAAACGGCTGAACATGTTTTTACGCTGGATGGCCAGAAATGATAAATGCAAAATCGATTTCGGGATCTGGAGCGGAATACCGGTTTCGGGATTGATGTTGCCGCTGGATGTGCACACCGGAAATGTGGCCCGGAAACTGGGCCTTTTAACCCGGAAATCAAACGACTGGAAAGCGGTGGAAGAGGTAACAACCGCTTTGCGTGTTTTCGACCCTGCCGACCCGGTTAAATACGATTTTGCACTCTTTGGCCTCGGTGCTTTCGAAAAATTCTGAACAAAATCTTTGAGTTTCTTAGTGTTTTCTTCGTGCAACTTTGTGTAATTTTAGCGTAACACAAAGGTTCACAAAATATTCACAAAGAAACACAGTGTAAGATGAATGAGAATGAGTTGTCCAATCTGATTATCGGAAAAGCAATTGAAATTCATAAAGAACTTGGCCCGGGATTATTGGAATCTGCCTATAAAGAATGCGTGTATTATGAATTGATTACTGCCGGACTGAAAGTAGAAAAAGAAAAACCACTTCCAGTAGTTTATAAGGAAATAATACCTGACCAGGGATACAGGATTGATTTATTGGTTGAAAATAAAGTTGTTATAGAATTGAAAACAGTTGAAGCATTTACGGATGTTCATATGGCACAAATTCTGACTTATTTGAAGTTTGGTCACTATAAATTGGGTTTGCTCCTGAATTTCAATGTTTCATACCTAAAAAATGGAATCAAACGATTTGTCATGTAATGAGCCACAATAAATACTTTCAGTTTAAACAGTTCCGGATCGAACAGCACCATGCTGCCATGAAAGTAAATACCGATGGTGTTTTACTTGGCGCGTGGGCAAATATTGATGGGGTGGACTCGGTTTTGGATGTCGGCACCGGCACCGGGCTTGTAGCGCTGATGATTGCCCAGCGGAACTATAAATCCTTTGTCACCGGCATCGATATTGATGAGCACGCAGTAATTGATGCGACAGAAAACATCAGAAAATCGCCCTGGCCTGACAGAATTTCGGTTCAGCATATCGCTTTTCAGGATTTTGCTGAAACATATCCCGGAAAATTCAACCTGATCATTTCAAACCCGCCTTTTTTTTCGAATAGTGTGAAAAACGCCAACGCACGTCTTTCAATGGCACGGCACAATCACCTGTTGCCTTTTGCCGATATGATTTCGGGAACACTCAGATTGCTTGACGAAAAGGGGCATCTTTCAATTATTCTGCCCGTTGATGAGGCTGATTTGTTTATCGGATTGGCCGCAAAAAATGGACTGTTTCTGCGAAGATTGGCCAGTGTGAAACCTTTCCCGGATAAAGAACCCAACCGGAGTTTAATGGAATTCAGCTTTTTAAAATGCGAAACTGAATGCACCGTTTTTTCGGTTTACAACGAAACAAAAGCGAATTATTCGCAAGAGTTCATGCTTTTGGCCCGTGATTTCTACCTGAAACTTTGATATCGGAAAATCCGGTTTATAAGTAATATCTATTCAGGGTTGATAAAAACATAAACCGTAAGCTGAACATTTACCTTAAAAGAGAGTTAAATCGGAATAAATTATCGATACAATAACAGACAAAAATGTCTTGTAATATTGAAAATATTATTTTTGCATTTAATTTTTTTTTTGAAAATACACCATGAACGTTGAAATGAAAGCAGATTTGCAGATTGATACAAATTACTACAAAGTTGTTGAGCTCAGGGAACTGACAGAAAATACATTTGTCTTGTCGCTCCCCCAAAGCCGTTTTAAATTTGAAGCCGGGCAACACATTTCGCTCTCCATACTGGGCGATTACCAGAGCCGCGAATACTCGATTTACAGTGCCGAAGAAAGCAATAATCTGGAAATTCTTGTAAAAGAAGTGGATGGTGGCTATTTCTCGCCGAAACTGAAACACCTGAAACCAGGAGATATGGTTGAAGTACATGGCCCATTCGGGAAATTCGGGCTCGACCACAAAAAACGCGATACCCACCAGCATGTTTTTATTGCCAGCGGGACCGGAATTGCCCCGTTTCACAGCATGGTAAAAACTAACCCGGGGTTGAATTACAGGTTGATTCACGGAGTTCGTTATTCGGGCGAAGCTTACGAAATTGAGGATTACGACAGAAAGAATGTTACAGTTTGTACTTCGCGCGATAAAAATGGCGACTTCAATGGTCGCCTCACCGAGTATCTGAAAAATACCGACTTTGCCAAAAATACCTGTTTTTATTTGTGTGGCAACAGCGACATGATTTTTGATGCCATGGAAATCCTGAAATCAAAAGGTTTTGACCGCGATAGCGTAACCGTTGAAGTTTATTTTTAAACGACAGTGTTTTGCTGATAAATATGCTTGCCGGCAAACGGGCAGTTTTGTATTTTCGGAAGCAATAAATCAATAAACCAAAATATAGTCGTATGAAGATTATTTCAACAATTGCTTTACTGATGGTTTTCTCGGTTACCTGTTTTGCAGGGAAAAAAGACGGAAAACCGATTTTCAATGGTAAAAACCTGAAAGGCTGGGTGATTCATGGTACCGAAAAATGGTATGTTCAGGATGGATTGCTGGTTTGCGAAAGCGGGCCCGACAAAGCTTACGGTTATCTTTCAACCGAAAAGTTCTATGATAATTTTGAACTGGAACTTGAGTTTTTGCAGGAAGCCGATGGCAACAGCGGCGTTTTCTTCCGGTCAACTTTCGAAGGTACAAAAGTGAGCGGCTGGCAGGTTGAAGTGGCTCCGCCTAACCACGATACCGGTGGAATTTACGAGTCGTATGGTCGCGGCTGGCTGGTACAGATTCCCGACGAAAAGGAGAATATTCTGAAACCCGGCGAATGGAACAAAATGAAAATAAGGGTTGACGGTGGCCATGTAACTACCTGGCTCAACGGTCAGCAAATGGTGGACATCACCGACGATAAAATTGCTGCCGGAAAAGGTGCCATTGCGTTGCAGATTCATGATGGTGGTGGCATCAAAGTAAAATGGCGGAACCTGGTGGTGAAGGAATTATAAAAGAAACCTCTCCACGGCCTTCTCCCAGGGAGAGGGGGTAAGAAAAAGTTCCAGACTTGCTTCAAAAAAGTCTGGAACTTTTTTATTTCCCTTCAGCGGAAGGGTTAGTGGAGGCTTTTTCAATCTGGTAATAGTTAAAAAACTCGATAATTGTTGCC
>JAJUGS010000396.1 GCA_029265875.1 Prolixibacteraceae bacterium
CATTGGCAATTGCTGCCGGCGCTGATATCAGGTTAGCTGCCGAGCTGGCTAATTTTGCCGGCGGATTGGTTTGCCGCGAATACGGTGTGGCAACTGTGAACCCGGATCAAATGTTAAGCGAATTTTTAAGTATAAAAACTAAGTCGCAAGAAGTTAAATATCAGTTTAATAGGAATTAATCACGGGATTTGATAAAGAATTTTAACAATCAGGTTTCGGTGAAATAATTAAATTTGAAACCTGTCATTTAAAAATAAAAGTTAAGAAATGGGAAAAATTATATCGTTGGCAAACCAGAAAGGTGGGGTTGGAAAAACAACAACAACCATTAATCTTGCGGCAAGCCTTGCCGTTCTGGAGAAAAAAGTTTTGATTATTGATGCCGACCCGCAGGCAAATGCCACTTCAGGACTGGGATTCGATTTGAAAAATATACAGTCGAGCATTTACGAATGCATTGTTGACGAGGTGGAAGCTGAAAAAGTGATCCTAAAAACCGATATTGCCAACCTCGATATTATCCCTTCGCACATCGATTTGGTTGGCGCCGAGATTGAAATGCTGAATTTGCCAAACCGCGAAAAGGTATTGAAAGGTGCCATTGAACATTTGAAAGAGAGTTACGATTTTATCCTGATTGATTGTTCCCCTTCACTCGGGCTGATTACAGTAAATGCACTCACAGCTTCCGATTCGGTGATTATCCCGGTTCAATGCGAGTATTTTGCGCTCGAAGGTTTGGGAAAGCTGCTGAATACAATTAAAATCATCCAGAGCCGTTTAAATAAAGACCTTGAAATAGAAGGATTCCTGCTCACCATGTTCGACAGCAGGCTCAACCTTTCGAACCAGGTTTACGAAGAAGTGAAACATCATTTTCAGGAAATGGTTTTCGAAACAGTGATTCAGCGGAACATCAAACTTGGTGAGGCCCCGAGTTACGGGAAACCGGTAATTTTATACGATGCAAGCTCAAAAGGTGCCATCAACCACATGAACCTGGCGCGCGAAATTTTACAGCGAAACAAAATGACCCAGCTTGGAATGGAGAATAATTTAGTGATTCATTGAGTTTTATGAGTACAAAAAGAAATGTTTTAGGACGCGGGCTGGGTGCGCTGATCGACGATGCGGAAAAAATGCAGAACAGCGCCGGTATCAACGAAATTGAGTTGAGCAAAATTGAGGCAAATCCTTTTCAGCCACGAACCCGTTTTGACGAGGAGGCATTGAATGAACTGGCCGCATCTATCAGGGAAATTGGCTTGATTCAGCCCATCACACTCAGAAAAATCGGGGATGACAAATACCAGATTATCGCCGGCGAGCGCCGTTTCAGGGCTTCGCAATTGGCCGGGTTGCAATCTGTTCCGGCATACATACGCAAAGCAAAAGACGAAGGGATGCTTGAACTTGCGCTGGTGGAAAACATTCAGCGCGAGGATTTGAATGCCATCGAAATTGCCATGAGCTACCAGCGTTTGTTGGATGAACTGCAATTTACCCAGGAAGAACTGAGTGCCCGAATCGGAAAAAACCGTTCAACAATTGCCAACTACCAACGCTTGCTGAAACTACCGGCCCTGATCCAGAAAGGAATTATTGAAAAACAGATTTCAATGGGTCATGCACGGGCAATTATCAATATTGAAGATCCTGAAAAACAGCTGAATATTTATAGACTGATCGTAAAAGATGGCCTTTCGGTGAGAAAGGTCGAAGAAATGGTCAGGAATTTGGAAGGTGAAGAAGATGCAACCGTTATAAATCCTGCCAGGATAAAACTCTCAAAAGAGTTTCAACAGGTAAAAAAACAATTGGGGCATCATTTTGCTGCTAAAGTCAGCCTCACGGTTGATAACAATGGAAAAGGGAAGATTGTTATCCCGTTTAAATCGGCTGACGATCTGGACCGAATCATCAGATTAATTGAAAATCATAAGTAACAACCGGAGTTGACTCCGTTTGTGCTCATTGCAAAAAGTGGATTACATCAAGTGTGTAAATAAAATCATTGTCTTTGTTGTACTGGTTTTTCTCTCGGTAAACCTGTATGGTCAGAAAACTGCGACCGATTCACTTCAGTTTAAAGTATCGGAGGAAGTGAAAGAACCCCATTCTCCGAAAAAGGCTGCCATGTATTCGGCCATTATTCCGGGCTGGGGACAGGCATACAACAGAAAAATATGGAAAATACCGGTTGTTTATGCCGGTTTTGGTACAATCGGATATTTTATTGGCTGGAACAATAAATATTATAACTCCTA
>JAJUGS010000127.1 GCA_029265875.1 Prolixibacteraceae bacterium
CCTCAGCCTGGTGGCCGACGATGTGAAAGTTGAAAAGTTCAGGTATCTCGATCTGATTAAAACCAACCAAAAAAATCTGTGGCAGGTGAGTTCCGAAATTTCGGGCAGACTGCCCGGGAATTATGCTGAAAATATTGGGGATATAATTTTCAGACTTTTACCGGCTGGCTCAATCTCAGGTGCTCCGAAACAAAAAACAGTTGAAATTATAAAAGCTGCAGAAAATTATGAACGAGGATTTTATACCGGAATCTTTGGTATTTTCGATGGCGTCAATCTCGACAGTTGTGTTTTGATCCGTTTTATCGATCTTTCCACCGGAAAAATGATTTACAAAAGTGGCGGTGGAATTACTTTCATGAGTGATGCACGAAAAGAATATGAAGAAATGATCAGAAAAGTGTATGTGCCTTTTGCTTGAAACCATAAAATGCGTTGACGGGAACCCGCAAAACCTGGATTTTCACCAGGAAAGGTTTGAAAATGCCCGAAAAATATTGTTTGGGTTGAAAAACTTTGAATTGCTTGCGGAAATAATCAAAGTTCCGGAGATTGCACAAAACGGATTGTTCAGGTGCAGGGTACTTTATGCAGAAAAAATTGAAAAGATTGAGTTTTTACCATACAATTTCAGGCCAATAAAAACGCTCAGGCTTGTTGAATGTAACACGATTGACTATTCGTATAAATTCGCCAACCGCGCTGAGCTTGAAAATCTGTTTGCACAGAAAGGCGATTGCGACGACATTATTATTGTAAAAGATGGTTTGATAACCGATAGTTTTGCGGCCAACCTTGTTTTTTTTGACGGCAAAAAATGGTGGACGCCTGATGCTCCGCTTCTGAAAGGTACAAAACGCGAAAAGCTTTTAGCCGAAAAAACAATTTCAGCCTGTAAAATTGAAGTACCTGATTTACAAAAATATATCCGGATTGGCCTCATCAATGCTATGGTTGAATTTGATTCGATGCCAATAGTTCCGATTGAAAATATCAGTTTCTGAAACAGCAAAACCCCTGATCTGTTTTCTGAATTACTTTCAGAAAATTGCACCTCCTTTTTCAGATTAAATTTTTCATGCTGTTCGCGGGTGTTCCCATAATTTTGATGTGTTCAGAAATAAATCGGGAATGCGTAAAATATTAACAGTTAATTACAGGCGGAAAATTATTGCCCTGTTGAGTGATTTTCAATACAAACAGGCTGAAAAAGCATTGAAAGAATCTTCAAATGAAGAGCTTGAAGCTTTCTGGCATATTATTGTAGCCGGTTATCCGGTTTGTTTTGCTGTAAAACATCATAAAACGCTCTGTCACTATCTGCAAAATCATCCATATTCATATGCAGAATCGTTAACCACTTACCGGATTTTTCCGGAATTGGGGTCCGGAATTCTCATTCCCAAAACACAATGGTTTGAATTAAACTGAAAAAGGCCCTGCATTTCTGCAAGACCTCTTCCTATCGCTATTAGTAATTTGCTATTTAACTTCCCAGGTATTTCCTGATTTCAGCAAATCGTCAACACATTTCACTTTTGCAGTTTGTTGAACCTGTTTGATCTGTGCCACCATTTCCGCGTCATAAACCGGAGCTTCCACTTTCCTGATAACACCCAATGCAACCGGAAATTCGGGCAGTTGCATATTAATCAATGCCATGTGGAGTGTCGGATCCTGTTCAGTTTCATCATGAACCAGAATATCATCGGCAGTTACACCATTTTCACCGATTGTCACCACTTTCAGTTTGCCACGGTTATCGAAAGCAATTCCTTTATCATTGTTTGCACCAAAAATCATGGGTTTGCCATGTTCCAGAATAAGCTGACGGTCGGCCCTGTACAACGGATCAGTCAACATATCGTGTGCGCCGTCGTTAAAAATCACGCAGTTTTGCAACACTTCCACCATCGATGTTCCTTTGTGGCTGGCTGCCGATTCAAAAACCGACTGGCTGAGTTTCAGGTTTCCGTCAATCGAACGGGCAAAGAAAGTACCCCGAGCGCCAATCACCAGTTGTCCGGGCACAAACGGGTCTTCAATGGTTCCGAACGGCGAGGTTTTTGTTTTCTTGCCCCGTTCAGATGTGGGCGAATATTGTCCTTTTGTCAGACCATAAATCCGGTTGTTAAAAAGAATCACGTTCAAATCAATGTTTCTTCGGATCAGATGAATAAAGTGGTTACCACCGATAGCCATTCCATCACCGTCGCCGGTAATTACCCAAACATTCAGTTCAGGATTGGCCAGTTTTACGCCCGATGCCACCGCAGTTGCCCTTCCGTGAATGGTATGAAAACCATAAGTACTCATGTAATAGGGGAAACGCGACGAACATCCGATACCGGAAATAACGGCAAACTTTTCACGCGGAATTCCCATTCCTGCCATTGTCCGCTGAACTGCATTCATAATGGCATAATCGCCGCAACCCGGGCACCAGCGAACTTCATTTTCGCTTTTGAAATCTTTGACTGTATATTGTAATAATTCGGCCATTTTCTATTCTTCTAATAATTTATAAACACTTTGTTTCAGTTCGTTCACCGTAAATGGCAGCCCCTTCATTTTATTTACCTGGTAATAGGTAAACTGGGGAACCATATTTCTGAGGTATCCGGCAAACTGCCCGAGGTTGAGTTCACCCACAATTATTTTTTTGAATTTCGAAAACACTTCGACAGTGTTTTTTGGCAACGGTTTGATGTAATTGAAATGGGCAAGGCTCACATTCCTGCCTTCCTGACGCAATTCGCGGGCTGCACTGATCATGTGTCCGTAAGTTCCGCCCCAGCCAACCAGTAAAACGTCACCTTCTTCGTCGCCGTAAACTTCCAGGTCGGGAACCATATCAACAACCCGTTGAACTTTTGCCTCCCTTGTTTCGCTGTTGATCTGGTGGTTATCAGGATCGTGGCTTACATTTCCTGCAATGTTTTTTTCAAGTCCGCCGATGCGGTGTTCAAAACCGGGTGTCCCCGGAATTGCCCATTCTCTTGCCAGCGTTTCCGGATCGCGTGCGTAAGCTTTAAAAGTTTCCGGATTTTGTGCGAATCGTGGTTTTATTTCCGGGAGTTCCGACATGGATGGAATTCTCCACGGCTCGCTGCCATTGCCTAAAAATCCATCGGTTAGCAGAATTACCGGGACCATTCTCTCGAGGGCAATTTTTGACGCGATAAATGCATAATTGAAACAATCGGATGGTGTACTGGCAGCAATGACCACTGCCGGGCTTTCACCGTTCCTGCCGTAAAGTGCCTGTAATAAATCTGATTGTTCAGTTTTGGTTGGCAAACCGGTTGACGGGCCGCCACGCTGAACGTTTACAATCACCAACGGCACTTCTGCCATCACGGCCAAACCGATGGCTTCTGATTTCAAGGCAAGTCCCGGTCCTGAAGTGGTTGTAATGGCCAGGTTGCCGGCAAATGATGCGCCTATAGCCGAGGCAATTCCTGCTATTTCATCTTCAGCCTGAAAAGTTTTCACACCAAGGTCTTTCCTTTCAGAAAGCGTTGAAAGGATTTCGGTTGCCGGAGTAATGGGGTAAGAACCCAAAAACAAAGGCCTGCCCGATTTTTCAGAAGCAGCCAGAAAACCCCAGGCTGTGGCAACGTTTCCACTGATATTGCGATAAATACCTTTTTCAATTTCTGCCGGGTGAACAATAAAGTTGGGTGTCATGTGCTGCAGGTTCATCCCGTAATTAAAACCATCGTGCAGCACTTTGATATTCGATTCGGCCACTCCCGGTTTTTTGCCGAATTTTGTTCTGATATATTCGTCGATATAATCTAACGGACGATTGAACATCCAGCAAACAAGCCCGAGCGCGAACATATTCTTACTCCGGAGAATACTTTTATTATCGAGGCCGAATTCTTTCAGGCTTTCGCGGGTGAGCTCGGTCATTGGCACCGGAATCTTTACAAAGTCATCCAGATGACATTCGGCAAACGGGTCATCGGTTGTAAAGTTGGCTTTTGCAAGATTTTTTTCGTTGAATGAATCCACGTCATAAATAATCGTTCCGCCGGGATTCATAAATTTTGCATTGGCTTTTAAAGCCGCCGGGTTCATGGCAATTAAAACGTGGGCAAAATCGCCCGGAGTATTAATTTGTTTTCTTCCAAACTGGACCTGGAATCCGGAAACCCCACCCACAGTTCCCTGTGGAGCCCTGATTTCTGACGGATAGTCAGGAAAAGTTGAAATATCGTTCCCAAACAATGCCGAGGCATCCGAAAACAGGGTACCGGTCAACTGCATCCCATCGCCGGAATCGCCTGAAAACCGGATGGCTACTTCCTCCATCTCTGTCACTCTTGTATCCTTCATTCTATCAAATATTTACAATTACTTCACGCCAAAAGAAAAACGATCCCGAAACCCATAATACTGTGATTTCAAAATCGATTTTAGTTGAATTATCTTTTCAAAATTTTGCCACCAAAAATAACCATTATTTAACAAGTTAATAAGGAGATGACCGATAATTTCCATCATTTGATATATTTGAAATCGATTTAAACAATCTCAGAAAATGGCACTTATAAAAACATTAAATGGAAACACCCCAAAAATTGGAAAAAACTGCTATTTAGCTGAAACAGCTACTGTTATAGGCGAAGTTGAAATTGGGGATAATTGTAGTATCTGGTACAATGCAGTATTAAGGGGCGATGTTCATTATATTAAAATCGGTAATAATACAAATATCCAGGACAACGCGGTGGTGCATGCAACTTATAAAAAATCGCCCACCAACATCGGTAATTTCGTAACCATTGCACACGGTGCCATTGTCCATGGCTGTACCATTCACGATAATGTGATGATCGGGATGAATGCCGTGGTGCTGGATGATGCTGTGGTTAACAGCAATACCATTATTGCTGCCGGTTCGGTGGTGACAAAAGGCACTATTGTGGAATCGGGATGTGTGTATGCCGGAATTCCGGCCAAAAAAATCAAGGAAATCAGTAAGGAATTACTGGAAGGTGAAATTGTTAGGATAGCGAATGCTTACGAGATGTACTCAGGTTGGTATAAAAAATAAAAGCCGGAAAAAACCGGCTTTCTTTTTATTTGATCGGCACCTGCCGTTTAAAGTCCATTTCGAGTGAAATAAAGGTTTCTGTGCGTGCAATTCCTTCAATTTCCTGCAATTCATCGTCGATAATTTGCTTTAAGTGCACATTGTTTTTGGTCTGAATTTTAATAAAAATGGCATACTGACCTGTGGTGTAATGGCATTCAACAATTTCAGGAATATTTCTCAGCGCTTCCACAACCTGCCGGTGGTATTTGGCTTTATCGAGATAAATACCCATGTAAGCGCAGGTATTATAACCCAGTTTTGTAGGATTCACAATAAACTCGCTACCCTGAACAACCCCGATATTAAATAACCGCTGAACGCGCTGGTGAATGGCTGCTCCCGAAACGCCACATTCACGCGCTACTTCCAGAAACGGAATCCTGGCATTCTGTGTAATCAGTTTTAAAATTTTTTCATCAAGTGCATCGATATCAGCCGGATGTTCAAGGAAATCGTTTGTATTCATTGTATTGTTTTTGTTTTCAGTTTCAAATTATCATGCAAATTTATTAAAAATTTACAATTGCTAAATAGAAGGTTCATTTTTAGTAGCATTTGTAATAATCTGTAAATTAAGGACAAAATTTGCCCTTATTGGCTGCCGGAAATCATTATGATTAAAAACATTGCCTGAAAATTTTGGCCTATCCTCCTGAAAGAATTTCTGAATTGTTATTTTCGGGAAAAAATCCATCATGAAACTAAAATCATTTTTGTTGCTGTTTACGTTGCCGGTACTGAGCTTTGCACAGGTTGATTTCAATCAATTTTTTCTGGAGAAATCACTTCGTTTTGATTTTCTTCTGGGCGGAAATGCCAAAGAAGAAAAAGTATTTTTTCAGCAAATGAAAAAAGAACCGTTCTGGGCCGGATCGAAAACACATACGGTTGATCCGTTTAACTATGGTAATTTCAGGTTCCGGGTTTTCGACCTGGATTCAGGGACTCTCCTCTTTTCAAAAGGATTCAGCACGCTTTTCGACGAATGGCAAACCACTGCCGAAGCCAAAGAAATTGACAGAACCTATTACCAAACAGCAGTATTTCCCTTTCCGAAAAACAAAGTGCGGCTCGAAATTGATTCGCGCCAGTGGGATGGCACTTTCAAGAATATTTACAAAACCGAAATCGATCCGAAAAGTTATTTTATTCTGGATGAAAAACCTGCTGCCTTTGAAACTTTTGATGTTTTGAATAATGGGGAACCTTCAAAAAAGGTGGATATTGTTGTTCTTGCCGAAGGATACACGGCAGGCGAGAAAGATGCATTCAGGGATGATGTGGAAAAAGCAGCCGGATTCCTTTTCACCGAAGAACCATTCAAGTCTGAAAAAGAAAACTTTAATATCAGGGCAGTTTTTACCCCATCAGCCGAATCGGGCACCGACATTCCGGGTGAACATATTTACAGGAACACGGTTTTCAATTCAACTTTCTACACTTTTGATGTTTCCCGCTATCTTACGACCAGCGACATGCGGCCGATACTGGATGCCGCGGCAACCGTGCCATACGATCATATTTACGTGCTTGTAAACACCGAAAGGTACGGCGGCGGTGGTTTTTACAATTTTCTGTCGGTTTGCACGGCTGATAATAACCTGACACGCGAAGTTTTTATACACGAATTCGGGCATGGTTTTGCAGGATTAGGTGATGAATATTACAATTCGGAAGTGGCTTACGAAGATTTTTACAACCTGAAAACTGAGCCCTGGGAACCCAATATTACCACACTTGTTGATTTTGATAAAAAGTGGAAAAACATGGTGGACTCAAACACCTCGATACCTACTCCCCGAAAAGCCGGAAACGAAAATACGATTGGAGTTTTTGAAGGAGGTGGTTATATAAGCAAAGGCATTTTCAGCCCTGCAATGGACTGCCGCATGAAAAGCAACCAGGCAAAAAGCTTTTGCCCGGTTTGCCAGGAATCAATTAGAAAAGTAATACGGTTTCACTGCGAATAAAAAAAAGAATGGCGGTTGAAAAACATCCGCCATTCTTTTTTATCCTCCCGAAATTGAATTTATTCCTTTTCCAGTTTGTTTGTAATCAGGTTGGCAACAATCAAACCAACACCACCCAGTAAGAGAATCATGGCAAAATAGGCAGCCACTTCATTCATCACTTGCGCCAATGCGTAAGCTGCAAGTACACCAACACCCAAACTGATCAGGAAAATCCCCCATTTCAGCAGGTTGTATTTCGTACATGCGTTTTTAAAAATGCTCACATCGAGCCCTTTATCAATAAGTGCCAGCCGTTCTTTGGTGCGGGTTGTCCAGTACACATAAAGTATGGCGAACGTTGCCAGAAAAAATGCCAGTGGTACGAAAATTCCTTCCATAATTGTAATTTTTTAAATTGTTGTTTTTTGTTTTCTGCCCTTTTTGACGCACCCTTCTTCAGCCGGTTACAACATTTAAAAAAATATTTTTCAATCTGTAACCACTTTCATAAATTAGCGTCAATATCGGTGACAATGGAAGTTAAAGACGACATCTGGTATGTTAACAAGGTATTAAACGGCGACACGCACAGTTTCTCGTACTTAGTTGATAAATACAAGGATGTGGTTTTTTCGATTGCCATGAAAGTTCTCAGAAATCGTGAAGACGCAGAAGAACTGGCGCAGGAAAGTTTTATCAAGGCATTTAAATCGCTGCACACTTTTAAAGGAAATGCGCGTTTTTCAACCTGGTTGTACCGGATTACCTATAATAATTGTATCTCGGAAATCAGGAAACGAAAAATGAAATTTGTTTCGGCCGATGATGTTCAGTTACCTGACGAACCAGAGGAAATGAATTTCGATGGAATACCCGCAGAAAATCGGGCGAAATATGTGAAAGCCGCGCTTGAAAAACTGCCGCAGGATGAATACACGCTGATTTTGCTGTATTATTTTGAAGACAAATCGGTGGAAGAAATCGTGGTAATTACACGGATGACTGAAAGCAATGTAAAGGTAAAACTGTTCAGGGCCAGAAAAAAACTGCAGGCTTATTTGAACGAGATGTTAAAAGAAGAGTTATATACTATATTATAATCGGGAAACGATGAAAACACAGGATAACGACATGGAATTGAGAAAGCTGTTAAAAGAAATTCAGCTTGATTCACCATCAAAAGATTTTACATTGAAGGTGATGGATCGTGTTTGGGAAGAAAAATCGGTTCAATCGCGGGTGGAAGTAATTAAAAAAGAGCGGATTCTTGGCAAAGGATTTTGGATTATCCTGTTTTTGTTTGTCGGGCTGTTTGCCGCAGTAGCTATTACGTCAGGAACTGGAGAACAGGAAGCGGGACAACTCTCGAAATTAATGCAGGGCTTGCAAAACGAAGGCGTTTCGGAAGGGTACAAATCGTTTTTCAGTAACCTGGGATCGCTGCCTTTGAGTATTGGCGGGATTCTGTTGGCATCAACCCTGCTTGTATTTATCGACCGGATTTTAGCTTCTGCCGGACACGGATTTATTACACACAAATCATAAATTATTAAGCGGATTACTTGAAAGGGTTAAATTCTGAAACAAGGGATTTAACCCTTTTTTGTGTATTGCAAAATCAGGCCTTTTACAATCAGAAACTGTGCTGCCATGTAAGTTGACATTACAATAAAATCATTACTGGGTACCGGAACCAGAAATTTATTGATGGCAATCACAGAATCGGAAACCACAAAAAGCAGCGACCCGATAAAAACAAACCGGAAGCTTCTCAAAGGTTTCGTCCCATTGCGGTTCAACGCCATTGCCGACATTCCGAGCAGTGCCACCATGTAAATAAACACAGCCACTTTCAATATCGAATCGAGATTCGGGAATAAAAGAAAGTAAACCAGGTTTCCATACAAAAAATACAAAAACAGCCAGCCCTGATGTTGTTTCAGGTTAAACCACGATTGGATTCCTGCAACTTTATTGGAATGCTGAAACAGAAAAATGTAGCCGATTTGAGCAATCAGGAATGAACCAAGTCCGGCCATGAAAAAAAGCTGGTTTTTACCAGCAAACATCAAAAAGGTATCGCCAAGGAGCGAAAACAAAAATGCCCAGCCGGCCAAAACTTTTGTCCTTACGCTGGTTCCGGCTGTTTCAGTAAAAAACATTCCTGCCAGCGAAATCATTATCAGCGGTTTAAAAAGATATTCAAACCACTTTTCGTGTAAAACTATCCCGGCAAAAACACCCGTCGCACTTAAAATGAACAGAAAAATTTATTCATTTCGATATTTTAAAGGGTGGTAAAATAAACTTGATCAGAAGCAGTTTCCCCTTTTCAGGAATTCATTTACATAAATACCCACTCCTTCTTCAAGCGGGGTGAATGGTTTATTGTAGCCGGCATTGCGTAATTTCTGAATTTCAGCTTCGGTAAAATACTGGTATCGCCCGCGTAAATCGACCGGTGTATCAACAAACGAAATATCCGGCGACAGGTTCATGCTTTTAAAGACCGAAATTGTAAGATCGAGAAACGACCGGGCTTTTCCGGTCCCGACATTGTAAATACCTTTGTTTTTTTGGTTTTCCATAAAAAACAGCATCACATCCGAAATGTCGTCAACAAAAACAAAATCGCGGCTCTGTTCTCCATCTTTATAATCGCGGTGATGCGAACGGAACAGTTCCATTTTACCGTTCTCTTTAATGATATTGTAAGCATGTAAAACCACCGAAGCCATTCTGTCCTTGTGGTATTCGTTGGGCCCATAAACATTGAAAAACTTCATCCCAGCCCAAAATGGGGGGGTATGAACCTGTTTCAATGCCCAAACATCAAAATCCTGTTTCGACCACCCATATAAATTCAAAGGTCGTAAATTCGGTATTTTGTTATGCGAATCTGAAAATCCTTCTTCTCCGTTTCCATAAGTAGCTGCCGAAGAGGCATATAAAAGCGGCACCTGTATTTCGGAACAAATATTCCATAAACGTTGAGAATACATCAGGTTCAGTTGCTGGTATAAATCAGGCTCCTGCCCAATTGTATCGGTATTGGCTCCCAGGTGAAACACAAAATCGACATCGGATGCGTGATTGATTAACCATTTAAAGAAATGGTCGCGGTCGATAAATTCCCTGTATTTTTTATTGCGCAGGTTCATCTGTTTCCAGGGATGGTTAATCTTGTCAACAAGAATCAAATCAGTATATCCCGCCTTGTTCAGTTTCCCTGTCAGATAACTCCCTATAAACCCGGCTGCTCCAGTTATAACAATCATTCTCAAGTGGTTAGTTAGAAAAGGCCAATCTTGGTTTTTACTACCAAAACCGACATTAGACTAACTTTGTTTTTGGTATAATATTGTCTCTGCTGCAAAATAAACGGAACTTTTTTAATCAACAAAAATATCAACAGGTAAATTTTCTGTAATACCCAGATTTATTGCCCTTTCGAATAATGTGAACACTGCATTTTTACCGGTTTCACCCAAATCGACCGTAAAATTATTTACATACAACGCAATGTGCATTTTTATCACTTCTTCCTCCAACTCCTGCGCATAACATTTCACAAAATCGTTCCCTGAAGCGGGATTGGCCAATGCAAACTCAACACTTCGCTTTAAAACCCTGTCCACTTTTTGCTGGATTTCTTCCGGATGTTTCCGGTGAATTACAATTCCACCCAATGGAATGGGGCTTTTTGTCTGTAACTCCCACATTTCTCCCAGGTCGGCAATTTTCTCCAACCCTTTCTTTTCGTAAGTAAACCTGTTTTCGTGAATAATAACGCCTGCATCCACTTCCCCTTTTAAAATAGCCTCTTCAATATCCGAAAATAGATATTCATGTTTGTCCTTTATTTCAGGATATAAAACACTGAAAAGCAGGTTGGCAGTTGTGTGTTTTCCGGGGATGGCAATTTTTAACCCCGCTGGTTTTTCGAGGTGAATATTTCTTTTTGCGATAACCAGCGGCCCGTTTTTGTAGCCCAGCGCACTGCCCGAATTCAGCAATTTGTATTGGTTTGCGATATACAGGTAACTGTGATAACTGAGCTTGGTAATATCAATATTTCCGCTAAAAGCGTTCCGGTTTAATTCTTCCACATCGGCCATCAGCACTTCAAATTCGAGCCCTTCGGTATCCACCTTGTGGTGAATCATGGCATCGAATATAAAAGTGTCATTAGGGCAGGTTGAGAATCCAAGCGTGAGTTTCATCTTCTTCAAATTTTGCCAAAAATAGCAAAATCAGGCGACTGCAACCGGCAGTTTTTTTAAAATACCCAAAACCGATTCGCTGAGTTTTTCAAGGGCCAGCGGAATATTCCAATTAGCAGTTTCCCTTGGCTCTACATAGTTGGAAACAGCCCTGATTTGCAGACAATCGACTCCCAGCCAGTTACAAACATAAAAAACAGCAGCCCCTTCCATCGATTCAACCTGGGCCGGGAATTTTGCCTTTATTTCGGAAACCGATTCAGTTCGACCATGACTTTTATTGACGGTAATTCCGCGGACTTTTCTGAAACCTGTTGTAATATTGATATCTGTAGCTTTTAAAAGTCCATTTGTAAAAGGATATTCTCCGGCTTCCATAAAACCCGATTCAAAAAGTGTCAGAAATTCGTCTTCCTTTTCAATTCCCAAATCACCAAATTCGTCGGCAACAACCAAAACCACCTCCCCTATTTCCAATTCTTTGGTGAGGCTGCCGGCGATTCCTGCATTGATCACCAGGTTATAATTTTGGCTTTTTAAAACATTTGTGAGATGAAAAGTAGTGAATGTCAACCCGATACCGGTTATTAATATATCAATTTCAGTGTCTTCAAACTTGTATTTTTTCACCATCTGGCTGGTTTCGCCCATATACTCAAGTTCATCGGCAAAAATCCTGACTTCGAGCCAGGTTGCAGCAACAATCAAAATCTTCATAATTTCATTTCTTCAATTTTGAAAACCACAAATGTATAATTCATCCTGATTTTAACGATTTTGCTGGAACTCATTTTAAATGTTAAAACGAAACCCAAACAAACATTCATACTGATTTTTGTAAAAAAAGTTAATATTTGTACTCATTTAATTGCAAAACCATGTTCGGGGAAAACAACAACAGCGGAATCAACTACGAAAAAGTTGAGATTTACGACGAATACACCACCCGTGAATTAGCCGAAAACTACAAGAATATTTTAACCCTCATTGGAGAAAATGCATCGCGCGAAGGGCTCGATAAAACGCCGGAAAGAGTGGCAAAAGCCATGCAGTTCCTGTTGCAGGGCTACAAAACCGACCCTGTGAAAATTCTTCAGTCGGCCATGTTTAAGGAAGATTACCGCCAAATGGTAATTGTAAAAGATATTGAGATATATTCGATGTGCGAACATCATTTATTGCCATTTTTCGGGAAAGCGCATGTTGCCTACATCCCAAACGGAACAATCACCGGACTGAG
>JAJUGS010000344.1 GCA_029265875.1 Prolixibacteraceae bacterium
AATACTGGGCCCCACAACTGGTCACCGTGCAATTTTCTATTTTATTCCCTGTAGCGGCCTGTTCAGGAGCCAATTTCCACCAGGGTTGTCCGTTAATTTGCCTGTCTTGTCCTTCCCCCACCATAATTCCATTTCCTGAAATATCTTCAAAAACAGAATTTTCCACCTGGCAATTTTTACAACCCGAACCGAACAACAAACCGGTACCTCCCAGGTTTCTGAAGCTGCAATTCCTGAAATTGATATTTTCAGCAAACTCTGCGTTTACAGCAGCAGGAACAACTTTCCAGCCTTTTCTGTCGGGTCGTGCATCAAAATGGCAAGCCTGGATTCCGCAATATCCCTGGTCCGGAATTTCCCACCGGCAATACTGAAAGTCAATTCCTTCAAAATGAATATTACTCACGAACTGGTTTTCCGTTCCCTTGATTACGATTAATTCATCAGCAACCGGAATGTAGATTTCATGCTTATCGGGTGTATCATTTTCAGGAAGTAAAAGGGTGAACTTCTTTTCTTTACGATCAAAAACCCATTCAAACGGAACATCCAGAAATTCTGCTGCGTTTTCGAGAAAATACCGTGGAGTGGGTTCCCAGCCATCCATCCTGAAAAAATCGAGCGAAGTGGTTCCGATTGTATCAACGGCTGTTAAAGTATTTTCGGTTGTATTGATTTCCTTAACACCAATCCGGGAAATCGACCAGTCGTGCAGGAATACAAGTTCCAGATTTTCTGTTTTTTCAGGAACCGGAAAATCACCTTTTTCAAACCAGAAAAAAGTACGTTTGTCGGTGCCGGCTTTTTTTATCCTGAGATAGTTTTCATTCGGGAAACGCGCCCTGACTGCCCTTTTTCCATCGATAAACAATTCGCGCGCACTGTTAACCTGAACCAGGTTTTCAGGAAGTTGGCATTCCCACTGCCCTTTTTCATTTTTTGTCCAGCTTTTCAGTTGGACACCACCCGAAATTACCGGTTTTTGTTTGTCCACCGCTTTAAAAGTGATAGCGGGCAATTTCCGGTTTTGGTTATTCACAAAAACAAGTGGCTTTTCAACCGGATAAATTCCTCCATTCAGCCAGACAGTGATTTGCTTATCCTTTGACTGATTGATAATTGAAAGCACTTTTTCAATTGTCAGCAAAGGTTGTTGGCGCGACCCGTTATTCGCGTCGTTTCCATTGGGCGAAACATAAAGCTCTTTGGCGGACGAAAAAACGGCAAAAGCAAAGAGAAGAATGACAGAAAAAAACAGATGGATCGATTTCATAATTTTATTCATTCAAGGTGGTTAAAGATAATGTTTTGCTTTTTTAAAAAACGTTGTAAAATTTATTATAAACTTCACAAATCTGAACGGAAAATCTTAGTACTTCATGTTTCCATCTTCTGTTTCTTATTAAACAAATCGCCCCGTGTGACTGTTATTTTTCCGACTATCAGACATAGACGAATTTAATTTATTATTGTATGATTTTAGTAAAGCCGGAAATCAAAACAGCCGTCAACATATCAACCGAAGAAGCTCTCAACGATTTTTATCTCGTCAATTTAAGCCGCCAGCTCAGTTTGTTGGGCAGGCGCGAAGTACACAATGGCCGCGCCCATTTTGGCATTTTTGGTGACGGCAAGGAAGTGGCACAGGTTGCCCTTGCAAAAACCTTTCAGAAAGGTGACTGGCGCTCGGGGTATTACCGCGACCAGACTTTTATGTTGTACCTGGGGTTGTTGCAGCCTGAAGAGTTTTTTGCCATGATTTATGGTGATATTGATGAAGAGAAAAATCCTTCCACGGTGGGCCGAAATTTTAACAATCACTTCAGCACACAAAATATCGATGAAAATGGCCAAATAAAAAACCTGCTGGAGCAGTACAATTCAGCTTCCGATATTTCGTCAACCGGCGGACAAATGCCCCGATTGCTGGGTTTGGCGCAGGCTTCAAAAATTATCAGGAAGAAGCCTGAACTAAAACAATTCCTGAATAATAACGTGAGCGGCAACGAGGTGGCTTTTGGCACCATTGGCGATGCCAGCACATCCGAAGGCGTATTCTGGGAAACCATCAATGCGGCGGGTGTTATGCAGGTTCCAATGGTAACTGCCATTTATGATGATGGTTACGGAATCAGTGTTCCGGTTGAATTACAAACCACAAAAGCAAACATTTCGGAAGTTTTAAAAGGATTTCAGAAAGATGAAAAAACCAACGGGATTGATATTTACACCTGCAAGGGCTGGGACTATGCCGGCCTGGTAAAAACATTCAAAACGGGAGTGGCTAAAACCCGCGAAACCCACATTCCGGCAGTATTTCATGTTCAGGAACTCACACAACCGCTTGGCCATTCAACATCGGGATCGCACGAAAGATATAAATCGGAAGAACGGCTGGCCTGGGAAAAAGAGTTCGATTGCATCGCCCAAATGCGAAAATGGCTGATTGAAACGGAAATTGCGGATGCAGAAATGCTGGATGAAATTGAAAAATCGGCCCAAAAAAAAGCAAAGGAAGCCCGCGAAAAAGCCTGGAAACATTTTGTAGGTACCTACAAAACCGAACAGGACGAACTAAAGGAAATAATCGCAAAAATTGAAGATAAGGTATACCTGCAAAGCTACCGTTTACAGGACTTTGTAAAGATTACCCAGAAAACCTTGCCAACACGCCGCTCTCACCTGAGCTTTGCCAAAGGACTTTCGCTGAAAATTCACCTCGTGAAAAAAGCTGAAAACGAAAGGGCTGAACTGAAAGACTGGATAAAAAGGTTTGAAGGAAAAAGCATACAGGCCTATAATACAAAACTTTACCGCACCGGTACTGACTCTGTATTGAAGGTACAAAGTGTTCCGGCACAATACGATGAAAATTCGGTGGAAGTAAATGGCTCTGAAATTATCAGCAAAAACTTTGATGTCTTGTTCAGCAAATACCCGAATCTTGTCACTTTTGGTCAGGATACCGGCAAACTGGGCGATGTAAATCAGGGAATGAAAGGAATGCAGGAAAAATATGGTGTTGAGCGGGTTTCGGATGCCGGCATCCGCGAGGCAACCATCATCGGACAGGGAATCGGGCTGGCGCTGCGCGGCTTTCGCCCCATTGCTGAAATCCAGTACCTCGATTACCTGATTTATGCCCAGTCGCAGTTAAGCGACGACCTTTCCACTTTGCAATACCGCACCAAAGGGAAACAGGCTGCACCGGTTATTGTCCGCACACGCGGTCACCAGTTGCAGGGAATCTGGCACGCCGGCTCACCCATGCAAATGATTTTGGGTTCGATGCGCGGAATGTACCTTTGTGTTCCACGAAATATGACACAGGCTGCCGGTTTTTACAATACTTTGCTCGAAGGAAATGACCCGGCCCTTGTAATAGAACCTTTAAAAGGGTACAACGTCAAAGAAAAAATGCCTTCCAATATCGGCAAATACAAAATACCGCTGGGGGTACCCGAAATTCTGCGCGAAGGGACCGACATTACCCTTGTTACCTACGGGTGGAACTCACAC
>JAJUGS010000025.1 GCA_029265875.1 Prolixibacteraceae bacterium
AAATCAATTTCCGCCAGCACCGGCATTAAATCGCGCAGGGTTTTAAAGTCACGTGCATCAATATTGCCGGTTATGGTCAGGTTGGTTACTGAATTCAATTCTTCTGAAGATAATTCAGTGGATAAGGTACCGGCGTTGGTCAAATGAATGGATTTTGAAACCTGTCCGGTGAGTATTGTAAACGACAATACAAATAGCAAGCTCAACAGAATATTTTTCATTTTTAGGTTAGGTTTTAGTTTCATTTTTTATTCAACATAATTTCCAAACCTAATCAGTCGCCTTATTAATCGCAATATTTTTGTAACGAGAACTATGATTTTTTACATGAACCCAGCGTTTTTTTACATAAACGTTTTTTTTACCAAAATCAGATTTATGTTAGATAATGAAATGCAAAATCTTTATTATTAACCTCATGCCTATCCGTATTTATTGTTTTTTACTTTTTGGGGTTTGGTAACTTTTGCCCAGCCCAATCTCACCTTGCCAAAATATAAGCAGTACACGTTGTCCAATGGCCTCTCGCAAAGCCCGGTCATCGGGACGCAGCGGCTTAAGATGCCGAAAAGGACAATTATCAACTATGAGTTTGCCTAAAAAGGCTTTAATATATTAGTCGGCATTGGCTTCTTAATCAATCCGGTTAAATTGATTCCGTCTATCAAATTGATTACTGGTTTGAAAATCGGCTGTCCGACAAATTTTATTTCCGTATTTTTACCCAACTTGTAGTTTCTTGGCAAAACAAACATACAACATGGGCCAAACCTTCGGGGAGTAACCCCAACTATTAATTTATTCCTCGTTCAGTAGTGTTATTTATTATAATTTTGATTCATAAAAATTAGTCCTGTTCTGGGCACAAAAAACTGTAATAACTTCTATTGTTGTTACAGTTTTTTTATTTCCGGAATCCATTCAAAATCAACCTTAAAAAATCCGATGTTCTTCGTATTGTTTAAAAACCGCGTAATCTCCAGATTTGTACGATTGACAATTTCAGCCACAGCAAAATAACATTCGATGCTCATTTTATTCTTTGTCCTGCTGATGATCGTTTTGGGCGGCTTTGTTCTGACAGGCCGGAAAATTCGCCAAATGAAAAAAGAACACCATAAAATGGTTGAACATTTGCATTTAACCATTGTTGAATTGGCAGAAAAACAGTTGGATTTATCGGATAAAGTACAATCAGCCGATGTTTTTAAAGCAAACAGCCGGCAAAAAATACAAAAATTGAACATTGCGGTTTTTGATTTTTTCCATTTGCTGATTATTTCCACCGGTAAACAATCCAGCGACGTGAAATAAATTACTGTTTCAACAATTAGGTACATAATTTTTTGTTTTTTTAAAATGATAATCAGAGTTCCGGCAATTGCGTTCTTCGTCATATTATATCAGGTTGCTTTTGCCCAAAACCTGGGGCAATTACTTCGCAAAGCCTATCATTCAACTGATTCAGCCAATTACTATTTTGGTGAAGCAGAAAAACTGGTAAAAACTAAAGCCGATGAAGCTGAATTTATTTTCTTCAAAAGTGTTCGCGCCACCGACTTCGGCCCCAACGACAGCGCCGTTTTTTATGGCCTGATGGCTGAGGAAAAATTCAAACTACTCGATGATTCGGCAAAACTGATGTTTGTGTACAACAACCTGGCAAAAAGTTATCAAAAACAAGGTTTGTACGAAAATGCCATTTCAGCGTTGTTTAATGGACTAATACTGGCTGAATCCCAGAATGACGATGCCTGGATGGGGTATTTCTACCAGAATATTTCGCTGAACTACCACGATTTCGAAGACTATGAAAAGGGTATAAAATATGGCAAACTGGCCTTTGAAAAACTCAGCAACCTCACCAAACCCGATGTTTACAGTACTGTGCTGGCGCTGAATGCCGTTGCCATCAACTTCGATGACTGGGAAAAGCCCGACAGCGCGCTTTTCTATCATTTTAAGGTTTTCGGTTATAAAGACCAAATCGATACACTTTCCATCGGTTTTACCTACAACAACATTGGGAACACTTTGCTGAAACAAAAGAAATTCAAAGAAGCAAAAAGCTGGATCAAACGGGCCATTCAAATTGCAAAAGCCAATTTTTCTGGCGTTAACGACATTTCATATTATTACGGAAACGCCACCAACTACACCAACCTGGCCGCTGTTTGTTATGAACTGGGTGATTTCAGACAGGCGGAATCAGCGTTCGATTCAGCCTTTTTTTATGTAACAAAAAGCAACAGCATCGAAAAACTGCGCGATTACAATTATCACCAGTATCTTTTTAACAAAAAACGGGGAGATTTCAGGCGGGCGCTCGATTTTCAGGAAGAATATTACAAAATCAGGGACCGGATTTTTGATGATGAAAGGGCAAAAACAATGGCCGAACTCGAAACAAAATATCAAACCGAAAAAAGGGAGAAAGAATTGGCGGAAAGTCGTGCCAATTTATTAGAAATTAAAACCCGGGAAAAACAAAAATCTGTGTGGCTGCTTTTTACTACATTACTTGCAGTTGCTTCCGTTGTATTTACTTACCTTATTTTTCGCCAGCAAAAACTAAAACTGGCCCAGCAAAAACAGCAATTCCAGCTAAAAGAGGAAATCAGCCGCATTGAAACCCGGAATAAATTGCAGGAACAACGGCTGTCGATTTCACGTGATTTACATGACAACATCGGGTCGCAGTTGACTTTTATCATCTCTTCGGTGAACAACCTGAAATACAGGTACCAGGCCGAAAACCAGCCCTGGTTGGGCCATTTAAACCGGATCGGCGATTTTGCCTCCGAAACCATGACAGAACTTCGCGATACCATCTGGGCCATTAATTCGGACCAGTTAAATTTTGACGATTTGCGGGTTCGTATTTTCAATTTTATTGAAAAAGCCCGGGACACAAACCCCGGGTTAACCATCAGTTTTAATATTGATGAATCACTGAAAAACACTGTTATTACTGCCACAGCCGGGGTCAATATTTACCGGACAATTCAGGAGGCAGTGAATAATGCGATAAAACATGCCGGTGCAAAAACGATTGCCATCAGCATTCAAAACAACTACAACGGGTTCCACAGAATTACAATCACCGACGACGGTAAAGGATTCGACACCTCACAGGTTCTGCATGGAAACGGGTTACACAATATGGCTGCACGCACAGAAGAGATCGGAGGAAAATTCAGCCTTGAATCGGAGGTTTCGAAAGGAACCTGCATCACACTTTTGTTGCAACCTGATAAAATCACCATAAAAAACAAAACGCATGATCCGATTGGCGCTGGCAGATGATAACCGGCTGATGCAACAGACCCTTGCTGAAAAACTGTCGTTTTATCCGGGAACCGGTTTAAAAATGATGGCTGGCAATGGCAACGATTTGCTGGCAAAACTGGAAAAAAACCCGCGGATCGACCTCATCCTGATGGACATCGAAATGCCCGGAATGAATGGCATTGACGCCACTTTTGAAGTTAAACAGCGGTTTCCGCACATCAAAATCATCATGCTCACGGTTTTTGATAACGACGAGCATATTTTCAGGGCGATAAAAGCCGGGGCCGATGGTTACCTGCTGAAAGAAACCAGCCCGGATGATCTGCACCGTGCCATCACCGAAACCCTGAATGGCGGTGCATCAATGACACCTTCGATTGCCTTGAAAACCCTGCGCATGTTTCGCGAACCGGTTGACTTCAGCCGGACTACTAATCACGAAATCAAACTGACAACCCGGGAAACAGATGTTCTGGAACAACTGAGCACCGGGCTGAAATACGAACAGATTGCGGCCAATCTCTCTATTTCAACCGGAACTGTGCGAAAACACATCGAAAATATTTATGGCAAGTTGCAGGTTGGCAACAAACTGGAAGCCATCAGAAAAGCAAAGGAAAACCACCTAATTTAGATTCATTCAAAATACGAAATTCATCGTATTTCAGCCCAAAAGCCTTCACCGTAATTTTACACAAAATCAAAAGTTGAAATTATGAGAAAAGGTTTACTGCTGTTTATTTCTATTGTTACTTTAACAACGCTGCTAAATGCGCAAACAATTTCGAGGGTGAAATCGTGGGGGTATCTTGATTCTCCTCCCGTGCCGGTGAAAACCTTCACCAATGCAGCCGGGGCGTTTCAGATACTGAGCAAATACCCGGTTTCGGAACTGGTAAAAGTCAACCCCGACGGAACATTCGTCAAAATGGCTGATTTGCGGAAATCGTTTGACTACGACAAAGCCTTGGTAAAATCGGAAGGCAATCTCGCCATGGTTTCCTATTACACCAAAGACAGTGTGTTTTTTTACCTCACCGACGGAACTGCTGCCAAAACAAAGCTTGCTTACTTTTATGCCGAATCCTCCTCAACCCACCAGTACGATTTTACCTTTCACAACGGGAAAGTTTACATAGCCTACGATACCGGCTGGAACGCCTTTAAAGGGCTTGTCGAAGTCAATCCCGCTGATTTTTCCAGCAAAGTTTTGTTTAACAGGGCCAGTGAAGATTTAAAAATCTGGTCGGTGGTTTCGGCCGACGGGCATTTGTTGGTAAACTACTCAAAAGGCACAGCCAATTACGCCGCAATGGTCAATACCGCCGATGGTTCACTGGCCGAAGTTACCGACAAGCTAACTTACTGGCTGCCGCAAAGGCCATTTGTTTTAATGGGTAACACACTGGCTGCTTTTACAATAAAAGACACCACTGTGTTAATGAACGGCACCAGTTTTCAAACCAGGCGCATGTTGCTGCAAAAGTACAATGCCACAGACAATTCATTCGAAACAATCTGGCATGTCGGGTATTTTCAGGCCGAGCTGCCCTGGTATCTGGGTGAAATCAATGGAAAACACTACTTCTTTTCCAACGGCGACTATAACCTGACAAACTGCAGTTCGACCACCTGCTCCGGAAACTTTGGTGCACACCTGTGGGAAGTAACCGATGGCGGTGCCAGGCTCGTTAAATCGGTGGCCGAAGCGGGTGAAAAAGCCTACACGTATGCCGGGATTAAACAGGTTGCCTCCGATAAAATCTATCTCGAAATTACCACCAAAGCAGCCGGCAAAGAACTTTGGGTGGCCACTCCAACCGATTTGTACATGGTAAAAGACCACATCGGTACACCTACGGTACTCAGGGATTATGGATTAAAACTAAGCGACGCCGCTGTTTGCGGGGGCAAAATTGCCATCCCGGGCGTTGGGGCGCTGGCACAAACCGGCAACGATAACGAATTGTATGTGTCAGACGGAACCGCCGGGAACCTTCGGAAAATTGATGTAATGCCAGGTGCCGGCATACAGTCAATGCCCAAAGGATTGTTTTACCTTGATAACAAGATTTATTTTACCGCCAGCGATACGCTGAAAGACAATTACGGGATTGCCATGACAACGCTGTTTACCCTCGATTTGTGCAACGCGGTAACCGCCGTAAAACCCGAAATTTTAACCGTAAAAAGTGAACTGAAAGTTTACCCCAACCCGGTGAAAGGCTTGCTGAACCTGCAAACCGAAGCAACCATCGACAGGCTTGAAATCTATTCAGTTAACGGCAACCGGGTGCTGCTGTTAACCGAACCCGGAAAACAAATTGATATCCGTCACTTAAAAAATGGTGTTTACCTGCTGAAAGTACTGTCAGGCGACAAGCTGTTAACCACAAAATTCCACCTGCTTCATTAGACACATTCCTCCTCCCTGCATAAAATCCCCGGCAAGGTTCGCACCTGCCGGGGTACTTTTTTTTTGCTTATTTCAACATCTGTGTTAAAATTATCCGGGAATTTAAAAATCAAATCATCCCTAAAATATTTGCAAAAAAAGAATTGCTACTGCAACTGTTGAACTTAATTACCTGCCCTTCATTACCATCACCTTCACTGTTTTCCCGCCCGATTTTACGAGGTAAATTCCTTCGTTTAACATTGAAACATCAAAAACAACCTCTCCGCTGGCATTGGTTTCGGCTTGGCACACCAGCCGCCCCAACCCTGAGAATAATTGAACCGCCTGGCCGGGATGACCAGGAACGTTAACAGTCAGTTTATTCGTTGCTGGATTGGGATAAACCTGCCACTCCATCTTCAGAACCGGTTTGGCCGCAGTAACCTGCCACAATTGAACGGCCTCCCAGTTTTCGCCAAAATGATTGTCGAGACTGGCAGACTTCAGGTTCATTGCATAATCATGAGTGAAAGCCAGGGCCGGCCATTCGCTTTCGGGTGCATAGCGGATGAAGTCGGCTACCATATCAAAATTGTTGCGGATTTCAACAGCTTCTCCCTCGTTGGAAAGTTTTCCTTCCTCCCAGGTTACCTGGTTTATATTTCTATCCCAATTCAGGTAAGCAGAAGAAACATACAAAGTGTCGCCCGGACCAAGCAGGGTACCTGCCGGAATAGTTGCCGAAATGCCTTTGGTAAACCGGTAACCCGATAGGTCGATAGTTTCAGATGATGGATTGTACAGCGCCAGGAATTCGGGATTATCGTTATTCAACGGATCGATATAAAGCTGGCAAATCATCACATCAGGCTCAATTGGAACACGGGGCAGCTTCACGCCCAAATCAACCGGTTTTCCATTGTCGGAACCAGCCAGAATAGCCGGTGAACCTTTCTGCAAACCAAAATCGTAATGAACCGGGTCAATAAAAAGCGGGTTGCCCGATTTATTGGAAAACCCCTCAGGGAGCAACGTGTTATCCGATATTGAACCGGAAATTTTCAGTGTCGATTGGTTGTCGGCATCCACAGAAGCCTCGATGGAATTGGACAAAATGCTGTTTTTCACCACGGCATTTCCACCTGCCCTGCCCGGATTTTTTTCGTAACAGTGCACCGGTATTCCGTTTCCATAAAAAATGCAATGATCGATAAACGCCCAACCCGAATCTTTAATCCCAAAGCCTGCATTGCAATTGATAAACTCACTGTTTGTAACAATTACGGATGACTGTTGCCCCACCGAAACTCCCTTGTCGAAAACATTGTAAGCCTGCACGCTGTCGATAATCACATGCAGTGCTTCCTCGCCAATATCAATGGCATCGGCATTGTTGCCGACAATATTCAGCAGCCTTGTATTCCGGATGATTCCACTTTCAATACCATCATAATCAATGGCATCGGAATCAAACTCGGCGTTCCCCACAAAAGTGCAGTTTTCAATCCGTGCTTTTCCGTATTTAATATTGATTAGGTCGCCGGTGAAGTTCGAATGGATGTAACTGTTTGTGAGTGTAACATCGGAATACCACGCCGAGATTGGATTTTGCAACGTGCTTTCAATCTTCAGGCTATCGAGCACCAGGTTAGTGTAATACCCGTTGATGGCGCCCACACGGCCGGGCACAGGCCCGATTGTGGCATCTTCGATCACCACATTCACCAGTTTTGAAGTGTCGCTGGTATTCCGGAAATTGAGTGCCCCCCACCCTTTCCCCTTGTATTGCGGGTTTATTCTGAAAATTACAGGGTCTTTTTCGGTTCCTTTTGCCAGCATATTACCTTGAATAAAGAAATTGATACCGGGTGAAAAATGCAATTCAACACCCGGTTCGATGGTGAGTGTTGCGCCGCTTTCCAGGGTAACGTCGCTGTTTACAATGTAGGGCGAACAATCTTTGTGAAGCGTTAAATTCTCTGCAATAACAGGAGGTACCACACACGATGTGGTCTGTTCGAAAACAGCCTGCAACATCAGGTCATCGGTTAAATTAAAAGGCAGGTTGTTCAGGGTGGAAAGAAAATCGGTGCCGGCCTGCAGATTACACGAAAGTTCAAGATCGAAACTGATATCGGAACTGCTCGCTTCATTCTGGTGAATTTCAACAGCAATAACATTTTTACCCGGTTTCAGGCTGCTTTTATCGATTGTATGCAATGAAAAAGTGGTTTCGTCGGCATCGTTTACAAAAACCGACGCCAGCGTTTTATAACCAATTTCGCCCGACGGCATGTTCACCCGCACCACCTCATTCCCGTTCAGGTAAACAACGGCACCATCGTCTTTCAGCAAGCTGATGGTAAAAACGGGAGCTTTTAACTCTTCTTCCGAAACCGTAAATTCTTTTCTGAAATAGGTGGTAATATACTTGTCGTTCCGGTTGGGTCCGTATTCAACTTTTGTTGTTTCGTCGCCATCGCCGTAACCCAGTTGTGCCTGTCCGGTTTTCCAGCCTGAATCGTTAAACGCGGTGTCAGTCCAGGCTTTTCCCATATCTGAGCCGTTGTCAAGATATTTCCAATCCGATGCTTTTGCGATCAGTGTTTTCTTCTGCAACACTTTCCATCCCAAAAACCGGAACCCGGCTTTTGCATCGGCATGCAAGGTTGCATCCACATTTTTCAGATAAAGACCTGTAACACCGGGGTTCGGGATTACCAGTCCGTTTAGCCGGAGGGTTCCGGCATTTTCAGGAATCAGGTCAACCGTGAGATGGGCAGTTCCGGTAAATCCGTATGTATTCAGGTTATCAAGCAGGATTTTGGGCCGTTGTTCCACATAGTTTTTGATTTTATTAACCTCGTTGTACCAGTATTCCACCGATGGCATAGCATTCCCGTATGAAGAGGTGGTGCCGAGCCAGCGTTCCACATGACGCGGAATTTCGGCTTCAATAGCAGCCTTGTGTTCGTCAATCAACTGTTTCATCCTTTCGGGTTGGAAACTGGTATAAAGATGATCGGCCAGCTTTTGACCAAAATACTTTTTATAATCATTATTTAGCATTAAACGGCCAAACGGCCAGGATGTCTGGTTTACATAAAAACTGATCATCTGGCTGGTTACGGTAAAATAGCCACGGTCGATATCCATCAGTATCCATCGCCATTTCCCGGTCTTTTTGGGTTTCCAGGCCATCACATTGTGGTCGATGGAAGAATTTCCCGCAGCGGCTTCAGCAACAACCAGGTTGGTAAAATTTTCAATATCCATTTTTTCAGCCACAGCCTCGAAATTAGCCTGAACCGAAAGGTCTTTCGAGAAAAGTGCTTTCAGTTCGTTGTACTCAACCAGGTCGCCACACTCAGGATAAACTTCATTTTCAACCATATCGAAAGTACCGGCTTCAAGACCATAATGTTTTTCAATATAATCGGTTTCAATTTTCTCGCGGAAATTGTGGATGCCCATGTACCTGCCGTTCAAATAAACCGTGCACCAGCGGAAATGCGAAATATCGAGGTCCATGTTCAGTTGTGTGGCATTTTGTGCCAGAATATCGCGCATCAAAGTGTTGCTCCAGTCGTTGCCCGAAGCCCGAAGCGCAAAAGTTTTAAAACCCGCGCGTTTCGAATCGTAAAAAAGCGTGTAATCCAGCGACGAAGTTCCATACTGTTTTCTGAAATAAACACCCAGCATTTTCTGCGGCAGTTGCCACGAATAAAGCCCGTTGATTTTTACACCGGCCTTTTCGTTAAAAGCAGCCCGATCAGCACCATCATTGGCAAACATTTCAATGTTGACCGGAATTTCCCAGTCGGGTTTGAAATTCTGAACATAAATTCCTTTTTTGGGGTCCCAGAAGTTCGCAGGTTCTGAAGCAATTGAAACCACGGGCATTCCGGCCGAACTGATTTCATTGCCAATAAAATAAGTATGGGTAATCACCGGTCCCGGCAGTTGTCCGTCTCTGAAAATTCTTGCCCTGACAACCGTTGTTGTATCAAAATGAATGGGTTGATGATATAATTCAGATAGCAGTGTTGGTTCGGAGCCATCGGTGGTAAACCTGATTTCGCCGCCAAAACCATTGGTCAGTTCCACGGTTTGCGGCGTGGTAAACAAACCGCCCCGTAAACTGAACCGGGGTTCGTTCAGTACAAAATCGCTGAAAAATCCGGTTGTATTGGCACTTCCCGGAGTTGGCTGATTAAACCGTCCCCAGATTTCCGGGTTTTCGTGATTCCGGCCGGTGGAAATATCGGGATGCTGGATTCCGAAAATCACCGAATCGACCAAAGTCTGGTTGGGGGCAAAAAGCCCGATTTCCTCGCCCTCGGCCGCCAGTTTGAAATTTGTGTGCAACCCGGTATTGTAATCATCGGCCCAGAAAACCACAAAACCTTTGGGCGCAATTTTCACATCCTGGATCACCCATTTCGCCGGAATTTTCAGATTATCAGTCAGCAAGTATCCGTTCAGGTTGATTTCTTTATCTCCGGCATTGTAGATTTCAATCCAGTCGGCATCCTCATTAAAATCAGGGTCTTTGATAGTCCGGGTGTTGGAGACCATAAATTCGTTGATATACAATTGTGCTTCTGCCTGATAAAACAGAAGTACAAAAAGCAGACTTACCAGTGTGGCTTTGAAAAAAAACAGGTTATTTCTATTTTCTGAAAGAAAAGACATTTAATTGTAAATCGTGCTGTAAAAATATAAATCATTCTTTTGCAATAATGTTAAATCTGAATATTAAACACCTGTAATGAATTTCTTACATTCAATACAGATTCAGGAAACTTTTTGTTTTCTATTTTTAGCAGACAATTAAACGATTCAGTGACCTGAATGTCAAAAGTTAAATTACTAATCAAAAATTAAAATTTCACACTTATGAAAAAGGCATTTTTCCTGATTTCGGCCATGTTGATGATGATGGCAGTTTCGGCGCAAACCGATTTTTCCGGCTCATGGAAAATCAACAGTTCAAAAAGCAAATTGGGCGACCAGTTTAGTATGGCACCCAAGGAAGTGATTATTACCCAAAGCGGTAACGACATGACAATTGAAAAACATTCTGAGTTTCAGGGACAGGAATTTACCACCAAAGACAAATTAACGCTTGATGGTAAAGAATGTATTAACGAAGGAATGATGGACACAAAAAAGAAATCGACTGCCACCTGGGCGGCTGATAAAAAATCGCTGAAAATTGTTTCGAAAATCCCGATGCAGGATGGTGGCGAATTTGCTATTACCGAAGTTTACAAACTCGATGGCAGCAATTTTGTATGCGAAATGAGTGCTTCGTCATCGTTTGGCGATATGGCTGAAACACAGGTTTACGATAAAAAATAACCCGCTTTTTGTTTTATATTGAAAAGCGCTGTCTGGTAACCGGACGGCGCTTTTTTTATCTGTTTTTACCTGACCTCAAAAGGGTTTTTCCCGTTCCATTTTCCGCCACCCGCCAAAATGGTGTAAAGTGCATCGTAATGCATGGTTTCGAAAATGGTAAACTCGTTGAAATTGATGATTTCGCGGTCATCAACATACTGACGTTCTTTAGGCAGTTCACCAATGGCCGGAACCACTTTTGCACTTCCGCGGCGTGTAACCACACCGGGGCCGAAAGCTGTAATTCCCGGTTTTGAGCCCCAGCCCAAACTTTCGGTGTAAGCGCTTTCACGGTCGTGAATATTGTGAACCTGGTGAAAACCCAACCCGGTAACATAGCTGATCCCGATCGGGTTCAATCCCAGCTTATAATCCATCAGTTCTGATGCAGCATCGAAATATTTTTGCTCACCCGACAATTTCCACTGCAAAAGCGGCGCTGCTGCGTATTGTGGCTGCCTCACGTTGTGCCCCCAGCCACCTCGAGCCGGATCGTTACCAACAGCAAAAGCATGTTTCCTTAATTCGGCAATACTGGCATCGGCAGCATTTTTTATGGCTGTTTTAAAATAACTGACAATTTCCGGGTCAGTCGGAACCTCTTTTTCTAAAACATACGACATAATGTAAGCCGGATTATCAAAACGTTTATCGTTGAGTGAATAGCCCGGTGTAATGGTCAGGTTTACCTTCATCGAATCGGCAATGCCATAAAGTGCTTTGATTTCCTGGTGGTCGGCATCGCTTTTTGTCAGCAGGTAATGCTGAATGTGGTAATACAGTTTTTCGGGATCGGCCATAAATTCTTCACCAGCTTTAAAAGCCAGCTCGCCCCGCTTTTGCAGTTCAATAGCCCTTTCGGGTTTGTAAGGCTTTATTATTCTTGCCAAATGCAGAAACAATCCTGCTGAAGGACAAGTGGCGCGGTTGTCAACTATAACCGTTCCATATTTTTTGTTGTCTTTGTCAAGCGGGGCCGCAAACGGGTCGGGGTAACCGCGGGTTTCGGTGCCAAAATGAATGGTGCCGTCTTCGTTTTGCAGGTATTCCCAGGCAAGCGTGCCCCATGCGGCTTCGTCAATAATATCCGGTATATGGTTTTCGTAGTTTTTAATATTGAATTTTTCGTCGAACTCGCCCGGAATCCGGAACTGTCCATCGGTAAAATATTCCGGGAAAGTCTCAAAAATCATCAGGTTGATCATCGGGTTTGAAAGGTGATAAGCCCTGCGGTCGGCGTCGCCGGCATCGTGGTAACCACCGTACATATTGAAAGTCCGCTCGGTTCCCACAACATCAATATTGGCTTCGCCAATCGGCCCGTCAACATCATAAATCAACGTATGACAGGCTTCTTTTCTGATGTCAGGTTCGTTGATGGGGCAACCGCAACGCTGTAAATATTGTGCCCTGAAAATGGTGTGTGCCAGCATCTTCGAGAATTCGCCGCCCACGCCAAACGGGTACGAGCTTCCAAAACCTTTTACCGCAATTTTGTAAGGCCCGCCTTCGGGAACGCCGGCCAGGTCAATCTGGTAAACAAAACCGCCTGCCGAAGCATCTTCTCCCAGTTCTTTTAAAGTTCCTTTTGCAACTGTTTTGCCATTCAACGTTGAAAAAACTTCGTAACCGGGCAATTCCCCTTCAATTTTGCGCGCGCCGCCGGTTCCGAGCCAAATGGCAAAATTGGCATATCTCGATTTCGACAAAGCGCTGTAGCCAACCTGGTTGGTTTTTATCGATTCACAGAAAATCTCCCGCTCATCAAATTTAAATTCACGTGGTCCGTAAGGTGTTTCCACTTTGTATATTTCTCCGGGAACCAGTTTGCCGGTTTCGAGATAAATGTGGTGGTTGCAGGCTTTCGATTGCATCACATATTTAAAAATGTTGGCAACCGGTTTTCCGTTGATCTTCCAGAGCGACAAATCGGAAGTATTGATTTCATCGACATTCACAGTATCGCTGGTGAAAAAAGCCACAACCACGTGGTCGGAGGCAGTTCTAATTTCTTTTAATTCGGCTTTTGAATACACGTTGCTGCAAGCCAGAAAAACCACCGCTGTAACAAGAAGAAAAAATTGTTTAGTCATAATTGCCAGGTTTTACAATCCAGATTTAGTTGTTTTTGCCAAAACTACTGAAAAAGTTGTGAATTTGTGGTTAAATTGCCGCTGCGAAAAATAACACAGAACGACATTTATCAACGTAAACCTTGCATTATGAAAGATTATTTATTGCCGGCAATTCTTTTCATGATTCTTCTTTTGAATCCGGGAACGACGAATTCCCAGGGAAACGATTATCCTGTTCGCCCGGTTCCGTTTACAGCCGTAAAACTGACTGATAATTTCTGGGCGCCGCGGATAAAACTGAACCACGAAGTTACCATCCCGATTGCTCTGAAACATTGCTATTCCACGGGCAGGGTCGATAATTTTCTGTTTGCGGCACATATTAAACAAGGTGAGTTTTGCACGCAGTACCCGTTTGATGATTCCGATATTTACAAAATCATTGAAGGGGCAGCTTATTCGCTGCAAATGATTCCCGACCCGAAACTGGATGCGCAGCTCGATTCACTCATCGAATACATTGGCAAGGCGCAGGAACCCGACGGCTACCTTTATACCAATCGTACCATCAATCCTGAAAAACCCCACGAATGGGCAGGCAAAGAACGCTGGGAAATGGAGTCGGACCTGAGCCACGAACTGTATAATGTGGGCCATTTATACGAAGCGGCCACCGCACACTATCTGGCAACCGGAAAACGGACACTGCTGGATATTGCCATCAAAAGTGCCGATTTGCATGTGAAAGTTTTTGGCCCCGGAAAACTGATGCGCTCGCCCGGGCACCAGGTAATTGAGATGGGGCTGGTAAAAATGTACCGCGTAACCGGCAAAAAAGAATACCTCGACCTGGCCAAATTTTTTATCGACAGCCGCGGACACAACTCACCGCACGCCCGTGGTGAATATTCGCAGGATCATCTTCCGGTAACAGAACAAACCGAAGCGGTGGGCCATGCAGTGCGCGCAACCTATCTTTATTCGGGAATGGCCGATGTGGCTGCCATTACAAACGACCAGGCATACATCAATGCCCTGAATAAAATCTGGGAAAACCTCGTTACCAAAAAATTATACATCACCGGTGGCATTGGCGCCGAAGCCGGGCACGAAGGTTTTGGCCCCGATTACGAACTACCGAATATGTCGGCGTACAACGAAACCTGCGCCTCAATCGGCAGCATTTTCTGGAATTACCGGATGTTCCTGCTCAGCGGCGATTCGAAATATTTCGACATTGTTGAACAGACATTGTACAACGGGATGGTTGATGGTGTTTCGCTTACCGGCGACCATTTCTTTTACCCCAATCCGCTTGAATCGATGGGGCAGCACTCCCGCAGCGAATGGTTCGGTTGTGCCTGCTGCCCAAGTAATGTCTGCCGGTTTATCCCATCGGTACCAGGTTATATTTACGGGCAGACCGATGACCGGATTTATGTGAACCTTTATTTGCAAAATTCGGTTACTGTCGATTTAAAAGGCGAAAAAATCAAACTTGAACAGGTAACCGATTTCCCGTGGAAAGGCAAGGTCCAACTCAAAATTAACAGCGCTCCCGCCAAACCGTTTGAGCTGGCATTGCGCATTCCCGGTTATGCCCGAAACGAAGTTTTGCCGGGCAATTTGTATGCTTTTGCTGATGAAATTAAACCCGAATATTCAATCAAAATAAATGGCAAAAAAGCTGATTTCAAACTTGAAAAAGGCTACGCGCTGCTTTCAGAAAAATGGGAAAAAGGCGATGTAATTGAGCTGGAATTGCCGCTCGAAACCCGTCGTGTAAAAGCCGACGAAAGGATAAAAGCCGACAACGGTAAAATTGCGCTGATGCGCGGACCGCTGGTGTATTGTGTTGAATGGCCCGATATGGAAAATAAACATGTTTTGAACCTCGTTTTGCCAACTTCCTCAAAACTGAAAACCAAATTCAAACCTGAAATGCTGGGTGGAATTGCCACTGTTTCGGGCGCTGGAAAAAGCCTGAAAAAAACGGAGAATGGAAAAATTGAAGAAACCACGGTAAATATCACCGCTATTCCCTATTATTCCTGGGCCAACCGCGGACCGGGCGAAATGGCAGTCTGGCTGCCCACCGAAAATAAATTTGCCCGACCGCTGCCACCACCCAGTTTGGCAACCGAAAGCAAAATTTCGGCCTCGGTTCCCAAAAATACGCTGGTTTCGCTCCGTGATGGTTTGCTGCCCGAAACCTCCAACGACCGCTCGGTAACTTACTACCATTGGTGGCCCGAAACCAATAAAACGCAATGGATTCAATACGATTTCCCGAAACCGGCGGCTATTTCCTCCTCTTCGGTTTACTGGTTCGACGACGGTCCGTTTGGTGGTTGCCGCATTCCGCAAGCGTGGAAACTGTATTACCTCGACAATTCAGGAAACTGGAAACCCGTCGAAACTTCGGATTATCCCATTAAAAAAGATAAATTGAATACTGTTCAGTTTAAAAAGGTGACCGCTTCTGCCATCAGACTTGAAATTCAGCTTCCGGCAGAGTTTTCGTCGGGGCTGTATGAATGGACAGTGGAGTAGGATGATTTACAATTTGACGATTTACCATTTACGATTTGGAGGATGAAGCGTATTTCCCTGTTTCGGGTTGTTTTGCCGGCAGTTTGCATGATTTTTTCTTCGGTTGTTTCGGGGCAGAAAATCGACAGGCGGGTGCTTGTCAGCCGGCATGATGTGGAAAATAACAGTTTCGACACGCTTTCATCCCTTTCCGTGGGAAATGGCAAATTTGCGTTTACGGTGGATGCCACAGGGCTGCAGACTTTTCCTGAATTGTACAAAAACGGGGTTTGCCTGGGCACCCAAAGCGAGTGGGGCTGGCACAGTTTTCCCGACACAGCGGGATTCAGGTTGGAGGAAACTTTTCAATATTTCGATAGTGATGGGAAAAAAGTTCCGTATGCGGTTCAATGGAGTGAACCACAACGGAAAAAGGAAGCGGCTGATTATTTCAGAATCAACCCGCACCGGCTGCACCTCGGAATTATCGGGTTCGAACTGAAAAAAAACGATAATTCGCTGGTTGAACCCAAAGACATTCAGGCAATCAACCAAAAACTGAATTTATGGGAAGGCCTGGTTGCAAGTGAATTTGAAATTGAAAATGAAAAAATCAAGGTTGAAACGGTTTGCGATGGAAACAAAGATCGGATTGCAATTTCGGTAATCTCAGAAAGATTAAAAAGCCGGAAAGTCGGGATTAAAATCAGGTTTCCCTACCCCACCGGCGGTTTTGCAGACGATGCAATCAGTTGGGACAACAACGAAAAACACCATTCAGAAATCATTGCAGAAAACTCCAACAGTGCGGTTTTTATCCACAAAATCGATACTACCGTTTATTTCTTAAAAATCAACTGGGCAGGCAAAGCTGAAATACTGGAAAAAGAACCTCACTATTTTATCGTGAAACCTGCCGGGAACAGCGGTAATTTTTCATTTTCAGCAGAATTTTCACCCAAAAACTATTTTTCTGAAACGCCGGATTTCGGCAAAATAAAAAACCAGGCTGCCGATTTCTGGGAAAAATACTGGACAACCGGCGGGGCTGTCGATTTCTCGGAAACCCCTGACCCGCGTGCTTTTGAACTCGAACGCCGTGTGGTACTTTCGCAATACCTCGAACGGATTCAGTGTGCCGGCAATTTTCCACCCCAGGAAACCGGGCTGACTTATAACAGCTGGTACGGCAAACCACACCTCGAAATGCACTGGTGGCACGGTGTGCACTGGGCTTACTGGAACCGGACTGAACTGCTCGAAAAAAGCCTGAATTATTACAACGTCATTTTTGAGAAAGCAAAAAAGAAAGCTGAAACCCAGGGCTACAAAGGTGTCCGTTGGCAAAAAATGACTGACCACAACGGGAATGACAGTCCTTCGGGAGTCGGCGAATTTCTGATCTGGCAGCAGCCCCACATTATTTATTTTGCCGAACTCTGTTATCGGGAAAACCCGGATAAATCAACACTGGAAAAATATGCGCAATTGGTTTTTGCCACGGCAGATTTTATGGCTGATTTAGCCCGGTTCGACAGCACCGGGACGAAAGTCAGGCTGGGGCCGCCGCTGATTCCGGCACAGGAAAGCCTTGAAAAAGAAAAAACTTTCAACCCGCCGTTTGAACTGGCCTACTGGCACTGGGGACTTTCGGTGGCACAGAAATGGCGCGAAAGGATGGGGTTGCCACCTGATAAAAACTGGCAAAATGTGATCGATAACATTCCGCCTTTTGTACAAAAAGACGGTTTGTACCTGGCCGCTGAAAGTGCGCCCGATTCTTACTCAAATCCGAAATATATCACCGATCACCCCATGGTTTTAGGCGCTTTTGGGATGTTGCCCGAAACGGTAAAAACCGACCCGGCAGTGATGAACAGCACTTTTGAGTATGTAAAGAAAAACTGGAACTGGACCAAAACCTGGGGCTGGGACTACCCAATGGCCGCCATGTGCGCCGTTCGGCTGGGGAAACCGGATGATGCCATTGAACTTTTGTTGATGGAGGTACAGAAAAACACTTATCTGAAAAATGGCCACAACTACCAGGATTCACGCCTGCGGATTTACCTGCCCGGAAATGGCGGAATTCTCACAACTGTTGCCATGATGTGTGCCGGATTTTCAGGAAACAACCCGTCAAACACAGGATTTCCCAAAGACTGGAAAGTAAAATGGGAAGATTTAATACCGGTTTTCTGATCACCCTGGGCTGATTATTCTTTTACCAGTTTTTTGATTACCGTTTTATCTCCGGTCCTGATGCGTGCCAGGTAAATACCGTCAACAAAATTTCCAAGATCGATAACGCTGTTGTTACTGTTTTCGAAAAGAAATGCCCCGGAAATGGAAAGCACTTCAATTTTGCGGATATCGTTGCCCTGCACACTGAATTTATGAGTTGACGGATTGGGAAAGATCCGAATATCATCCTGAATTTTAACGGTCTCTGCATCCGTTGTTCCTGTAGCTGTCCATTGAATTGAAATATTGGAAAAACCGGTAACATCGGCCGGGGTTACTTTATTATCGGCACCTTTTACAAAAGCAAACCGCGAGTAGTTGCCCTGGGCATGTTTGTCGGTGAGTTCAAAACACACGTAGTAAGTACCATCAGCCACCAGATTTTTGTTATAATCGGTGCCATTCCAAATACCTGTTCTCGTTCCATGACCGCTGAGTGTTGCCCCGGTAACCGCATCAACCCGGTTGTATTGCGTATTTTTTGCCAAGGTTGCCGCCGACCACTTGTAAAGATATTGAATTCGCTTTTCGGCGTTGGCTGTCAGCGTTTTAACAAAATTACCAGAAGCATCTTCAACCCAGATCACAAAAACATTTTTGGGTGAATAGGTTCCTCCTGTTGATTCAGTAGCTACCGAAACATTGAGGGTTCCGGTGGTTTGAGCAGAAAGTTGAAACGTCAAAAAAACGCCAACCAACCATACAATAATTTTCTTCATTATTCAATTTTTTAAATAGCTGAGAATCTCTAATTTACAAATCAATTCAGAAAAAACAAGAATACTCCGTTTTTCATGTTTTTCAAACTTGAAACGCACTCTCTCCTTTTTTAACAATCTGTTATGCCAAAAAGATTAAATTTGAGTTGACTTTAACTTTTTGCCTAAAACCTGATGAACCAGAAAAATCATTCAAATAATTTTTACAACAAGCTTGTAGTTAACCTTTCGGGGAAAAACAAAAGCTGTGTACTTGCCACAGTGACTGCTGTTATTGGCTCAACCCCGCAGATTCCGGGCAGTTCGGCATTGTTTGGTAAAAAAGGGTTATTGGAAGGGACCGTGGGAGGCGGAGACACTGAATTAAATGTAACAAAAATTGCCGCGAAACTGGTTCATTCCAAAAAGTCAGGCTATTTTCAATTCAGCCTGAATCATGAAATCGGCGATAAACAGGGCCCTATTTGCGGCGGAGGAATGAATATTTTGATTGATGCCAACCCCGAAATTCATCTCCCGGTTTTTGAAGCTGTAGCCACATCACTAACAGACAGGGAACCGGGTATTTTGCTTACTTTTTTCACGCAAACTGAAACAGCGACAACGCTAACCCGTAATTGGCTCACCGGCGAAAACTGGCCTGAAAAATCAAGAGCGTTACCCGAACATTTAAAAGAAATTGTCGCAGCAAAACTGGCCAATCCGGTTGCCGGTGATTTTAAAGAAATACGATTTTCTGAACCCGGGGAAAAAGAAAAAAGACTGGCTTTTGTGGAAACCGTTGTTCCACCGCCGCTATTAATCGTTGCCGGTGCCGGTCATGTGGGTAAAGCGCTAACACATTTGGGCAACTGGCTGGGCTTTGAAGTGGCAGTTTGGGACGACCGGCCTGAATTTGCCACGGCTAAAAACCTTCCGGAAGCGCACCATGTTTTTTCTGGAGAAATTGCACAAATGAAAAAAATGCTGACGCCCGGGAAAGACACTTTCGTGGTGATTGTTACCCGCGGCCACGCCAAAGATGCTGAATTCCTGAAAGAGTTTATCAACGAAGATGTTGCGTACATTGGCATGATGGGCAGCAAACGAAAAGTGGCGCAGGTACGCCGTTTATTTCTCGAAAATGGCTGGGCTACCGAAGAACAGTGGAACCGGGTTCATACACCTATCGGTATTGAAATCGGATCGAAAACAGTAAACGAAATTGCTGTGAGTATTGCGGCGCAGCTGATTGAAGTGAGAAATGGGAAGGAAAAAAGAGATTGATAGAGACTTTTGAAGATTGGAGAGGATACTGGATACTTGAAAAGTGATTGGTTGAGATTAATGGAGATTTATTGAGATTGAAAAACAGGATGAAAAAAACGAAATCAGTTTGTGCGATTGTTTTGGCGGCGGGTGCATCAACACGGATGAAAACCCAGAAAATGTTGCTGCCGTTTAACGGGAAAACGATTGTGGAAACGGTGGTTGACAACGCGTTGAAGGTGGCTGAAAATGTTGTGGTGGTTTTGGGTTCGCACAAAGATGAGATTGCAGAAAAACTCGCCGGACGGAACATTTCGATTGTCGTAAACGAAAACTACCTGCTGGGAATGTTATCGTCGGTTATTTGCGGCTTTCAGAATTTGCATAAAAACGTGAACGCAGTTCTGATTTTTCTGGGTGACCAGCCACAGGTTCCGTATCAGGCTGCCAAAATGGTGATTGAGGAATGGAAAAAATCGGAAAAAGGAATTGTGATTCCAACTTTCAGCGAAAAACGCGGGCATCCGGTACTGATTGAAACCCGGTTCAGAAACGAAATCGAAAAACTTGACATTGAAAAAGGGCTGAGGCAGTTGATGGAAATCAGAAAAAATGATATTTTGGAGGTGGATTGTCCGTTTCCCGAAATATTGCGCGATATCGACACACCGGAAGAATACGAAAAAGAATCAAAATCATATTAAACCAATAAACGATGGAAGAGAAAATAAAGTTTGAACTGAACGGAAAACCAGTGGAAGTTCAGCTCGAAAAAACCGAAAAACTGCTCTGGGTGCTCCGCACCCACTTTAACCTTACCGGCACCAAATACGGCTGTGGCGAAGGTTATTGCGGCTCGTGCACGGTACTCCTCAACGACGAACCGGTTCGTTCGTGCGGAACAACCATGGAAGAAGTGGCCGGGAAAAAAGTGGTCACCATTGAAGGACTTGCCGATGGCGACAAACTGCACCCCGTGCAGCAGGCTTTTGTTGAAAACGATGCACTGCAATGCGGCTACTGCACACCAGGCATGATAATGAATGCCGTTGGTTTGCTCAAAAGAAATCCATCGCCAACCCGGCAGGAAATTATCGACGGGATGAACGACAACCTTTGCCGGTGCGGCGCTCACACCCGTATTTTTAAAGCAATTGAAATGGCAGCAGCAACCATGAAAGGAGGAAAATAAAATGAAACCGGATAAAATTAACGAATACTATTTTCACGATTTCGACACGCCGCCATCGGGGATGGACCGCCGCGATTTTCTCAGAAACCTGGGTGGTGGCGTCATCATCGTTTTTTCGCTCAGCCAGTTGTCGTTTATTTCGGGAATGAAATCAAGAAACGAAGATGAGTTCCCTAAGTTTAACGCTTTCCTCAGGGTAAAAGAAGATGGCCGTGTAGATTGCTACTCGGGCAAAATTGAAATGGGCCAGGGAATTAACACGTCGCTGGCACAAACACTGGCCGAAGAACTCGAAATTGGCCTTGACAAAGTGGACATGATAATGGGTGAAACCGACTTGGTGCCGCACGACGACGGGACCTGGGGCTCGATGACCACGCGTTTCCACGACCCGCTCATACGTGCTGCCGCTGCTGAAGCCCGCATTGTGCTGATTGAACTGGCTTCGGAAGCCTTAAAAATCCCGGTCGCTGAATTGGTGGCCGAAAACGGCGTTGTTTATGCAAAGGCCGACAAAAACAAAAAAATCACCTACGCCGAATTAACTAAAGGGCAAAAAATTGTGCGCTCTCTCAGCGAAAAACCGCCGCTCAAAAAAGCGGCCCAGCATAAAATTATCGGAAAATCGTTTTTGCGTACCGATGCCGTGAAGAAAGTAACCGGAAAAGCCCTTTACTCGGCAGATATTCGCCTGCCCGGATTATTGTATGCCAAAATTGTAAGGCCACCGGCCCACGGTGCAAAACTCACTTCGGTTGACACTTCGGCTGCCGAAGCAAAACCGGGTGTAAAAGTTTTTAAAGATGGCGACTTTGTCGTGGTTCTTCATGCCAATCCCGAAAAAGCAGAAGAAGCCAGAAACCTGGTGAAAACGAATTGGGAACTGCAGCCTTCAAAAGCTGATAATGAAACCATTTTTGCCCACATTCTGAAAACAGCCACCCAAAGCAATACCCGGCACAAAGGAGGCAACCTGGAAACGGGCAAAAAAGAATCGGAAATTCTCTTTTCAAACGAATACCTTGATGGCTACAAGGCGCACGCTTCCATTGAAACTCATGCAGCCACTGCCTTATACGAAAAAGGAGAACTCACCATCTGGGCCTCATCACAAACACCCTTCGGAACCCGGCAGGAACTGGCCGATTTGTTGAAATTGCCCAAAGAAAAAATTCATGTAAAACAGATTTTTCTGGGTGGCGGTTTTGGCGGAAAAATTTACAACCGGCAGGCTACAGAAGCTGCCCGCATAGCAAAAATGGTGGAAGGAACACCCGTACAAATCAGTTGGACACGCCAGGAAGAATTTATGTACGATATGTTCCGCTCGGCTGCGGTGGTGAAAATCAACTCCGGAATTACCAAAGACGGCATTATCAAATACTGGGATTTTAATACCTACTGCGCCGGTGACCGTGGAACCGACCCATTTTATGGATTCCCGAACCACCAGACAGTTACCTGGAACGGGAAAGATATTCATCCGTTCGGGACCGGTGCCTGGCGCGCGCCCGGTAACCCGACCAACACGTTTGCACGCGAATCGCACATGGACATCATGGCGCACAAAATCGGCATGGACCCGCTGGAATTCAGACTGAAAAACCTGAAAGACCCGCGCGCCATCAACTCGCTGAAACTGGCTGCTGAAAAATTTGGCTGGACAAAAGCCAAACCGCCCAAAGGAACCGGACGTGGAATTGCGCTGGGGATTGATGCCGGTACTTTTGCCACCATAATTGTTGAAGTTACCGTAAACGAAAAAACCGGCGAGGTAAAAGTCAACCGCGCAGTGGTGGGTCAGGACATGGGACAGGTGATAAACCCCGAAGGTGCTGCCATTCAGGCAGAAGGCTGCGTAAACATGGGGCTTGGCTACTCGCTTTACGAAGACATCGAGTTCAACTGGGGAAAGGTGATTTCATCCAATTTCAATAATTACAGTCTGCCGTTGTTCTCCAATATTCCGCCGGTGATTGAATCATACACAGTTGCTGCGCAGGACGAACCGCCGCAGGGTGGTGGCGAACCGGCTATTATCTGTATGGGCGGGGCAGTTGCCAACGCGGTTTTTGAAGCCTGTGGTGCCCGTGTTTTCCGGTTACCAATAACACCTGAAAGGATTCTGGAAGCGCTGAAAAAAGCGTAGCGAAAAAAAAAGGTGCAGTTGATAAAAACACTGCACCTTTTTTATTTGTCAGCCACGGCTGAAATAAATATGAAACTCTTCGCTGCTCACCTGGTTAACCCAATGCCTGAAACCAAGGCTTGTTGCCTTGTCGATAAGCGGGGCGGTTAAAAAGGGTGCAATCAACAAGTAAATCGTGTCTCCCCCCAGATTGTTCAAATCCGAAATCACCTGGTTTACCGGATGCTCGCCAACTGCCAGCATTTCAGAAGCATTCAGTTGTTGTGTAACCTTGTCGATGGCAAACCATGCAGGTTTTACATAGTTGTATCCCCCACCCGATTCGGCGGTTAAAAACTCCTGTCCCACCTCTTTCCTGAGCCGGTTTACCAGTTCTTCCACCTTTACATTTCCGATGGCGGCAGCCTGTTGCAAAGTGGCAATTTTAGCCACTGTCCGCCTTAAAACCGGGTTTTTCAGGTTTTTAAAAGCCGGAGCGTATTGTATCAAAACTTCTTCCAATTGCGGATAGTTTTCTATCAATTCCAGCACTTTTGTTTTTGGTGTAATTATTATTTTCTGTTCCATTTTGCTTTTATTTTTCAACACGAAGACACGAAGACTCAATGTCTATTTTTAATTCTTCATATTCTTTGTGACTTAGTGCCTTTGTGTTCATTCTTAAAACTATTATTTATACGATAAAATCCGTTGTTCGCCTTCGAGGGCGCGGTAGCCGGTCAAATCCTGCGAAACTTCGAGCGTGCCTAAGTATTCGCCGGCTTCGTTGCGAAGTGCAAAATATTCGATGTGAATCATTTTCCCTTTCATATTTATCCAGAATGGCGCGCGATTTTGCCGTCCGCTTCTGAAATCTTCGAGAATTTTATCGACAATGTGGGCGCTGGCCGGCGGGTGACAATGGCGTACATCGCGGTTCAGAATCGCACGGTTGCGCTGAAAAATACGTTCGGCGTTCTGCGAAAAATATTTCACCTTGTCGTTGCGGTCAACAAAAGTCATGTCGAAAGGCACTGTGTTGAGAATCGCTAATAACTCTTCGGCAGTGAAACCACCCGTGGGCAGCTGAATATTGCCGCCTTCTTTTTGCAGGGCATTGATGTTCTCAGGCTCAATTCCGGCGGGTTTCCATTCCACCTGCGGGTCGTAAAGACAATAACCAATTTCGAGCGACTGTTTCTGAATTTCGTACCAGTCGCCATCGGCAAGCGTGTCCATCAGCATCGGGAAAAGGATTTCCTCTTCTTTGATGGTCATTTCGAAAACCCCTTTCAATGCCGGAAGCAGAATAATTTCTGCAGATGCCTGCAAATCTTCCGGTGTAAGTTCCGCAGTTTGCAAAATTTCAATGCTGCCCTTCAGCAAATCGCGGATTTCGTCGTGTTTGCCCCACATTACTTTTGGCGGACCGGTAATCCCCACCTTTTCGAGGTACGGAAAAATCAGGTATTCCTTGCGCTGGTAATGTTTGTCAACATCCATCAACTGGTTGAAAAACCCCCGGATTCTTAGAATGGCCTCATCATAATCTTCCCCGCGCCGGTACTTTAAAGCCAGAATTTCTTCGGTTGTGTTATCCGACAAACGTTTCAGCAGTTTGTTTTCCTGGATCAGCACATCCACCGGATGCCCTTCGGGGATTGATTTTGATGCCGACAGATCCACATTACCGTGCAAAACGGCAGAATGTGCATCGCAAAGATTCAGGACTTCTTCTTCAGGAAGTCCCTCAGCAATTAATTCCTGCTCCACTTCAATCACCTCTCCATAAGGAATATTGCTGAGGTTTTCAAGAAGTTCCTGTCGCGCTGTTTCCGGCGAATCGCCCTGGTGCAGTTTCAAAATAACTTCTTTTAGTTTCGATTTTCTGAATTTCGAATTGTCAATATGTTCACTCATAGACTTTTTACTTTTTTAAACCACATAAGGCACATAGAACACATAGAAAACTTCTGTGACCTATGTGTCTATGTGGTTTGTTTATTCTCCTATCATTCTCAATAAATCTCTACAAATCACTTTTCTTCTCAATACTCCAGCCACCTTTCAGCCCGAATATAAACCAGGCAAGGGCAACAGTTCCCAATGCAAAGAGCGTGTCGCCAATTACCCTGAGCCATTTAAAAGTTTCGATGTAAGGCTGTTGCATAAACTCGGCCGAGCGGGCGTACCACAAACCTTCCTGAACACTGGCAACGGTTTGTGCCAGTCCAATCGGGAGAACGCTGATGATAACCATGGCTGCCAGTCCGATGTTAATGCTCCAGAACGCAAACTTTATCCAGCGGTCTTTCCAAACCACGTCTTTGTTCATGTCGCGTAATACAAACAACATCAGCCCGATGCCCAGCATTCCGTAAACCCCGAAAAGCGCGGTGTGACCGTGAACCGGTGTGGTATTCAGCCCCTGCATGTAATACAATGCAATGGGCGGATTAATCAGGAATCCGAAAATTCCGGCTCCCACAAGGTTCCAGAAAGCCACGGAGATAAAGCTGTAAACCGGCCATTTGTAAGCTTTTATCCATTCAGCACCCTGGCTGATTCTCAGGTTATCAAAAGCTTCGAATCCCATGAGTACCAGCGGAACCACTT